>JBAKGE010000021.1:0-27100 GCA_037191085.1 Porphyromonadaceae bacterium | reverse complement strand
GCTTGAGGTCACTTGTGAGGAGGAGGGTGAACTTCTGCTCCATGCGTTCTATGAAGTTCGCACTACAAAAGTTGATGATAATCTCCGGATTACGCAGCTTATTTACCGATGCGATGAATGGGGGCGGAGCATCCCGCTTGATCATAAGGATATTCGCCATCGTCTCCCGTAGAGACTCTGCCAGTGCCATGAACTCCATATCACCACTCTTGGGATAAGTCTCCATCACTGGCACGTATCTACCTGTCAGAAATGGTACAGATGTCGTTATCCCTGTCAGGTCGGCGCGCATCTTGCCCTGTATGATCACGGTCAGTACCTTGTCATTGACCTGCATCACACGCATCACCTCTGCTATCACGCCCTCCGGCATCAGGTCATCCATCCCGGGATCTTCTTCGTCGGGGTTCTTCTGGGTCACTACGAGGACGTGCTTATTCTCCTGCTTCTCCAGATACGAGATGAGCTTGCGACTCTTCTCCCTACCGACCATAATCGGTATGGTCACCTTTGGGAAAAGGAGAGCATCGCGCAGCGGGATGATGGGTAGCTCGTCGGGGAGAGAGTCTATACCGTGTTCGTAATCTATGTAGTCATCGTCCGGGAGAATCATCGGAACCATTTGTCTGTAGCCCTTGATGTCGGATTCGTCTATATCGTCGATGTCAAATTCTATATCTACCATTCTAATTCTATTTTGTGTAAACAAAGATACTCCCTCCACCATTACTAAGCAAATCCTATGCCAATGTATTGGGCTAATTCCCCTTTTGTACTCGTACGCGTCTGCTTGCTGATGTCGGGAACGATCCCGGAAGTTCCCCGAATAATCTCTTCCGACGACCCAGAGCTTTTCATCTCGACCTCCCAGTACTTTCTTTACCGATGACCGGGAGGTTTCTTTCTCGACGACCCAGAGCTTTTTTGGGGCTCTTCCGCATACTATTCTCTACCAATACTCTGGTCGCTGCTTCGGGTTAAGTCTGTAGGTCATGATATTTGTATATGTCAAGAAGCCAAGGCTTGATCTCCGTATGGGATAAGCCTTGGCTTCTGGTATCTGCGAGGGGTGTCCTCTGAGGTTATTAATCTTTGGAGGGGAGTGGCTTGATGGAGAGGAAAAGCTCATCCAGCTGGCTATCGTCGATCTTTGACGGAGCATCTATCATGACATCACGACCTGCATTATTCTTTGGGAATGCAATGGTGTCACGTATGCTGGAGAGACCAGCGAAGAGAGATACCCACCTGTCGAAACCATAGGCGATGCCACCATGAGGGGGAGCACCGTACTTGAAGGCGTTCATGAGGAAGCCAAACTGATCCTGTGCTTTCTCTTCCGTGAAGCCCAGTATCTCGAACATTTGCTTCTGTAGCTGACTGTCATGGATACGGATGGAGCCACCGCCGACCTCGACCCCATTGATGACCATGTCGTAGGCATTGGCACGGACAGCACCAGGGTTGGTCTTCATTAGAGGTATGTCCTCGGGCTTCGGTGCGGTGAAGGGATGGTGCATGGCATAGAAGCGCTGATCCTCTTCGCTCCACTCGAGTAGGGGAAAGTCGACCACCCACAGACATGAGAAATCACCAGGTCTGATGAGGCCCTGCAGACGTGCGACCTCCAGACGGAGAGTGCCGAGTTGCCTGCGTGCTTTCTCGGTATCTTGACCACTGATGATGAGGACGAGATCTCCCATTTCAGCGCCCATCTGCTGTCCAAGTACCTGTAGTTGTTCTGTGCTGTAGAACTTGTCGATACTGCTCTTGATGCTACCGTCTTCGTTGTACTTGACATAGATAAGTCCCTTGGCTCCGACCTGGGGGCGTGTGACGAAGTCAGTGAGCGCGTCAAGCTGCTTGCGGGTATAGGATGCTGCTCCCTTGACACATATCCCACCGATGTACTCAGCTTCGTCCAGGACCTTGAAGCCTGCACCCTTGAGGACATCCATGAGCTCTACGAATCGCATATCGAATCGAGTATCAGGTTTGTCCGAACCGTAGTATTTCATTGCATCGTGCCATGAGATACGTGGGTAGGCTTCCTTCTGCTCGATGCCAAGGAGTTCTCTGAAGAGATGCTTGGACAGCCCCTCAAAGGTGGAGAGGATGTCCTCCTGCTCCACGAAGCTCATCTCACAGTCAATCTGTGTGAATTCCGGTTGACGGTCTGCACGTAGGTCTTCGTCACGGAAGCACTTGACGATCTGGAAATAGCGGTCAAATCCGGCGACCATGAGTAACTGCTTGAAGGTCTGTGGTGACTGTGGTAGTGCGTAGAATTCCCCAGGATTCATACGAGAAGGAACGACGAAGTCACGTGCCCCCTCTGGTGTAGACTTGATGAGGACAGGGGTCTCTACCTCAAGGAAGTGTTGGCTGTCGAGGTACTTACGGATCTCAAATCCCATACGATGGCGCAGCTCGAGGTGCGAGCGGACACTGGCACGTCTGAGGTCGAGATAGCGGTACTTCATCCTCAGGTCGTCACCGCCGTCGGTGTTTTCTTCGATCGTGAAGGGTGGGGTCTCCGCCTTATTGAGGATGGTGAGTCGGCTTACGATGATCTCTATATCGCCGGTAAGAAGATTAGGGTTCTTGGACGCACGCTCCGTGACTTCACCCTCTACTTGGATGACGTACTCACGTCCGATGTGTGTTGCTTTTTGTACCAGTTCGCTGTCCTTCTCGCTATTGAAGACGAGCTGTGTGATACCATATCTATCCCTTAGGTCCATGAAGACCATACCTCCCATTGCCCTATTTTTGGCTACCCAGCCAGCGAGGGTGACTGTCTCTCCTACGTTGGTAGCACGAAGGCTTCCGCAGGTCACTGTTCTGTACATAAGTCTATTGTATATCGTTTTTGTATGGAATATTCTGCTGCAAAGATACTTATAACTTTACCTTCGTCAAGCGTATAAGGGTGATCCGATTGCCTGTAGAGCGAAGAATGGTTGCCTCGAGGTTGGGGGAGAGCATGATGACACTATCTCGCTCGGGAATTCCCTGGTACACGTATAGAATATAGCCTGCCAAGGTCTTGTAGTCCTCACTCTCGGGGAGCTGGAGGTCGAACTCTTCGTTGATCACGTCTATCTCCGCACGACCAGAGATAACGAAGGTATTTTCACCCTCCTGTCGCATGACAATACGCCTATTGTCGTGCTCGTCTTCGATGTCACCGAAGATCTCCTCCACGATATCTTCGAAGGTTACGATACCAGCCGTCCCCCCCAATTCATCAACGACGATAGCGATATTTCTTTTCTTGGAGAGGAGAGACTTCATCACCTTTTCGATAGAAAGTGACTCGGGGACGTAGATAGTCTGTTTGATATGGCTCTGCCATGGGGTTTTGTCTTCAGTGCACTTAAACATCTCGATGCTGTGAATGTAGCCGATGATGTCGTCTATTGTCTCTCGGTAGACTAATATCTTGGAGTAGCCGGTTTGGTCGAAGAGCTTAATGAGCGTCTCAAGGTCATCGCTCTCCTCTACTGCTGCGATTTCATTGCGAGGAATAAAGCAATCGCGCACTTTCATGTCTGGGAACTCTAGCGCGTTTTGTATGAGTTTTGCCTCGGAGGCAATCTTGGCCTGTGTATTTGATTTCTTCTCTATGAAGTAGTCGAGATCTACTTTGGTAAGTGGGAGGACATCGTTGTCATCGGGCTTGATTCCCATAATCCATAGTACTAGCGTCGTCAAACCACTTGCGATGAGAGTAATGGGAAAAAATACAATGTATATGATGATTAAGATAGGAGAGGTGTAGAAGAGCTGCTGATTGGGGCGTGCCTTAGCGAGTGCCTTGGGGATGTACTCCCCGAAGATGATGATTATGGCAGTCGAAATCAGCGTTTGTATGAGAACGATGATGAAGTCATTGGAGATAAACGAACGCAATGGCCCTTCCAAAAGTTTGGCAACAAGGAGACCATAGATGACATTCATGATGTTATTCCCCACCAGAATGGTCGTGATGTATTTGCCCGGATGCTTATATAGGAATGTGAGTATACGAGCAGGAATACGCCCCTTGCCCTTGTCCAGTTCGAGCTGAAGACGATCTGCTGAGAGGAATGCGATCTCACTCGAACTAAAGAATGCAGACAGTAGGAGAAATATGACGATACCTAGTACTATCATGGTAGGTTGGTGTGATCTTTGGGGATCGAGTCTTTGCGGATAGAATCCGTATTGATAGTAGAAGTGAAGGCCTTTCGTTGCATTGTAGACGAGTGTATGGAGTCACCTTTATTTTCTGAAGTATTGGATACCGAATCGACTACCATTGGATCGTCCTTCACGTTGAGATGCCCTCTTGATGAATATAGCTCATACTTGGTCATCATTTGATTGCTCCTGAATCCATATTGACTCTCCAGCATTTCTCCTTCCTTGCGAATGATACGTATTGGATCGTGAGAGTAGATCTCCTCGTTTCTCTCATCCCAGTATAGAGTAACGGCATAAAACTGCTGTCCCTCATGGTTCATCACGCGTACATTATTTTTGAGTTCCCAAAGGTTTCGGGATTGGTAGTAGTAGGCTGTGTCTGCTTGTATTGATGCTATGATATTGAATAGTGTGTCGAACTGCTCCAGATATATTCCTTCTGGAAATTTCCACATCTGCTCCGGTTCTTCGTAGGTATACCAGAGATTGGCTTTGAGCTTATACTTCGTAATCCCACTGTCGGATATGAGGGTTTCTACGTTTTCTGTCAGTGATGTAAATGTGACACTATCGATATTCGTTGTGGGGAGTTTCGCCCTCTTCTTCCCGCATCCGGTGAAAAGCATGATGCCGAGCAAACAAAAGAAGCAAGCACACCACCCCGGAGGGAGGCATGCTGGCTTCGTACTTTTATTTTTTGTTCTGAGCCTTGATGAAGGCTGCGGTTTACAGTAGTCGTCCAAAGTTTCTGTACTACTTAGTTGGATGATTGAGCCTATGGTTCAGCCCTTCTTAAGTCAATTAACGGGTACGGATAGTCGTTGTCTCGCCAATCCACCCACCTACGGTGAATGAAGAACCTGCATTGAGGTCGGGATGCATGAATACATCCTCCTTGGCAGGGAAGTGCTGGCTATAAGTACCGATTAACTTGTTTGCTTCGGCTGTGATACTTGGATCGATTGACTTAGCACGATTGCACTTATCTACCACGAGACAGTACACTATACGCTGCTTGATAGGGTCATCGTATATGCTTGTAGCGGATGCTGCGTACATCTGAGCGATGAGGAGCATCGGTGCACCAAAGCCAGAGCGTGCTTCCATAGCTTGGTTGCAATATGTTCGCGCAGTGGCGTAATTACCTTGCTTGTAAGCCATGGTTGCGAGACTGTAGTAAGCTTCACCCTTTTCTTCACTACTGGTACTTAGATCAATAGCTTCGGTGTAAAACTTCTTAGCTCTGTCGTAGTTCTTATCTGCCATTGCCTTGCGAGCAATACCGAGTGCAGCGCCAGAGCTTGGTTCGAGCTGGTACAGGTAGTCAGATGCTGCGAAGTAAGTCCTGCTTTCCGTACAACGAACACTCTGGAAGAGCCCTATCACAGACTTGAGGAAACCGAGATCTTTCTTCTTTTCCTCTATCTGAGGAGCATAGATTCGTTCCATTACATCACAGCTTGCGGCTCCACTCGCAGCGAACGCTGCTTCGCTACTGGACTTGTAGTTAGCGTAATTCTCTGCGAGCTTATCATTCCCTTGAGCCTTGGCTGCTGCTATCTGGTTGGTATAGTAACCATCTACCATGAGCTGATCTTTGACATACTGCTCCCTGTGTGCTGGATCCAGCATTTGCTTGATCATGGAGGAGTAGGTGAAGAAGTACAGAGCCAAAGGATCTGTGGTTTCACCCTTTTCCTTTACTATAGGGCTAAGCCATGAGTAAACTTTATTGTAATCTGCTTTTTCCTTGAGTAGGTTGGTGTAGTCCTGTACCTTGTTTCCCATGATGTAGTCGCTACCGGCTTTGGGATCATCACCGAAGTACTTAATGCGATTATCGTACATTTCCATGAGCTCTTCGATCGCCGCATTGCGTTCAGCTTCGGTCTTTGCCTGCTCGATGCGCCAATTGAGTATCTTAGATCCTACGATGTAAGTGTCTTTGCTTGCCGCAGGACAGTTGTCATACACTTTCTTCCAAAAGTCGTAGGCGTCCACGTAGTTATTGCTCTTGGCATAAGTCTTAAAGAACACAATGTTTCTCACGCATTCGATGCTGTCACTGGCTTGTCCAGATGCGGCATTGCCCTGCACACCAGTCTGAGCGAAAGCGATAGTACTCATTGAGAGTACGAAAAGTGATACTAGTAACTTCTTCATTTTTTATATTCTTTGCTTTGATTGTTTGTCCGATCCTTTCAGAACACTTACTACAATTGTCAGTCTTGCATTGCCCTCCTTGTATCTTTTGGATGGAGCAAATGCCTAATGGTTTACTTGTTAGTATATTTTAAGTTTTCTGAACCATGTCTCGTTGAATGTAATGCTCATCGATAGCTTCAGCATATCTTCGCTGAAGAGTTTTGCTTGCTGTGGCATTGTGTGCAAATACTCTAAGGACAGATTTACCATCGAGCTGCGCTCGGAGGTGTAAAGATCTATCGGTAGTCCTAGTCCGACAGAGGCACCGAAGGTCTGAATTCTACCGACCTTATCCATATTCATGTACGAGGTTCCGTAGCTGAGACCAAAGCGATACGAGATACGATTGACATACCTATGGGAGTAGAGGTCGGGTTTGATCTCCATGCCTGCTCCCACATTGTACGTGTCACGAAGGCCGACACCATCGGCCGCGAAGATGTTGGGAACTCTGCTCCACAGTGCAGTGCTAAAGTCTACTGCCAGCGTGTACTTGTCTGTTCTGTTCCATGAAAAACCAGCACCCATTTGGTGTGGCAACGCACCTACCGGCTCAGAGGTCGTGGTGGTGATGTCGGGTCGAATGATTGTGGACCCAGACCCAGAGTTGGACGAGGTACTTCGATTGACCACATACGCCAGCTTAGGGTGTACCCTGAACTGAGGGGTGTAGGTCACACCTATGAGTAGATTATCTTTATCTTTATCGTTCAGCAATATGCGATACTGAGCACCGAAGTCCAGTGATATGTCACTTAGCTTCACACCATAAGAGGTTCTGATGGTTCCTCCATACACGTCATTGGGGATGGAGGTGTAGCTATGTGTGAGACTGCCAAAAAGGTAGCGGATATTGGTACCCAGATATAATCCCCCGAATACCCTACCGCCTATACCGAAGTATGCCGACTGCATGGAGCCGGACCCCTTGTAGGACTGTACCACCTGAGAGGTAGAACTACCGTCCTGCACCTGCGATAACGTCGATAGTCCATAGCCGGCCCTTGAGAAAGGAACCAACCCCAAACTCACAGCAATACGATCACGAAAGACTGGAAATTGCATTGCTACATAATCAAGTCCGCCGAGGAAGGTCGTCTTCCTATTCGCATTATCCCTATAGTACCCCATATTGACGGACGCTCCTATGTCGAAAAGGAATGACAGAGAGTCCGAAGACGCATAAGCTGCGGGGTTCTTGAGGTTAATGACTTTGTTGCTATTCATTCCGATGCCTACGCCACCCATCCCCCTCCACGCTACCGGAGAACGATCTGCGAGGGTGCCATGGCCATATCGAGACAGCGGAGACGACAGCATGTCCTGCGCATGTGCACTTGATGACGCCACTCCCATTCCGAGGAGAGATCCTCCGAGCAGAACCACTGCAATCCTTTCTTTTATCTTGAGCATGAAGCTACGCTGTTTTGTCATTTATATTCTACTTGAGTAAGCGTGACTATCCGCCCCAAATACAGGCATTGAACGCACGGAACGCCACAGTAAACAGTCACGCAAATATCATCAATTTTTCGATAGTACACAAGGACGAATTAACGTATTTCCCTAAAAGAAGATAAATAAGAATTGACTTATGCCTATGCGTATCTCCGTCCGAAAGAAGTGTGCCGAACGTGCTGACAACGACCCAGAGAACGATATCGAGACCTCCGGGTCGTCGAGAAAGAAAGCTCTGGGTCATCGGTACATCGACATCCCAGAGCTTTTTTCTCTGTATTTCGCAGGGCTTTAGTCGCTCTCTATCGAAGGGATGGTAATGAGTGATGTGCCGGGCATATATTTGCTGAGCCACAGGCGGAGGTAGCGTTCGGTCTCTGCAGTAATGACACTGTCTGTATGGATATGGGTGTTGTATACCACCATAGCCACCGGCACGCTCTGGATGCGGAGGAGCTCAAGGTTGAGCAGCGTGTGGTTGATGCTCCCGAGCTTGGCCGTAGTGACGAGTATCACAGGCAGGTGCTGATCACGGATATAATCTGCTGTGAGGTAGGATTCGGTCAGTGGTACCATGAGCCCACCTGCACCCTCGAGGAGTACCTTGTCGTACTTGGCACGCAGTGCTCTGGTGCTTTCAGTGGATCGATCTATTTCATTGTCCTTGCCATCTATTGCCATTGCCATGTGTGGAGAACAGGGATAGGAGTATACGAGGGGACAAGTGAGACCGTTTCGGTCATCTTCGGTGAGGGCACGTCCTTCGATCTTGCGGTGCTTCTGTATATCCTCACTCAGTCCGGTATTGCCTGTCTGTATCAGCTTCTGGGTGATCGTATTTACACCCTCGGATAGAAGCATGTGGGAAAGGTATCCGGTGGCTATTGTCTTACCAGCATCGGTGTCTATGCCGGTGACGAAGTAGACTGATTCGGGGAGGAGTTCTTTTATCATGGCTTTTATGTATTCTTTAGAGTCGGTTATTTCTTTTTAGCACACACGAGGACAGCTGAGTAGGTGAGGGGAAGTGGTGCATTGGGGGAAAGAGCATTGATACTCCTGTAGTCTGTCTCCATGCGTTCGATCCTCTCTGGTGACCAGAAGCCCTGCGAACCTTTAGCATCTATACCATTGGTTCCTGTCAGTTTGAGATGTCGGAGTAGGGGGATGATGCTATCGAATGTAAGGGTCGTCTTACTCGTCTGTAGCTCGATGTCTCTGAATCCTACCGCCTGTAGGGCAATGTGATGCTCTGCTGTGGTAGGGTAGTGGAGTCCTCGTCCGGTGACGTTGCGAAGCTCGGAGAGGTTGTCGGGGAGGAATGTGCTGTAGAGTAGAGTGCCCCCTGATCGGAGGGACAGACTTCCTTTCGCTATGAATGACAGTGGGGCATGCCACCACTGAATGCAGGAACTACTGGCTATGAGTGCAGTGTCCTGCGGCCACTCCATTCGCTCTGCATCTCCGGGAGAGAACGTGTGGCGAGCACCGACCTTAATCCGCAGGGTACGCTCGACCTCCGAGCTTAGGTCATTGAAGACGAACGACCTCCGTCCGTCGTCAAAACGATTGACCAGTAGTTCGCTGAGTATGCCCGTGCCGCAGCCAACCTCGAAGACACACCCTTCGGAGAGGAGGGGCGTGTCGGAGGGGTAGTGACCGATCAGCTGTTCGGCAATGAGTTTTTGAGGTGTAGCGACCTGATCGTAGTGGGGAACCGAGTGCCCGAAGCGTCTTCGGATCAAATTTTTGTCGACTAATTCTCTATTACTCGTCATAAGTGAAGTAATTCTGACCAAGTACTGTATTTGAGGAAAGGGTAGTGTCCCACGCCATTGAGCGTCTCAGTGGGTATGCCGGCTTTGTCCCAGTATCTCTGCTGATTTTTTGGGGGGATGATGAGATCTTTTTCACCGATGATAGCCAGTGTCCAGGGGTATAGGATCGGTAGGATACTACTGGTATGCTGGTAAACGTAGAGGAGCTCCGTACGGAGATCTTCTGTGGACCTGGCAGCAAAGGATTCGTAGACGGACAGGAGTTTCTTGCCCCCACACATGCGACGATTGAAGCGAGAGCGATTGTCATCATCAAGCCCCTCGAGGGTGCCTCTGAATATCTGCTCCGGGATGCCGTAGAGGTTATCCATGGGACGAGGAGTTCCGGCTACTGCTATGGCACGATCAGGTAGTGGTAGATGCTCACGCAGCACCTCGGCAGCCCATACACCCATACTCCATGCCACGATATAGACTTGTTTGTATTGCAGGAAGCGGATATCCCGAAGTTGGTTTTGAGGACTCTCTTCGCAGAGATTTGTGTAGTTGTGTATGGTCAAATAGTCCCAACCCAGAGGTAATGGTAGGTGACGGACGACCTCGGGTGTGGTGCCCCAACCGGATAGAAAAATAAGGAGGGTTTCATTGCCTATCGCACGAGTGTAGTTTATCTCCATTGTGTTAGTATGTGGTTGATAGAGTTGACTTCATCCACCGTCATGGCGGCATTGAGAGAGAGACGTAGGCGCTCTGTGCCAGCTGGTACTGTGGGTCTGCGTATCGGACGGACGTAGAATCCTGCTGACTGCATAGCCTCGGCGGCTGCCGTGATCTCTGCAATACCGGGAATGATAACTGCCGTAATCGGTGATGAAAGCGGTGTGCTGGCACTTTGGCTCATCACCTCCATGAGGTGACGGAGATGCTGGCGACGGCACTCCATGGTGCGTATTTTCCGAAAGAGAAACATGCTCCATGCAATGCTTACGGGAGGGAGGGCGGTGGAGAAGATGAATGGACGTGCCCGGCTAATCAGGAGGTGGCGAATGGTCTCGGACTGTAGGGAGAAAGCTCCTACTGATCCCAGAGCCTTTCCTAGCGTGCCTATGAGGATATCTACTTCAGACAGCAGACCGAGCTCTGCACTGAGACCTAATCCATGTCCCAGAATACCTACGCTGTGGGCTTCGTCGACGTAGAGGTGAACGCTCCCGAACTGATGCTTGAGCTCTACAATCTCTGAGAGGGGTGCTCTATCACCGTCCATGCTGAAGACTCCCTCCGTCACTATCCATACATGCTCGTATTCGTGAGCTCTGGAGTTTAGGATTTGCTCCAGATGATCCAGGTCATTGTGTCTGTATCGTACGAATGACGCCTTGGAGAGCCTTATGCCCTCAACGATACTGGCGTGTACCAGTCGATCTGCGATGATGAGAGTGTCGTGATCCGCAAGAGCGGGGAGGATTCCGGAGTTGGCATGGTAGCCACTGTCCCAGATGAGAGCCGATTCCATGTGGTACTCTTCTGTGAGAAGTCTCTCGAATGCTGTGTAGACAGAGTCATTGCCTGTCAGAAGCCGAGAAGAGGCACTACTGGGGGTAAAGGACTTTGCACACGTATCTACGAACTCCTCCCAGAGTTCTGGGCAGTCAAGGAGTCCGAGGTAATCATTGCCATTGAGATTGAGGAGTTTTTTACCCCCTATTTCCACATACTTGCCTGTGATATGTAGGTCAGGGAGGGTTCGATGTAGTCCTTCGGTTTGGAGCTGTTTTAGCTTATCGTCGTAGCTACTCATGATTCGATGACGTTACGTAAACCAGCTATTAGTTTCTGCAATTCTTCGTCCTTGATAGCCATGAATTGTGGCTCTAAGTAGATCAGCTTACCGAACGGGCGTACCCATATCCCTTGAGCTACAAACTTAGGGATAAGTGTTTTCATATCCACGGGTTCTTTCATTTCTACGACCCCTATCGCACCCAAGCATCGCACCTGCTGTACAGCGGGATGATTCGAGAGGGAGGATAGTCCAGTACTCAGTAACCCTTCTATCTCTTTGACCCTCGTAGACCAATCTTGGCTGAGGAGCAGACGGATAGAAGCTATCGACACACTGCAGGCAAGAGGATTACCCATGAAGGTGGGGCCGTGCATGAAGCATCCGGCCTCTCCGCTGCATATCGCGTCAGCGATCTCCTGTGTGGTGCATGTGACGGCAAAGGTCATGTATCCACCTGTAATCGACTTGCCGAGACAGATGATATCGGGGGTAATCTTTGTCCAATAGGTGGCTAATAGCTGACCGGTACGACCAAATCCAGTGGCAATCTCATCGAAAATCAGAAGAACACCATACTCATCGGCAAGTGAGCGTAGACCCTCTAAATACTCCGGACGATAGAAGTACATTCCTCCGGCTCCTTGTACTATTGGTTCGACGATGATTGCAGCTATATCTGTGCCGTGCTCTTCAAGGAGCTGGCGCATTGGGTCAAGGTCACGATCATCCCACGCTCCGTGAAATGGACTCCTTGGATGCGGAACGAAAAACTGCGTTCTGAGTGCGCTGCCAAAAAGACCATGCATCCCTGTGACCGGATCACATACACTCATTGCATGCCATGTGTCACCGTGGTAGCCGCTTTGAATGGTCGCAAATGAGATTCTTTGCTTCTCACCCATTGCAATCTGATACTGTAACGCCATCTTCATAGCAACCTCTACGGATACAGAGCCAGAGTCAGCATAAAAGAGGCGGTCGATGCCCTTTGGAAGGATTTTTTCTACTAACAATTGTCCCAGTTCGACAGCTGGTCGGTGGGTAAATCCTCCGAACATTATGTGGGAGAGTTCGTCTACTTGCTGGTGGATTGCCGCGTTGAGTACTGGATTGTTGTATCCATGTATGGCACACCACCAGCTGCTCATACCGTCGAGAAGTTCTGTCCCATCCTCAAGCGTGATTGTGCACCCTTTGGCTGACTGTACTGGGTACACCATAAGCGGGTCAATAGTAGAAGTGTAGGGGTGCCAGAGGTGGGCGCGATCCCATTCAAGGAGTTCGGAACTCGTCATCATGTTGGTATTGTTCTGAAGGATGTCGGGACATTTAGATTACTTCCCATGTGGTATCTTTCTCGGTGTCATAGCCCATTTCTCGAAATAGGAGCATATCTCTATCCGTGATAGAGGCTGTGGTCGTAAGGAGATCTCCTGTGATGGCGCTATTAATACCTATGTACAGTGCCTTTTTTTGTACCTCGGTAGATAACAGTGCCCTTCCTCCACTGAAGCGGAGGAATGCTGTCGGATTAGCCAAGCGAAATATGCATATCGAAAGTAGGACTTCATCCCCCTCCAATGGTGTCCTCGTACCGAGAGGTGTACCAGCAATCGGATGCAGGACGTTGACGGGTATGCTCTCAATGCCTAGTGAAGCGAGGTAGAGAGCAAATTCCGCCCTCTGTGCTCTCGTTTCGCCCATACCGATGATGCCGCCACAGCACGCACGCATCCCCACAGCACGTGCATTGGCTATTGTCTCTTCCTTCTCTGCCTGTGTATGGGTGGTTACGAGCTTAGGAAAGTAGCTTGGCGCGCTCTCCATATTACAGTGATAGGTGGTGCATCCGGCATCATACAGCCTTTGGAGCTGATCGCGGGTAGCCAATCCGAGAGAGGCACAGAGGTGGATATCGTTTTCTCTTCGGATGGCTTTGTAGATGTCCTCGTAATGGCTATTTTCCCTATTTGAGGGGCGTTTGCCGCTTGCGACGAGACTGAATCTCTTTATTCCTTTGCTCCGATTATGTATGGCTTGTTCCTTCACTTTTTCGATAGGTAGGATATCGTGGTTGTGGCATCCTGTACTAAAGTGAACACTCTGTGCACACCACTTGCAGTCCTCTGGGCATCCTCCGCTACGGATGTCAATGATAGAGCAAGTATCAAAACCATTGCCGATGAGGCTCCAGGTAATCTGATGACAGCCTTCGTAGAGATCTTCGCGTGGTGTCTGCTCTACTACGCTTATCAGTTCATCCTGGCTCTCTATGCGATAACCAGCGATAATCTTGTCGAAGATGTTGTCAGATGTCATTTCAAATACTTTTCTTTTGATTTCCTTGTGCTGTTAAAAAGTACACCGAATAGCGACGACACGCAATAGTGTGTACAGTCGCTATTCGGTGTGACCGCAATCTAATGTCTTTTGTCTTGATTGAGGAGGCGTGGAGTCTCCTGTGTTTACTACCTGTAGGGTGGGATCCATACACGAGGACAAGTCCGGATCATCCTCCTGTAGAGAGTAGTAGGATAAATCTAAATCCATATGGCACTGCGACGTACGAGTGCTGGAATTCTTCCTAACCAATTGGTCAAGCACATTGGCTCTTATGCGAGAGATATTCACCACTGCCCTGCGACTGTGAAATACAGCAGCTGGATTACGACTCCACCGACAGAAGACTATGCGTGTGGGTTGTATGTTCCCTTCTCTCCGATTCATTTTGAACCCTTACTTCTCTACACTCTTTACCTCCTTGATGCCACCTGTGCTCTGATGAAAAACCACAGAAGTGAGTACTTTATTGTTCGTGAACAGGTCTGATTCCAGAGCTTCCTGGGTTCCCAACTGAGCGACTGCCAGGGTGCGACTCACGAGTACTCTACCCCTGTTGTCCGTAATTTGTACCATAGCCTCGCCGGGGACATTATACACTACTCCATTACGTAGCTGGCGCTCCTTCTTTTTCTGCTCTTTCTCGTCCAAGAGTGGAGCTTGGTCGGTCACTTTGACCACCATGTACACAGGCTCACCACGGAGATCGTCGACTGGGAGAAGTCCCTCTTCTGAGGAGAAGCGAAATGCTACGCGACGTCCCTCTACAGTAGGGTCCAGATCTACAACCAATCTCTTGTGGATAATCGTCTCCATTTTGCCGGTAAATCTCTCCGTTAAGTTCCTCTCGCTTCGATCCAGTCCGTCTATGGCAATTTTCATTGCATTGCCGTCAGGAAATGGTTGTTCACTCTCCCCACTGATGATAGCAGTACGACTTTCTCGCAGGCGGTATATTTCTTCTGCTGCGATTTTTGCCTTTCTTCCCATTGACGTTGCCTGAATGTACTCGGGAGATAGGCTCTGGAGTGTACTTGGTCGACTGTCAGCAATTCCCGATTCTACTGACTCTTGAGGAATGTCGTTGTATTCAGTACCTGGACTATTGATAGCCAGTAGGAGGTTGTTGTTTGTCAGGGTTACATTTGTCGCCGAACTATTCCTCTTAAATTCTACAGAGTATCGCAGTGAATCTGACGGAACGCCGTAGGTACCGATGACCACTGTCTCAAGAGTGAACTTTGTCTGAGCTTTATCAATCGGGGTATCGACTCCTAGATACCTTTGAGCATATTGCCACAATTCTCCGGGTGTTTTCCTCTCCTCTTTGATCGTGACTACAGCATATACTCTTGTCTCGGGCAGGGCGTACACGATGCTATTGGAGGGCATCGCACCCGTATTGTACTCACGGGTTCGAACCTGAGCGTTTGCTCCTAGGCACCAGAAGAACCCTGTGCACAAAAGAATTTCACGAATATGTTTTGCAAATGTTATCATTGTCAAGTCTGCATTGAACGTAGGCACAAAAATAAAGAAAAAATAGTATATTTGCCAAGGAGGGTATCGGTAACACAATCCCAAATAGACTTTTTATTCAATTATTAAATAACTTAAATCTTTACAGCAACTACATTAAATTAGTATGGCAAAGAATCATCCAAAAGGACTCATCGTCCTCGCGTTAGCAAACATGGGAGAGCGCTTCGGCTACTACACCATGCTTGCTATTCTGACCTTGTACATGCAGGCGAAGTTTGGCTTTTCATCTGCTGATACCAGTATGATCTATGGTACCTTCTTAGCGCTTGTTTACTTCCTGCCTGTATTTGGTGGTATGATCGCTGATAAGTGGTTGGGGTACGGGAAAACCATTTTCATCGGTATTCTTATCATGTTCGGGGGCTATCTCTTACTTGGAATGCCTTTCGGCAGCGGTACGGAGGGCAAGATTATCATGTTCTTATCTCTCGTACTGATATCAGCTGGTACGGGGCTTTTCAAGGGTAATCTCCAGGCTCTTGTGGGCAAGTTGTATGACAATCCTCTGTACTCCAAGAACCGTGATATGGCGTTCTCTATCTTTTACATGTTTATCAACATTGGCGCGTTTTTCGCTCCGAGTATGGGCAACTATATCACTCAGCAGATCTTGGGACAGGAGGGCTTTACATACGATGCCGCCATCCCCGCCAACTATGTGAAGCTCAATGATGAGGTCGTCAATAAGGATGCATTCGTCGCCGAATTCTTTGCCAATGATGCTAAGTACGCTGCTGCTACTCCCGCAGATCAGGATAAGATGATTGCGAAGAAGAAAAAGAGCAAGGGGGTGATTTTTGAGGAAGAGTTCCGGAATGTGATGTTTAATCTCCGTCTCGCCGGCCTTCGTCAGTACACCAAGGCGAATAAGATCACTGACCCTGCTATCATGGTGTCCGAAGCGGACTATGAACTCATGGCCAGCCGCAACCCTGACGACAAGATTGCCCAGGACGCTATTCGCGAACGCATCACTACCGCACAGGTGCCTACGACACTGGCTCCCGGTGATCAGGACTTTGAGCGCAACTTCGGGAGCCACTATGTAGGTGCTACGCTCTCCAAGTCCTATAGCTGGGCGTTCTTTGTCGCATGTATTAGTTTGGTGATCTCGATTCTCATATTCTTCTTCTTCCGTAGCACATGGAAGCCTGCTGACGTCACCGCATCTCAGATGAAGGCCAAGGCAGCAGCTGGGCACGCAGAGATCGCTCCTATGGGCAAGGAGGAGGTCAAGGAGCGTCTCATTGCTCTCGCCCTCGTGTTTGCTGTCGTTATCTTCTTCTGGATGTCGTTCCACCAGAATGGTCTGACCATGACATTCTTTGCGCGTGACTATACTCAGAGCAAAGTCGGGGCCGGTCAGTTCATGGCATTCTCACTCTTCATGTTGATCCCGTTCATCTGCTTTATGTACGGTGTATACCTGTCTACCTTTGGTCTCCTTGGCGGCAAGAAGAACCCTAAGACCGGACTTCTCCTTGTGGTGCTCGGCATTATCGGTCTTGTAGGCGGTTACTTCATTGACATCAAGCCTATCACAGAGTTGATGCCTGCAGTCAAGAATATTACACCTCAGATCTTCCAGCAGTTCAATCCCTTCTTCATCATTCTTCTGACTCCAGTTACCGTAGGTCTTTTCGGCTACCTCGCAGGTAAGGGTAAGGAGCCCAGCGCTCCTCGCAAGATAGGTATCGGTATGGTGCTGGCGTCCCTTGGCTTTCTCGTGCTTCTCGTAGGCTCTATTGGTCTGCCAGCGCCCAGCACGCTTGATGGTCCCAGCAGTATGCTCGTGACGCCGAATCTCCTTATTGGCACATACTTCGTATTGACGATTGCGGAGCTCTTCTTGAGTCCTATGGGTCTCTCCTTCGTATCCAAGGTGGCACCACCTCAGTATGCCGGTCTGATGCAGGGCGGCTGGTTGGCAGCCACTGCAGTGGGTAACCTCCTCGTAGGGGTTATGGGTTCTTTCTGGGACAAGATGCCACTCGTGGCATTCTGGGGCGTCCTCATCGCTTGCTGTCTACTCTCCGCTATCTTTATCTTCTCCGTGATGAAGAAACTTGAGCGTGTGACTGCATAAAAGAGACAGGAAACTACCAAATATCATGTGATTGAGGGAGTGCCGACAGCGACGTCGGTGCTCCCTCAATTGTTTGTTTCGTCGTCCGGTCCATGCATAATGTGACGTGAGATTCCGTAAAGTATGCGAAACGACTATTATCCCGTGCATTATACGCTTCTCTCGGGAGGATAATGTTGATCGCATGAAATTTTCGATTTAAGAGAAATGCTCTCCGATGTCCGGGTGAATCATTTTCTATGCGTCCGAGGTAAGGGGCCAGAAAGCTCTGGGTCATCGATTCGGAGAGTACCCAGTACTTTCGAAAGGAAGCTCTGGGTCATCGCTTTATCGACGACCCAGAGAAATTTTTGGACAAGGAGCAATGTTTTGTGCATCTAAGTATTGCGGGAGCTATAGAAACATGTAGGGATAGTGCCCTGCGGGAAATAACTATTCCCAGACTAAAAGAATCTGTGCATTCCCTATTTTACCACTATGGTTTATCATTATTCGGATTGTCTCCAAGGCAGCGTGGGGTTGTGACATATCCGGTCAAAATGCATGGCATATGGTATAAGGAATGAGGAATGTCATTAAACGAAACGAGGGGAAGGACATCTGACTGTCCTTCCCCTGAATGTACCGAATTCGTGGGATGTTACCTTTGGGGTAGTTAGGCTAATCGTTGACTACAGGTTGTGCCAAAAGAGGATTAATTGGTCTTGAACTTATATCCTCCAAGTTCCTGTAATTCATTATTGGCCTTGACGATTTTCTGCTTGAGGCTTATCTTGTAGTCTCGAAATTTCTGTGCTATCTTTTCATCGCTGAGACTGAGCATCTGTACAGCGAGGAGTGCAGCATTGAGAGACGCATTAATGCCCACCGTGGCTACAGGTATACCTGGGGGCATCTGTACTATTGCAAGCAAAGCATCCATGCCGTCGAGTGTGGACTTGATGGGTACTCCGATGACGGGTAGGGTGGTCATGGAGGCGATGACACCGCATAGATGGGCCGCCATTCCTGCGGCGGAGATGATTACCTTGACTCCTCTGCCCTCAGCTCCTTTGGCGAAAGACTCTACCTCATCGGGGGTGCGGTGTGCGGAGAGAGCTTGTACCTCGAAGGGTACTTCCATTTCCTCGAGGAGGTCGAGGGCTTTTTGCATCACGGGGAGGTCGCTGGTGCTACCCATGATGACGCTAACGAGTGGAGAACGATTCATGGCGTTTGGTTTCTTTTGTTTGTCCTTGGGATATTGATATGCAGTAAGGCTTAAAAAGGCTAGCGACGTAGTCTCCTGCTACCGAGCAATCAGGACTACGTCGCTACTCTAAAGTGTGCGGGTACTTTTGAGAATTTACTTCTGGATTAGTTCCTTGTATGCTTCAGCACTGAGGAGATCTTCGGCTTCGCTTGATTCCACAATCTTGCCCTTAGCAATCCAGCCTGCGCCGTATGGATCCTTATTCACAAGTTCTGGTTCGTTTTCGAGAGCTTCGTTCATTTCTGTCACCTCGATAGCGATGGGAGTGATGAGGTCAGATACGGTCTTCACAGCTTCGATAGATCCGAATGCTTCGTTCGCATCTACTGATTCACCCACGGTATCTACGTCTACGAAAACAATGTCACCGAGTTCGCTCTGAGCGAAGTCTGTGATACCGATGGTAACGCTGTCACCCTCGATGAGGAGCCACTCGTGATCTCTGGTGTACTTCAGATTCTCTGGGAAATTCATAAATTAGTAGTTTGAAATTTGTTAATGTATTATGGGTTGTACTTTTGTCTCTATCCTGAACCTTTATACTGTCTTTCTGCTTGGTCAGGCAGGCTCTGCATTCAGAGACAAATTTAGAACTCTTTTCGCAATCTTGCAACTGGTATCCCGATTTGTTCGCGATACTTCGCTATAGTTCGCCGCGCCACATCGAACCCATGTTTCTTCAGTTCTTCACGTAGGGCCTCGTCCGAGAGCGGCGATCGCTTGTCCTCCTCGTCGATAATTTGCTGCAGGAGCTCACGTACCCGACGAGTGGATATCTCGACACCGTCCTCATTGACCGTTCCCTCGGAGAAGAAGTACTTGAGAGGATACGTGCCGAAGTCTGTGCTGACGTACTTGGTGGAGGTTACACGGGATATGGTACTGATGTCGTAGCCGGTACGCTCGGCGACATCCTTGAGGATCATGGGACGTAGGTTACGTGTGTCGCCGGACATGAAGTAGGCACGCTGGAGATCTACGATTGTCATCATAGTGGATATGAGTGTTTGTTCACGCATCTTGAGGAGATCGACGAAGGACTGTGCGTCTTCGATTTTCTGCTTCACGAACTTTCCCGTTTCTCGCTGATCCTGCGGGAGCTTGCGTAAGTCTCCCGTGTAAGCGCTCAGCCGATCTTCAAACTCTCTGCTGACTCTGACTTCTGGTATATCACCGTGATACAATGTGACAACGAGGTCTCCGCCCTGCTCAGTGACTTCAAAATCTGGTATCACGGTGCGGAGAGTGCTCTCTAGACGTGACTGGAAGTCAAGACCCGGACTGGGATTGAGCGTGGTGATGAGTTTGCTGGCTTCTCGAAGCTCCTCAGGAGAAGCTCCACTGCGGGAGATGATCTGATCTATCTGCTTGGTACTGAAGAGAGGAAAGTATTCGCCCAAGAGCTTCAGGGCAAGATCTGTGGTAGGGGTATGGGGCTTGCGCGTCAACTGTATCTGCAGGCACTCCTGTAGTGAACGAGCGCCGATACCTGCAGGCTCAAGCGTCTTGATTGTATTGATGACTTCGTCGAGGTTTCTCTCTTCGGGGTAAAGCCCCCGATAGATAGCCATGTCATCGAGGAGCCCTAGGTTATCGCGGCGGAGCAGTCCATCAGAGTCCAGACTACCGACGACAAACTCTGCGATTTCCATTTCCTCATCCGTCAGTGTAGTCAGTAGCAATTGATCCATGAGTGACTCCACCAGTGTAGGTTCATCGGCATTGGGCATCTCTGAGCCCGGGGTACGAGAACTGTCGTAGTGGGAGAGCTGACGGTCTGGCACCTCGTCTTCGTTTGCGTAGTCACCGAGCATCATATCTTGCTCCGTGATGTCTCCGGCATCCTCATGTTCACCTTCAATCGTGGTATCATCGGGAATCTCAGCTCCTTCTTCGAGAGCGGGATTGTCCTCTAGTTCCTTTTTGATACGCTCGGATAACTCTGTATAAGGCAGAGACACCAGCTGCATCAGCTGTACTTGATGTGCTGATAGCTTTTGTGACAGCTTCAGTTTCTGTGCGCTATTTCCACCTCGAGTCATGATTTTAATTTTTATACATCCTTGTATTTCGCCCTCCTGATATCCCTGTCCATGTCCCGCTCTTTGAGAGACTGGCGTTTATCGTACTCTTTCTTTCCCTTGGCTACACCTATGGTTAGTTTGGCGAGTCCTTTGTCGTTGATGAAGAGACGAAGAGGAACGATGGTAATCCCGACATTCTTAGCCATGCCTTCCAGCTTTCGGATTTCTTTTTTCTGTAGGAGTAACTTGCGGTCACGACGTGTAGCATGGTTATTGTATGTGCCGTAAAAGTACTCTGCGATGTACATGTTTTTGACCCACACCTCACCCTTTTCGACTAAACAGAATGTATCCACTAAGGATGCTTTGCCCAGCCGAAGGGACTTAATCTCGGTGCCGTATAGTGATATCCCCGCAGTGTAAGTATCGAGAATCTCGTAGTCGAAGGAGGCACGTTTATTTTTGATTAGCACTTTCGTGCTTACCTTGGTATTCTTCGTTGACATACATTATCTATTTGCGCAAAGATACCTATTTTCTCCCTATCCTTTTGATCTGCAATTCGGACTTTAATCCAAAAGAAAAAAGTATCTTTGCCCAACAGAGGGAAAACCTTAAAGACGTCCAGTAAATAAATTCAATACACAATACAAGACCCAAATTCCTTATTGTTATGACTAACAAATCTTTGAGCCAATTAGCGGCAGATAATGTGCGTATCCTCGCACTCTCAATGGTAGAAAAAGCAAAGTCGGGTCACCCTGGTGGTGCCATGGGAGGAGCGGACTTTTTCCAGATTTTATTCTCTGAGTATTTGGTGTCAAGTCCGGAAGAGCCCAATTGGATAGCACGTGACCGCTTTTTTCTCGACCCAGGTCATATGTCTGCGATGCTCTATGGTGGATTGGCTCTAAGAGGGCTATTGAGTATGGAGGAACTGAAGGAGTTCCGTCAGTGGGGGAGTGTGACCCCTGGTCACCCAGAGTTGGATGTAGCCCGTGGTATCGAGAATACTTCTGGCCCTCTTGGTATAGGACATACGCTTGCCGTGGGTGCTGCTATCGCGGCGAAGAAGATGCAGACACGTTTTGGTGCAAACCTGATGCGTCAGCGCATCTATGCCTTTATCTCAGATGGGGGCGTGCAGGAGGAAATCTCACAGGGAGCTGGCCGTATCGCCGGTCACCTTGGATTAGATAATCTGATTATGTTCTATGACGCTAATGATGTTCAGCTGTCTACTATGGTAGACGATGTCACTAGCGAAGATGTGGCGATGAAGTACCGTGCATGGGGTTGGGAGGTTATTGAGATAGATGGAAATGATCATGATCAGATCCGAATGGCTTTGGATAAAGCAATAGCAGTAGTGGGTAAACCCGCCCTAATCATCGGACACACCGTGATGGGTAAGGGTGCAGTAGCCGAAGGTGGAGTGTGCTTTGAGGGTAAGGTATCCACCCACGGTCAGCCACTTTCGGCTGCAGGTGCCGACGTGAGAGCCACCATAGAGGGGCTCGGAGGAAATCCGGATGATCCGTTCATGATCTTCCCTGAAGTACAGGAACTTTATGCCAAGCGCAATGAGGAACTAAAGCAGAACTATAAGGAATGGAAGGAGGCTTTCAATGCATGGAAAACAGGTCAACCTGAGGATGCTGAGGAACTGGAAAAGTGGTTGAAACCTACTGTAGAGGGACTTGACTGGGAGGAAGTACAGCAGAAAGCAAACCAAGCTACACGCGCAGGATCGGCTACGGTATTAGGATATCTTGCAGAGCGCGTACCGAACATGATTGTCTCAAGTGCCGATCTCTCCAATTCGGATAAGACGGATGGCTTCCTCAAGAAAACGCATCCGATCACACGGGGTGACTTCAGTGGACAGTTCCTGAATGCTGGGGTGTCTGAACTGACCATGTCCGCAGTCTGCTTAGGTATAATCCTGCACGGCGGTTTCGTAGCTGCATGTGGTACGTTCTTTGCTTTCTCCGACTATATGAAACCGGTGATTCGCATTGCGGCACTCATGGAACAGCCACTCAAGTTCGTATGGACACATGATGCATTCCGAGTCGGTGAGGATGGTCCTACCCATGAACCCGTAGAGCAAGAAGCTCAGATTCGCCTCATGGAAAAGCTGAAGAATCACTCAGGCAAGAACTCGATGCTTGTCCTTCGCCCTGCCGATGTCCACGAGACCACGGTAGCGTGGAAAATGGCTATGGAGAACACTACCAGCCCGACCGGTCTCATCCTCTCCCGCCAGAATATCACAGATCTTCCTGCTAACGACTACAAGAAGAGTCTACGAGCAGAATTTGGCGGATATGTCGTATCTTCCGTGTCCAATCCTCAGGCAATTCTCGTAGCTACGGGGTCGGAGGTTTCTACACTGATTTCAGGTGCAGAGCTACTCTCTGCTAAGGGTATTGAGGTCAATGTTGTGTCTATTCCCAGTGAGGGAGTTTTCCGTAACCAATCTGAAGATTACCAACGTGAGGTACTTCCCGTTGGCATCCCTCGTTTTGGTCTTACGGCTGGTCTGCCTGTCAATCTCCAGGGACTCGTGCCGGAGGATACAGGACGTGTCTTTGGTCTTGAGTCTTTCGGATTCTCGGCTCCATACACTGTTCTCGATGAAAAACTAGGGTTCACCGCAGAGAATGTGGCAGCACAAGTTCTTGCTCTGCTCGGGAAATAACACTTAGGATGCATTGGAAATTATGAAACTTGATAGCGTAAAGAAGATCGGCTTTGCATCTGACCATGCCGGTTATGCCATGAAGGAAATCCTCAAATCGTTCTTGGCTCAGTGGGCTCCAGATGTAGAGATTGAAGACTTTGGGACTTATAGTGAGGACAGTTGTGACTATCCCGACTTTGCCCACAAGCTCGGGGAGGCAATCTCCTCCGGTCGTCTCCAGTGGGGGGTGGCCGTATGTGGTTCTGCTAATGGTATCAGCATGTCACTCAATAAGCACTCCAGTGTGAGAGCTGCTATTTGCTGGACGGAAGAGATCGCCAGCCTTGCTCGCCAGCACAATGATGCTAATGTCATCAGTGTTCCTGGTCGTTTTGTCAGCGATGATCTTGGTCGAAAAATGGTAGAAACATTCTTCAGTACCGAGTTTGAGGGGGGGAGACACGAGCGTAGAGTAGAGAAGATCAACCTATAGTTAAATGGACGGAATATACAGCCCTTCTGATAGGCTCTTCCCGGAATTCACCTATCGAGATGCGGATACGCTTGTTCAGCGTGTACGGGATGCCTTGACAGAATATAAGTCAGAGATCGAAACCCTCAAGTCGATATCGGATGAAGAGGTGACATTTGCCAACACAATAGAAGCTCTCGAGTCCTCGGGACGTCATCTGGAGGTTACCGAGGCTGTGTTCTTCAATCTTCTTTCCTGCGATGCCGATGACCGTATGATGGAGCTTTCCGAAGGATTGATGGAGGAATTGACCGATGTCTCCAACGAAGTCAATATGGATCTGACCATTGCTAATAAGGTAAAGAAGATTTATGATCAGCCACAGGATGATCTCTCAGATATCCAGCGACGCCTCCTTCTTCGTACCTACGAGTCCTATCGAGATAGGGGAACATTTCTTGATGAGACAGTCCGCAGAGAGTTGAAAGAGCTTCGCAAAAAACTGAGTTTGGCCACCCTCCGATTCGGACAGAATGTGTTGAAGGAGCAAAATGCTTACCGTCTATCTGTCTTGGATGCCGAAGCACTACAGCGACTGCCGGAGTCAGCACTTACGGTAGCTAGCCAAAAGGCTGCAGAGGATGGTGTACAGGGTTGGATTTTTGACATGAGTGCCCCTTCATACATGGCACTCATGCAGTACTGTGACAGCAGGGCTATCCGAGAGAAGATCTATCGAGATCGCGGTGCGCTCGGCTTTGATGCCACCAAGTCTACCTCCAATATAATGCTCGTTCGGGAGATCGTGGAGCTCCGTCGTCGCATCGCGGCTCTGCTGGGCTATGAGACATATGCCGATATGATTCTCTCCAAGCGGATGGCCAAGGACACCAAGTCCGTCTATGCTATGCTCGACCAGCTACGGGATGCTTACATGCCATTGGCTCAACGAGAGGTGGCTGAGATCCAGCGAATAGCCTACGAACATGATGCCATAGAACAGATTATGCCCTGGGACTGGTCATACTATGCAGAGCTATATCGTCAGGAGGTACTCAGCTTCGATGAAGAGCAGACACGTCCGTACTTTGAGCTCCAGAGTGTGCTTAGCTCTATGTTTGAGCTCGCCTCTGATCTGTACGGGATCTCCTTCATCGAAAATCATGACCTTCAGCCTTATCGTGATGATGTGCAGGTCTTCGACGTCATGGAAGGTAGTGCCCTCGTCGGTACACTCCTCACGGACTTTCATCCCCGCAAGGGCAAGAGGTCTGGGGCTTGGATGACCAATTATATCGAAGCCTATGCTGATGTACGTCCTGTCGTTAGTTTGGTCATGAACTTCACCCCTCCCACATCAGACAAACCGTCCCTCCTCACATTAGGAGAAGCACGAACGCTCTTCCACGAGTTTGGGCATGGTCTGCATGGACTTCTCACACGTGTGCCCTACTCATCGCTCAGTGGCACCAATGTCCTGCGAGACTTCGTGGAACTGCCCTCGCAGATCATGGAAAACTGGTTACTTGAGCCTCAGTTTCTCCGGAAGATTGCGCGTCACTATGAGACGGGAGCAGAGATACCTCCCGATATGCTCATGTCCATTGAGCGTAATAACCTTTTCCTCGAAGGCTACGCTTGCATTCGTCAACTTGGCTTCGGATACCTGGATATGGCATGGCATTCGTGGGATCCAGAGCAGATTCCCACTGATATCACAGAACTTGAGCGAGCGGTCAATGACCCCATTCGTCTCCTCCCTCATGTCGATGATACAGCCACGAGTACTTCTTTCTCTCACATTTTCAGCGGTGGGTATGCTGCTGGTTACTATGGTTACAAGTGGGCTGAGATCCTTGATGCAGACGCCTTTGAGGAGTTCCGTCAAGCTGGTCTTCGAGACAAGGCTACTGCCACTCGATTCCGTACACAGATACTCGAGCGTGGTGATGCCGAGGATCCGGATGTGCTGTACCGAAACTTCAAGGGTGCTGATCCCACAGTCGATGCACTGCTCCGGCGATCTGGACTCTAAGAAAGAGCTTTCACTTCTTTATTTTATCGAGTACTATTTATATCTTTGTGCAATGATTTGAGAAACGAAAAAACTATTTAATCCATTAAATACGCAACGTATGAAAAATATTCTAATCATTGGCTCTACAGGACAGATCGGCTCCGAACTGACTATGCATCTCCGCCGTAAGTACGATGGAGACGTAGTCGCAGGATATATCCCTGCAGCAGCCCCTAAGGGTGACCTCCTCGAGAGTGGTCCTGCCGAAGTCGTTGACATTACCAATGCGCAGCAAATCGCGGATGTGGTAGCCAAGTACAAAATCGATACTATTTACAACCTTGCTGCCCTTCTATCAGCTGTAGCTGAAGCCAAGCCACAACTTGCCTGGAATATAGGTCTTGGCGGTCTCTTCAATACCCTTGAGGTCGCTCGTGAGTGCGGATGTGCAGTATTCACTCCCAGCTCTATCGGTGCTTTTGGTCCCGATACTCCCAAGGATAAGACCCCGCAGGATACTATCCAGCGCCCCAAGACTATGTACGGTGTGACTAAGGTCGCTGGAGAGCTTCTTAGCGACTACTATTACAAGCGTTTCGGTGTCGATACTCGTTCCGTAAGGTTCCCGGGGCTTATTTCTAATGTAGCTCTTCCCGGTGGTGGCACTACTGACTATGCGGTGGACATATACTACAAGGCTGTGCAGGATGGACACTTTGTATGTCCTATCAAAGCGGGAACTTTCATGGACATGATGTATATGCCCGATGCTCTCGATGCTATGGTGAACCTCATGGAAGCAGATCCCAGCAAGCTCAAACACCGCAATTCATTCAATATTGCCAGCATGAGCTTCGATCCGGAGATGATCGCGGCAGCCGTGCAGCGTCAAGTGCCTGGCTTCACCATGGAGTACCAGATCGACGAGCTACGTCAGGCGATAGCAGAATCGTGGCCCAATTCACTCGACGATTCCTGCGCGCGTGAGGAGTGGGGATGGAGTCCTACCTATGACCTCGAATCTATGTCTGCGGACATGGTGAGCGTGCTTAGGCAGAGATACGGTAAATAATCCTTGATTTCATACACAATGATTGTATAGCGCCACCCTGCCGACACTATGCGTGTGTCGGCAGGGTGGTCTGTTTCAATATCCCAGTACTGGGAGCCATAAGCCGGGTTAAATTTCTCTGGGTCGTCGCTTTGCCGATGTCCCAGAGGTTACCGAAGAAAGCTCTGGGTTGTCGACGAAGCGATGACCCAGAG
>JBAKGE010000102.1:0-7021 GCA_037191085.1 Porphyromonadaceae bacterium | reverse complement strand
CTGGGCGGGGAAAGACTAATGGATCAAGAGGAGATATAAACTCGACAAAATGGGATTCAGCTTTTTTTGAAACCAGTCAGGTCAGTAAATAGGTCTGCTCCGAAAGTTCGAAAAAATCAGATTGATTGGATCAAAACTGAACGGGTATTCCCTTCAGGTCTCTACGAATACCGGGCTAACAGGTTACACACAGGGAGCAAAAAAGAAGCAAAAAGTTTGGAGGGAATGTATTTTTTTGTACCTTTGCGGAGCTTTAGGCGAGCAAGAGAGTTATTGCCTCGTGGTGTAATTGGCAACACGTAAGATTCTGGCTCTTGAATTCGGGGTTCGAGTCCCTGCGAGGCAACAAAACGAAAATAGACCGATACATGGTTCATCAAGTGCGGAACCATGTATCGTTTTTTTGTACCTTTGCCGTAGATATAATGTAACGTAATCGACGATATGCGCATAGACATCCTGACCGTACTTCCCGAGATGCTGGCCCCTTTCGTGAACACCTCTATACTCAAGAGAGCGCAAGAGAAAGGATTAGCCGAGATCGTGGTGCACAACTTGAGAGACTATACAGCAGACAAATGGAAGCGCGTAGACGACTATCCATTTGGCGGTGCTGCAGGAATGGTCATGAAGGTAGAGCCGGTGGATAAGGCTATCACCGCCCTCAAGTCCGAGCGTAACTACGATGAAGTAATATACACATCTCCCGATGGTGAAATTCTGAGCCAACCCGTAGCGAATGAGCTGAGCCTACTCAGTAATATCATCATCCTCTGCGGTCACTATAAAGGCATAGATCACCGCATACGCGAGCATTTAGTCACACGAGAGATCTCCGTCGGCGACTACGTCCTCACAGGGGGAGAGATCCCCGCTGCTGCGATAACTGATGCTGTGGTGCGCCTGATACCGGGCGCTATAGGCGACGAGCAGAGCGCACTGTCGGATTCCTTTCAGGACAGCCTGCTGGCTCCTCCTATATACACCCGACCGGCCAAGTATGGGGAGTGGGAGGTTCCGCCTGTGCTTCTATCGGGTAACCAGGCTAAGATAGAGGAATGGAACTACAACCAAGCAGTAGAGCGAACGAAGCGGCTACGCCCCTACCTCATTGAAGAGGAGAAGGTGAAATAAATAGAACATCCCCGAAACATTTTTTCATACACAATAACAGCTATTCATCTATAACATGTTAGAAAAGATTCTAATCTTAGACTTCGGTTCGCAGACGACACAGTTGATAGGCCGTCGTATACGTGATCTCGGGGTCTACTGCGAGATCGTCCCCTACCATGCCGTCCCCGATGATCTCACAGGGATCCGTGGCATCATCCTCTCGGGTAGCCCATACTCAGTGAACCAAAGTGATGCCTTTCGCCTCGATGTACAAGAGCTAATCAGCAGAGGACTGCCTATACTCGGTATTTGCTACGGAGCTCAGCTAATATCCCATGAGTTGGGCGGTCAGGTACAGAAGTCTGAGACGCGTGAATACGGTCGTACTCACCTGCAGTTGCACGGTCATGGCAATGATCCTCTGCTAATAGACATAGATGAAAGGAGCCAAGCATGGATGTCGCACAGCGATACAATCACACACCTACCTGAGGGTTTTGAGGTACTGGCAACAACGGACAACATCCCTGTAGCTATCTACCGTAGCAGTCACAAGCCCGTGTGGGGTGTGCAGTTTCACCCCGAAGTACACCATTCCGAGCAGGGCAATGTACTGCTACAAAACTTCATCAATATCTGCGGAATTGAGAAAAACTGGACTCCGGGCTCATTCGTAGACCTTACTGTAAAAGAATTACGCGACAAGTTGGGCAATGACAAGGTCATTCTCGCCCTTAGTGGTGGCGTAGACTCGAGCGTATGCGCCGTATTGCTCAATAGGGCTATAGGCGATAACCTGACGTGCATCTTCGTAGACCACGGTCTACTCCGCAAGAATGAATTTGAAGACGTACTCGAATTGTACAAGGGATTGGGGTTGAATGTCAAGGGGATCAATGCGAAGGAGTACTTCTACAGCCAACTGTCTGGTGTGGATGACCCGGAAAAGAAGCGCAAGATAATCGGCAAGGGATTTATTGATGTCTTTGACGCTGAGGCAGCCAAGCTATCAGACGTTAAGTGGCTGGCGCAGGGTACTATATACCCCGATGTGATCGAATCACTATCCATCACAGGAGCAGTGATCAAGAGTCACCATAATGTAGGCGGTCTGCCCGCAGAGATGAAGATGCAATTGGTGGAACCTTTGCGCCTGCTCTTCAAGGATGAAGTACGCAAAGTAGGCGTAGAATTAGGTATGCCTCGTCACATGGTATACCGTCATCCATTCCCGGGACCGGGGCTGGCGATACGTATTCTCGGCGACATTACCGAGCAAAAGGTCAAAACTCTACAGGAGGCCGACCATATCTTCATTAACATGCTACGTGAATACGACCTATACGATCAAGTATGGCAAGCAGGAGCGATACTGCTCCCTGTTCACTCCGTAGGGGTTATGGGAGATGAGCGCACCTACGATCAGGTAATAGCGCTACGTGCCGTAACCTCCAAAGATGCAATGTCCGCTGATTGGATGCACCTACCGTATGAGTTTTTAGCTAAAGTATCCAACGAAATCATCAACCGTGTACCCGGCATCAATCGAGTGGTATATGACATCTCCTCCAAACCGCCTGCAACAATTGAGTGGGAGTAACGGCAGAACACAACCGAGACATAAGAATGTTTAAGTAGCACAAGGCATGGAGGGAACCACGTTTTTTGTGTACATTTGTAAGAGGAGAGTTGTTACTTTCCTCTTGCGTTTTCATACAAGCATTGTCTCACACCAGATACAGAATAGATTAAGATGAAATGCGTCAGATACATTGAGGTGGTAGGAATGTCACTTTTGCTGATGACGGGACTTTTGGGTTGCAAGGATGGCAATAGCAAGAACCCATTTGGAGCTGGCGGTGCCCCCAGCAGTCTAGCCGTAGTATTGCCTGACTCTCTGGATACCTCCGAACTGAGAGACAGCATCCGCATAGCCTTTGGTCAACCCGTGCAGATACTGCCACAGAAAGAGCCTATGCAGGACATCATGTTCACAACGCACAAGAATTTCACATCGATGTACCGTTCACTCCGCAACATTTTATACGTCTCGATTGACCATACAATGTACACTCAACCGTCTGTGGGCATTTCGCGCGATGACTATGCCAAGGGGCAGGTCATCATGCATGCTAAGTCGGAAAGTGTGGAGTCGTTTTACAAGCTACTGCGTCTGAGAGGAAACATGCTGTCCAAAATGGTGTACAATGAAGAGATAAAGAGGTGGGGATATCTACTGGAAAGGACCTACTCATCCAAGATGGCTAAACTGGTGGAGGATTCCATCAAGCATGTTACGATTAACGCTCCCGTCGAGATGGAATATCTACAAATAGGTAAGGACTTCGTATGGGGGTCAAACATGGACCAAAACAAACGCATGGACATCGTGGTATACACTTTTCCTTATAGGGATACGAACACTTTTAGTCTCGATTACTTGGTGCACAAGCGCGACTCTGTCATGGCAGCAAATGTGAAAGGACAATATGAAGGCTCGTACATGACAACAGAGAAACGAGTGACACCACGCTTCAAAGGCATGACGCACAACGATGCATATAGAGCAGAAATCAGAGGTCTGTGGAGCATGGAAAATGATATGATGGGAGGCCCGTTCGTGATGCACGCCGTACTAGATGGCATGACGCAAAGGGTCATAGTAGCCGAAGCATTCATATATGCTCCCGGAGATAAGAAGCGTAACTTAATGCTGTATGCAGAGAGTGCACTGTACACCCTGAGGCCAGCTGGGAGCAACTTCGAGACACACAAGTTTGACAATGCAGATGAGACAGAGGGCAAACAGAAGGGACAAGACAAGAAGTAAGAGTACAAGGAAGATACAAATATGGACAACAGCCTACTCAAAATAGGGATCACCCATGGTGACTACAATGGCATCGGGTACGAGGTGATCCTGAAAGTATTGGCGGACGATAGGATACATGAGCTATTTATCCCGATAATATACGGATTAAACCAAGCATACAACTACTACAAGAAGCTGCTCGACATACAAGTGTCGACCCCCATTCACTTCATACGCTCGGCATCTGAAGCAAAGGGGGGTATGATTAATATGGTACTCACAGAGGAAACCGGTGCTAACGATGGTGTAAAACCAGGGGAGAGCACGAAGAGCGCGGGAATACTCGCTGCACGTGCGCTGATGGATGCACGTCAGGATCTGGTAGCAGGGCACTTACAGGCAGTGGTAACTGCACCTATCAATAAGGACTCAATACAGAGTGAGCAATTTAGATTCAGTGGTCACACCGAGTTCTTTGCGGACGCATACAATGGAACGCATCCACTGATGCTGTTCAGCAATAATCAGAGGCTCAATGTGGCACTGTTGACTCGTCATATCCCGCTCCACGAGGTCTCACAACACTTATCTAAGGAAAAGATCCTCTCAACACTACTACAGTACGAACAAGTACTGATACAGGACTTTGGTATCGTCAAGCCTCGCATTGCCGTGCTAGGACTCAATCCGCATGCAGGAGAGAATGGGCTAATCGGCACTGAGGAGCAGACTACCATCATTCCCGCGATACAGGAAGCGTGGGAAAGGGGTGTATATGCTTTCGGACCCTATCCTGCGGATGGATTTTGGGGCAATCACCGATACGAGCAGTTTGACGGCATCCTCGCAATGTATCATGATCAGGCATTGATCCCGTTCAAACTCATAGCGATGAATGAAGGTGTGAATATCACGGCCGGTTTACCTGTGATCCGCACTTCGCCAGACCATGGCACGGCATATGACCTCGTTGGTAAGGGAGAAGCCAATCCCGACTCTCTACGCAATGCGATCTACGCAGCCATAGACATCTACCGCAACCGCAAGGCATATCAAGAGATGACAGCTCACCCTCTACAAAAAAGATACGTAGAAAGGGGCAAGGACAACGTCAAGCTTGACCTATCCTCTGACGAATAAGAAACACAAATCAAGCTAACGGATGAGCCAGAAGAAGAAAGTCATATTCTACCTCTCAATGCTACTACTTAGTATTACCGTAGTTGTAGGTATTTCCCTGCAACCTGGCGCTATACAAGTAGCGGAGAGTCGCGGTGGACTGACGGACAGTCTGGTGAATAATTTCCACACATTCGTAGGATTTGTGAAAGAGCATATCGCTTCATCCTTTGGGCTTTTACTCCTTCAGACGATAGTGATACTCATATTTGCTCGCATGGTGGCATGGGTATTCACGAAGATAGGGCAGCCCTCTGTGATCGGTGAGATATTGGCTGGTATTATTCTTGGCCCTTCGGTACTCGGGTTATTTTTTCCGTCAGCATACTCTTCCCTATTCCCTGTCGAATCACTCCATAATATCAGCCTTCTGAGTCAATTTGGTCTTATCTTCTTCATGTTTGTCATCGGTATGGAACTTGACCTTGGCGACATCAAGAAAAACTTTCAAAAGGCCTTCATCATCTCCCACACCAGTATCATTATTCCTTTTATCATGGGAGCTGTGCTGGCGCTGTTCTTGTACCATGATTATGCAGGGGCCCACAGCCAACTCCTCACTTTTGCCCTCTTCATAGGAGTCTCGATGAGTATAACCGCCTTTCCTGTACTTGCACGCATCATTCAGGAGCAGGGAAAGATGAATACCCACATAGGCATCATATCCATGTCGTCAGCAGCGAATGGAGACATCACCGCATGGTGCATCGTAGCAGTCATCATGGCAATCGCACAAGCAGGTGCTCCCATGAGTGCGCTTTTCACAGTCCTCTTCGCCGCAGCGTACATGTTGATCATGTTCTATGTGGTCAAGCCTCTCTTCAAAATCATTGGTAAAGCGTACAATAACAAGGAAGTGGCTAATCTCGGACTGATAGCTCTCATATTCCTCACGCTACTCGTCTCATCCTATGTCACCGAAGTACTCGGTCTTCACGCGCTTTTCGGGGCATTCATTGCTGGGGTGGTAATGCCCGAAGATGTCAATTTTCGCCGTATCATGACCGAGAAGGTAGAGGATGTATCACTATCGGTTTTTCTGCCCCTCTTCTTTGTGTCCAGTGGTCTCCAGACAGAGATAGGTCTGCTCAATACCCCGACACATTGGTGGATTACGCTCATCATCATCACGGTCGCCATAGCTGGTAAGCTGGTAGGTACATACGTCAGCTGTAGGGTAGTCGGTGAGAGTCGCAGGGATAGTCTCTACATCGGCATTCTGATGAATACTCGTGGACTAATGGAGCTCGTGGTACTCTCCATGGGTTATCAGCTCGGGATACTATCACCTGTGATTTATGCGATGCTCGTGATCATGACACTCGTTACTACCTTCATCACCACTCCCCTCATCGACCTTACGAATCGTCTCTGGAAGGAGGAGAAAACTGAAACTATCCGTGATGCGTACAGGATTGTCTTCAGCTTCGGTCGAACGACGACAGGTATGCTGATTCTCAATATCCTCGATACCTTCTTCCCTCAGAAGACCACAACTATAGAGGTCACAGGGCTTCACATGACCGTAGGCACCGATGTGAGCCCTCTACAAGCAGAGCACTTTAGAGAGGAGAGTTTCCGCCCTCTTCATCAGCTCAATAAGCGCACAGGTCATGATATCATAGAGCGCTATGAGGTCACAGACTCCCCCATGAATACAATGGTACGTGTCTCAAAGGAAACACCCGCCGACCTATTTCTCTTCGGGGCAAGTCTCGACTTCTCAGACCTACCGCAGGACAAACAACTCCGCTCATTACACAGGAAATACAAGTCTCGTCTTGGCATCCCACTATCTACTACCACCGCCCTCTTTAATGTCGCAAGTCTGCTCCGTGACCGCAGCGACGAGATAATCCGTCAGATGCCTTGCTCCATAGGTATAGTGATTGACCGTCATCTCTCTGCGCCTGC
>JBAKGE010000101.1:0-7058 GCA_037191085.1 Porphyromonadaceae bacterium | reverse complement strand
GACTTTCAGTCCCTTGCTGGTGGTGTGTTGAAACCCAAGAAGGGCATTAAGACTACCAAGGGTCAAAAGAGAGTATATGCTCTTATCAATGGAACACCGGATATTATCAGCACCTTAGCGACTTCAAGTGCAGTTGATTTTGAAAAGAAGTTTAAAGAAGAGGTACATAAATTGGCCAATTCAGGCAAGGAGAAAGTACAGGTATCTACTTCTGCAAGCAAGATTGCTAAGGTAAAGGGAGCAGAGGACGTTATTACTATGACTAATAGTGAAGAATGTGCTCTTGAGGTGCAGGATGGCGTCAAGGAAGCCCAAGCCGTAGCAGGTCCCGCAAACTTGGCACACATTAAAGTAGAGAGAGCTTCTGCACGTGTCATGGTTACTACGAAAGAAGCTTCGTATAAAGTAACGAGACCTGTCACCAACGAAGAAATTGGTACGGTCACTGACGTTAAGTGGGTGCTTGCACAGGGAGAAGATTCTTTCTACCTGCAGCGTAAGGCTAACTTCGAAACTCCTAAGTATGCTTTCAAGCCTACTAATGGTGATTACTATACACCAGCTCCTGTCGGATATGACTACTCTGGTTTGTGGGAAGAGTATAAGGAGACAGCATCCAAACAAATCAGTGGTACGGCTGTACCACCTCTTGCCGCATATCAAGCGCTTAATAGTGGAGGAGGCAATAAGGAGCAGGTACTTCAGAGTTTGGGACTTGATGCTAATGCGGTGAATGGTAAGTTCATTCTGCCTACAAACCACGCAATTGGGGACAAGAATACTACTGGATTCAACAAGGGCAATACTGCATACGTATTGGTTCGTGCTCGTTTTACTCCTAAGACTTTTGCTGATGGGACGGATAACTATCAGGAAGGACAAGACTTCTTCCTTGGGGCTAATGGTAAATTTTATATCAGCAAAGAGAATGCACAGGATCCTGCTAAGAATGGCGTGGCTAAGCAGAAGGTTGCTAAGTATACAGGCGGTAAGGTGCTTTATTTTGCTTGGCTCAATCCTGACAATGTCGCAGAACCTATCAATTCCCCTGTCCTCCGCAACCACATCTACCACGTCCACATCAAAGGCTTCAAGAGCATTGGTACGAACTGGAATCCTCTTGTTCCTGGTGATGATCCTAAAACGCCTGATGATGACGATAACAATCCTGATCCAAAACCTAACGATCCTGATGAACCGGAAAATCCAATCAAGCCGGATGATCCTCTGACCACTCCTGAAACATGGATGAGTGTGGATATCACGGTTCTTCCTTGGACGGTTCACTCATATGAAATTGATCTCCAGATCTAATCCTCATGAGGCTTTAAGAGTCTGAGATACTCTGTAACAACTGAAAAAATTCAAAATAGGAGGAGAGGGTTCCTCTCCGAGTGTCAGGGTTCCTCTCCTCCTTTATTCTTTATTATAATAAGGACTATTTGTGATGAATTTACGAAACGAGACAGCGTTGGTAGTGCTTCTCCTTGGGGTATTACTTGGAGGATGTAATATGATTTATGAAGACCTTTCGGGATGTCCTCAGGGTGTGTATGTAAAATTCTACTCTAAGACACCTTGTGCCGTAGATTCTACGTATATAGGTCAAGTATCTGACTTGCGCGTTTTTGCATTTGACGACAAGGATGTATTGGTATCTGACGTCTTGCAGAAGAACGTGTTATTGGACAAAGACTACAAAGTCCTGATGCCTGTGTCCAACGGATATTTCTCTTTCATCAGCTGGGCAGGTGTAAATGATTATTTTACGCAGGGAACCTTTGTAAAGGGAGTAACCACAAAGAAAGATGTAATGCTGACGCTGAATTCAAACAAGCATGCGGCGACAGCGTTGAAAAATCATAAGGTATGGCAGGGTGAGAGCCCTACCGTGTTCTTGGAGGATCCCACCGAAGTAGGGACGACGTACAAGCATACTGCCGTAAATCTAAGGGAGGTGACAAACCGACTGAATGTAGAGGTAGAGCTGCACGAATCACTGGCTAAGAATATTGCACCGGAAGATTTTGATATAGAGATAACGTCAGGAAATGGTGTGATGAATATCGACGGATCGATGCCTCTGAAGCAAGAGATACTGACTTATCCCTCGGCAATTTCATTCGACAAAAACAAGTTGACGGCGAGTTATTCGCTGATGAAACTGAAGACGGGATACGATAATCAAATCCTGATCCGAAACAAGAAAACAGGGGACGTTATTTGGAAGACTGACCTGATAGGTAGCATCCTGATCAAAAATCATAATGTGAATCTGGACTGTGAGAACGACTTCAACGTGAAGTTCGTACTCAAAGACAAGTGTCTCAACTGCGGTACATATTATTGCTGGGCAATCTATGTGAACGATTGGATGGTTCATAGTTATGAGATTGAACTGGAAATTCCTTGACTTTATATAGGTGATCATATCATAGACAGAGGAGAGGGAGTAACTACACGGATCATCGATAGCGTGTGCGGGTAATGATCAGGAGAGTAAATGCCGTACATCAGTACTAAGCATAAAATAGATAAGGTATGCTGAATATCAAAATAAAATATGTCGCGATCTTCCTATTCGCCATGGCGATGGGAGGGTGTCAAAAGCCGACAGACAAGATAGAGCAGCCGGACAACGGTAAGGGTCTGGTACATCTCGCCATCACTACGAGGGCTGCTCATATAGACGGGAAGGAATCCATTAATAAGGATAATGATGACTTCGAGGACCATGTACACAGTCTGGCGATGGTAGTCTTCGACCATGCTACGGGTGAGAAGGTGGCCCAGTACTACACGGAAAACTTTAGCGGAGGTGACAAATCTTTTGCTTTCCTGTCACAGATGACTCCCGGGCAGCGTGATTTCTATTTCGTTGCCAACCTGCTTCCGGACATGAAAGAAGCCTTCAAGGCTGTCAGTTCTCGCTCGGAGATGGAGGCACAAATGAAGAGTTTCCGCGAGCTTCCGGATGGTAGCACTTCTCCCGCGTATGCCGATCTCTATCTCGGTGCTTCGGACAGGAAGGGATTCCCGATGGCGCGTGTGTATACCAATCAGACCATCACAAAAGGAGGTACCGCATACCGGCCACAGCCGTTTCATCCCGTCGACAAAACGACGAAAGAAGATTGTGTCAAGCTCGTCCGTGTGGTGGCTAAGTTGGAGGTGATTTTCGAGGCTGATGATGCAGAATATGTGGCCAAGGTGGAACTGGGAAATGCAAGCAGAAAGTTTGCATTTACTCCCCAGAGTGTACCGACGACCGAGTACAAGAGTGACATAGAGATGAAGCGAGTGGACGGAAAGAACAGTTGGATAGCATATATGCCCGCAGCTTATGTGGAGGCGTCAAAGACGTGGAATACGTTGACCTCGTCCGATCATAAACCCATCAATTATTTTCGGATTACGGACACAAGGGGGAAGAGCTATGAGATCCCCATTATTACCCATAGTGGAGCGATACCGGGGGGGGCTTATCTGCTTTTTGCGCAGGGTAAGATCATTGCTACTTCAAAGCCGGAGTATACCATATATCGGAACCATCACTACAAGTACAATATAAAGAATCTGCCCAATCAAGTAGAGATATTCTACTCGGTAACCCACTGGAATGTGGTCAATAAAGAACTCTATATGGGATATGGGTTCACTGTGGAGGCGGATGATGACGGCAAGGTAAATATTACCAATACCATTCATAATTGTGCGCCACATAGGGTTACGTTGGAGGCAAGCAACGGAGCGTATTTTGATGACAATGCTCACAAGACGACCGTCGAGTTTGAGGAGTTGACAGACGGAGCTACCGTATCGTTCAAGATCAATAAAGATCAAGTAGGAGCTGGGCAAGTCTACATGAAGGTTTACTACAATAAGGGTACATCTTCCGTGGCTGCCAAAGAATTTAGCAAGAAATAATCAAGACCGAGACAATTATTATCATGAAGAGTAAATTGTTTTTTCTCGCATTACTGTCGAGCGTGTTTTTGACGGCTTGTTCGAAAGACAATGGGGTGAATAATAATGAAGATCACCCCGTTGAAATCTCATTCAGCGTAAGTGATTTCCACGGGGAGTTACGTGCGGCCAATGAGCCGGGCAGTGCAGCAGAGCAGAAAATAGACAATCTATATTTCTTGCTGTTCGACAATGCAGGGACACATCCAAAAAGATACTACATCGACAACAGTTCCGTATCGGGGGCTACATGGGTGGTGACTGAGAAGAAAGTCGTCCTCCCGATAACCCAGAAAGAAGCGGGGGATCGGCAGGTGTACGTAGTAGCCAATGTCGATGCTTTGACGAAAGCGAAATTGGATGGTGTCAGCACCGTTTCGGCGTTGCAGGAGGTATTCGTTGCCAACGAGAGACCATGGTCGGACCAGCTCAGGTCTCCTTTCCTAATGTCGGGACATAAGAATCACAACTTTCGGACGAATTATCAGTTGAAAACTGTTCCGCTCGTACGTACAGTGGCTAAGGTGGAACTCAATATCAAGCTCAGTGACAAGTACAGAGTAGAAGGGAAAGGAAGTGGCTCGAGTTTGGATAACTTCAGGTACAGATACGTCAATTTCGACAAGCGCACCTATATCCTCAAACCCGGCTCCAAGGTTGATGACCTTGTCAATTCTACTGATGACGTGTGGCCGTCAGTGGCGGGTTGGCAGACATGGGGAGCGTCACTCAATGATGTTATTCCCACTCCGGATGCAGGCTTTGGATATAAGCTCGATAGCCAAGGGCGGGTGCTTACTCTCAAAGCAATCACCTACCTCAACGAGCGTGACCACAAGGGTGCGGCGATACAGATCGCTCTATATCCCATTGATAGAGGACTTCTCCCACCTCCGGAGTTCGGTCCCGAGTTCCATGCAGTACCGTTGCCCGACAAGATAGAGCGCAATCACTGGTATTCCTATGATATAGAGATCTGAGTATTCGCGGTGTATTCTCTTTACACTTCATTCTTCAGTAGATTGATTTAATAAGATTATGAAAGAAAAAACAGATATAGAGTCTTATGTGAGGCCATTCTTTTCATGGATTGCTGCGGTGGTGTTTGTGTTCGCTATTCTACCGTTTCAGGGACAGGCGCAGCAGACAAGAAGACCGGTAGTTCCGGTGGAGGTGAAGAAGTACGCTAGCCCGGTGCCCAATCCGGAAGCATTAGATAATCCTAATGCGTGGGATGTGACTCTTCGGGTTGAAACGGGAAATGCCACACCGGAGAAGGCGGATATTGTTTTGGTTCTAGATACATCGGGCTCAATGGGTGAATCTGGAGGAGATCGCATTAAGTATGCAACGATTGCGGCCAAGGAATTTATAAGAAAGATGCTTCCGTCTGGTCTAAATACAGAGAATGTCCGCGTTGCCTTAGTCTTTTTTGCTAAAAGGGCTACGGTTGTGTCTGATTTTACAAAAGATATCTATGCGTTAAGCTCAGAGATAGACAACATATATCCAACCGGGGCTACGAATACTCAAGACGGTATATATCGAGCACGGAAATTATTGGAAAACTCTTCCGCTCCTCAGAAGCATATTGTATTGTTGGCCGATGGGGAAGCAAACATACAGTATCTCCTGAAAAATAAAGATTCGAATCTTTTTATTGCACCTCATGAGGGTGATGATTTGGTGGACTTAATTGACAATAGCTGGAGTGGGGATAGATTGTATTCAAGAAGTGATCTTCGAGAAAGCGATTATCGCTATGATAATAGTTGGGAGGATATTCCTTGGGATGTTTCTGCGCATATTCCTGTATATGAATGGTTTCCGAGAGGCAGAAGTTATTATTATCTTTTCCCATGTAATGCCGCCGTTAATGAAGCAAAATTCGCTAAAGACAAAGGGATTACGGTGCATTCTATTGGACTGGATACTCATGAAGTAGCGAATGAAGCTCTTCTTCGGATAGCAACCTCAAGGGATCACTATCACTATGCTCATCCGGTAAGTTTGATTACGATATTTGATAATATTGCTCAAACCATAAGGTTGGGATTGTCAGAAGGTAAAGTTCAGGATATTGTTGCCCCCGGATTTGTCATAGATAATGGAGGATATACAACAGGTAAAATTAAAGTATCGCAGGGTACGGTTTCCTACAATGCGGGAGACAGAAAGATTTCATGGAATCTCGGAACGTTGGGAAAGCATGATTATGCCACATTGACTTACCGTGTATATGCTCGTATGGAGGATATACAGAATGAGGGGCATATTAATCCTCTTTCAGGCAGTGTTCCGGATGCAGGCGGGTTTGACACCAATATGTCGGCTTCGCTCGACTTTACGAATTCTAATGGCGAAAAGTACCAGAGGAAAGAGTTTCCTCGTCCCGCAGTGAAATTGAGCTACGGGTACATAAAACGGCATTATGTCTTGGTCAACGAAGAGGGAAAGCCAATAAAACTCGATGGTTCTGTAGTTAGCTCCTTGAAGGATGCCGAGGTATTGCAGAACGAAGATTTCTTTCTTCCCACTGGAGGAGAACACATAGCTCCCAAGTGGATAAAGATGAACAAGAGTATAACTGATCCCAATAGACAGAAGTTCTCCGTTACCCCATCCAAAAAGATTATCGAATACGAAGGTGAGACTTATCGTTTGGTTGAGGGATCTGTGTCCGGCTCTACTCCGGATGGCGGAGAAGTCGGTATCAGCTGGAGGAGTCCTGTCGGTAATGCGTACTTTGCGTACGTAAGGGTAAAGAATTATTGGATAGGAGGTACTCCTGGTAATGTAAACGCATGGAATGTACCAGCGAATTGGACCAATAATAGAGTCCCATCTATCAAAGAGGATGTGGAGTTTGCCACTGCTGAAAACAATAACGGCAAACCTGCCAAGGCAGATTTGCACCTCGATAATATGCCACAGGGGGGCTCAGACGGGCGTGTGATCGGCGATTTGATTAATGCCTCTGATAAGGATTTGGTTATCACTCAGGATAATCAACTGACCATTATGGGTAGGGTGATAGACGGTAATCCCTGTCCTTCACCATCTCCCGGAGCTTGCTCAAACTTCTCAAACCC
>JBAKGE010000100.1:0-7063 GCA_037191085.1 Porphyromonadaceae bacterium | reverse complement strand
GCCATCTATATCCAGAGGAGAGCTTATTACCCACACTCTCAGATTGTGTATTAAGTCGTTCTACGTACCACGGCAAGCCCTCAGAGTAGTATGACGATCCTACCCACTTACCTGTGTAGCTATCTATCCACAGCACCGAGTTGGCCTGTTGTCCTCCACCTATTATTGCTTCTTCGGCACGTGGCGCGACACTGTACACCTTTCCTAGCCCTGCAGTCGTCTCCTTGAGCTTGTCCCCTATTGTCAGGGCGGACATTGCCAAAGGAGAAAAACGCTCAGACGTTGATAGACCCTTATAGTTAAGATCCTCAAAAACTGAATTGCTGAGTACCCTCCTCCCGTCACTTTGACGAATAGTCGGCTTTCGCTCTGATACACCGTTACCGATAGCGGTAGTACCAGTATGTATGATTGCCGTCGATGCTACCGGATCCGAAACTAGAAGCGGATTCTGTACATGCTTGTACACCGTTCCCTCAGACAGCAAACGCTTCAATCCCCCGTCTGGGAGTTGTGATTCTATCTCATCCAGTAGGTCAGCGCGGAGCTCATCCACTGTTATAAAAACGATGAGACGAGGCATCTGCGCCAGCAACGGTACAGACTGGCATGCAGCCATGAGAGCTACTATAGGGACTAATAGTTTATTCATTCAATAACTTACTACTCTTTGTGTCTGTCGCTCGCCTGCTTTCTTCTGCTATAAGTCGATTGGTTCGAACTCCGATGAAGAAATCAAAGGCCATAAGCAAGCCCCATACCACCATGCCTTCAGGCAATACTTGCTTATACCCCAGACCGAGATAACACACGACACCTACAAAGTTAATAAAATAGAGCCAATAAAGTGGCCTTCCCAGCTTATCCTTCCGCCAAATCCAGACCAAGAGCATGAAATACAGTGGGTGCATCAGTAGCATATTAGCATTGGGAATAGTGTGTGGATGGCGACTCACAAGACCAAGAAAGTACAGTGCGACACCACCGATCGCTAGCACTGTATATAGAATAGATCTCAGTATTCGGAGTGGGATTTCGCGCCCTCCACGAATCGACTGATACAGAAGTATGACATACAGTATCGCAACCAGAAGAGGTGTCCAGAAAGGCCACCTCACCACCCTATTCCCTCCACCTATCACTTTTGTTTGAGGCAGGTAATTAACTTTAGACAGTACTATGGGGGCACCACTGTCACGTCGCACCGCCAAATCTAACTCTTGCTCCAGTAGTTCGGGCAAGAACGCTGCATCATGCTCAGTCATACGTCTATCTGTCTTCCACCCCAGGCACAAATCGGTTCCCATAGTGTACCACTGTGCAGAGTTACTCTTATTACGGATTGCTTCGCGAAATGTCGGTATCGTATTTGGATCCAGCAGGTAGTCGAGTCCTCCCGAAAACTCCTCTATAAAATCTCGAGGGCGAGTAGCACAATTGTCGAAGTAGAAATTGTACTGATAGTTCCTATTCTCCGGCAGCACGTTCCACTGGAGTCTTTCCGACATTGCCTGCGCCTCCTCGGGGGTAAGGTTGAGCACCTGCTCCACCACACTCCTGCCCTGAGATTGATATTCGAGGAGAAAGTTGTCGAAAGTTATCACTCCCACCGAGTACATAGGCTTTCCCATCACGAAATTAATGATAAAATTCCTCTGCTCCAGCGAGAAGTATCCGTAGTTATACACCACGTCGGTGCCTCTATCTTGTACCCTTAGTGCCGTATGCCCGTATAGAGAAAAGACATAGTCATCCGTAGGTCCGCAGGTAAGTAGACTAATCACAGGTGCAGCCTTCACACCCACACATAGGCACATAAATAATGCCACTGCTCCTATCACCTTAATCCACATTCTTTTCATATCCGTACTTGCAGTTCGTTTTTCCAGTCAGGCACATCAGACGTTGTCAATGCAGAGTTTCTGATAGCCATTTCCCTTGGATACAGTGTATTGACACGGGTTTCTATATTCTTCACAGCACCTATAGGCAGCCCCATATAGGTCATGATCTGTACCCCTTTGTATGGATCAAGCGTCAATGTCTCCCTCTTGAGGTAGGACAATGCCTCACCTTCAGTTAGTTCTACACGAGGGTAGTTGAGCAGGGCACTTATTCGGGGACTGCATATCCAGCCTTGGTTCGGTGCGAAGCCTTTTCCCTTGACCTCTCCTATCGGCACACCGCCGAGGAGCACACGTACCCGACTTCGTGCCTCTATGGTTTTTAGCACACTTTGCCCCTCCTCCGACAAGTAGCACATACTCTCTCCATGCATATACACTCGCACCTGCTCATCCCCCAACATAGTCATCAGGTCAGGATGTAGTTTTTGCTTACCAACACTTCTTCTGCTCCTACGCAACATCGAAGGCTTCACACTCCCATCACCTTTGATTACAGCAAAGGCTGTGAAGCCCTCGCTTTGTACCCTGCCAGGAATGAACCGATACACATTCTCGGATACCAAAACACCCCACTCTTGAGGCACTTGTAGATCAAGCACCGTAAGGTCATACTCATTTGCTAGAAAGGTCAACTGATCATCATTCTCCGCTCTGTTGTATGTACAAGTGCTGTATATCAGCAATCCCCCGGGGCGAAGCATTCGCCACGCATCTTGCAGTATCGTACGCTGGCGATCGCGGCACATCTGCACATTCGAGAGACTCCAGTTCTGTACAGCCCCCTCTTCCTTTCGAAACATTCCCTCTCCGGAGCATGGAGCATCTACCAGTATAATATCCGCCACCAATCCAGTGTCTGCGAGATCTGCCGGATATGCCGAGGTCACTATCGTCTCATCCGCCCCACTCCTAATGATATTCTCCCTCAGTATTGATGCTCGAGTGCTATCGGGTTCATTGGCGACCAGCACACACTCCTCGGGGAGGATAGACCGTAGCAGAGTCGACTTCCCCCCCGGCGCTGCACATAAGTCTATAGCAACCCGGGGATGTCCTCCGTAAGCTCTGACAAAATGACTAATGAACATAGACCCTGGTTCCTGCACGTAATACCCACCAGCATGCCACAGGGGATCAGCCCCGAATACAGGGCGTTCACCGTGGACATAAAAACCATCCTCAGCCCACGGTATCGGGCTGAGGAGTGACTGTCTCTGTGCCGAGACATATCGAAGTTTATGAGGGTGTAAGCGTATAGAGACCGGACTGGGCTCTTCCGCCACAGCCCTCACCAAAGCCTCGTACGCTTCAGCGCCAAAGGCACTGCTATACAGCTCACGGAAATGCCTTAGTCCTCTCACGGTCTACTCATTCATCTACTCCATGAAAAACGATCATGTGCCTACGCTTTACAGTTTGTAAGCGAAACCAAAACTAAATAGTTCACTGTACTGCAAAAGGTTAGTGAAAGTCTTGGGGACATTGAGTATCACACTGTCATCAAAGCGTAAACTGACATTAACCTTCGTGCTTAAGTGCTGTGTGAGAGCATAGGTGATAGTATTCTCAAACTCCGCTTCCACATGCTTGTACGATGTATTGTACAGCAGGCGTGATGTCCACGTGAGGAAGGAGGAGAAGTCCCATATCAGATTCGCTCTCACGGATGAGCCGAGACGGAAGAGGTACGACTGGTCGGGAAGGAGTCCCACACGTCCCTTATCTATGTCATTCGCCCATGAGTAGATAAACTGTGCGGACAGTGGAGCGAAGTTGGCTGTAAATCGCATACGCGCGAATGGATCCCCCTTGTACTCCTTGAGATCCACATCGTACTTCATACCGATACCTGCATCTGCAATGGCCGGTGCAAATGGTCGAGTAACGAGAACACCACTATTGGACCAATTCTGCAACAACTGTGACCGCATAGCAAGATCAACGGTGTAGAACCACTTCTTGGCTGCCTTAAGACCAAGGTTGGAGTTGAGTCGCAATAAATCTTCAGAGATCTGGAGATTGCGATACTTGTTGGACGTAGTGGTAAAGAGTCCAAGTTTATACTCAATATTGTTAACCCATTTCAGACGTTCGCGTTCGTATGTCGCTTCGTAGAAGAGACGAGAATTGAGGTTCAGACTATTATTCCCTCCCTTATGCCAATTGGCAGACACTTGATTCTGTGCGAAGTGGGCGTCAGCCTCAAATCTATGAATCCAGTACCTTCTACCCACCCCGATAGCCAGATTCTGCGCCTGCTCTGCAGGCACTCGTGGTACATCGAAGATAGCCAATTCACCCGCATACCCACTGCCCTCGACGGGGGCGTAGTCGATTCTATCTTTGGGGAGAATCGAGGTGGTATACGGTACGAGGTCTGGGCGTGACATGAATACCTGACTACGCATCATCCCAGCATTCTGCCACGCTGTTACAAGCTGCTTCAGCATACTTCGATCGTAACCGGTGTCTCCTATCTGCTCCATGGTACGTGACGCTATTGAGGCGGAGGTATATGGATTAAGTCTACTGAGATCACGCTGGTAAGCGATAGAGTCATAGGGAAATGCAAGTGGAACCACCTTGGATATATCAAACATCAGTGGTGCAAATATGGCTGCCGATCCCAGCCTGTGATCGTCATGTATCACGACGGGACGCTCGATGATAGAGCGAGCTTCAGGACTGAGTGCGTGAGCAACCTCATGATCTCCAAGGATACGGGCGGCATAGCCGGGGACATACGAGATAACGTCCTGCGCCTCGACAGGGGTACTGAGACCACACATTGAGACGCAGCCGAGTAGAAGAGCGGTGGAGATACTTTTGAGATTGTTATTCTTCAGCATATACATCTGTTATTTCTGTTATCATTCATCTTTCTTAACGCAATACGCAAAGATAACATTATTCGACAAATTCTCCTCAAAAATCTCCTGTTCCTAACTACAGTACAACTCGACAAAAGGAGCCCCCATGTGGAGACAAAATCCCCTAGCACCCAACGTATTTCCTCTCCATAATTTTACGAAGTATTATCCTGACCTCTCTTTGTTACCCTCTATGATTGTCTCACCTCGCTCCCATACAAGCATTTCAGTAGAAGTTATGAATAAAAGACAAAATTTCTCTGGGTCGTCGGTCTTTCGACGTTCCAGAAGTCCCCAAAGATTTCTCTGGAATATCGAGAGATCGACGACCCAGAGAAAATTAATAAGAACATCGACTGTGGTTCGACATCCCTCGGCTCCCACTTTTGAGCTGTGACGAAAAGAAACGAAAATGACCGATGTCTGGCGATTTGCCGTACGAGAAGGGACTGCCGAATCAAGAGACAAGGATAAAGAAGGGGATTCTTTCTTTCCTGCTATTCGGTATTTTCGTGTATCTTTGCACGAATGTAAATATCAATAGCAATTCAGAGAAAAAGTAGATGAAATCTATTGTCTATAGTTCGGAGGTATTGCGTTTCGTCCAGCACGCGATGGCGTATTGTGCATTGGTAGAGCCTGAGACAACACCTGTATGGTCTCGAGATACGGTAGAGCAGGTGCGCCGAGAGCTGGCGCTGGTGTACACCTCAGGACTGATGCTCCCGGAGGTGGATCCGCTGTATGGAGGTGATTTGGAGCGTACCGTAACCGAGGATGACTACAATCGAGTGCGTGCGCATGTGGAGGGGGTACTGGGTGAGCATGACGGATTTCTGGATGCGCAGCAGGAGGAGATGAAGTACTCTGATATCCCCATAGGACGTAGCACTTCTGAGATACTCGCTGATCTATATCAGGTGTTGGCGGATATGACATGGGTATTTCGTCAGCAGGTGGAGGAGTACATGGAGCAGGCAATCACTGAGACCCGACAGTCGATGATGACCGAGTGGGGAACCGACCTGCTTGCCGTAGAACGACAGATACACGATCTCCTCAGTAATCCCGACTTTCTCTGCGATGGCTATGTGGCGGACGAGGGTAACGATGACGCCAGAGACAATATGGATGATTGGCTGTCGGAGGTCTCTGATACATTCTGATATGGGACAGGCATGAAGACGAATAACATAGACACTACCATACCTACACAGGAACCGATATCCAAGGAAGAACTGACAGCACTTGATGCTGAGACAATATACCTCCCCATTCATATCCTCGATGGTAGCAGTAGTGACGAAGAGATACGGAGTGCGATGTCTCGGCTGTCCGAGGAGTGCATATTGGGCTTCGATACGGAAACCAAGCCGAGCTTCAAGAAAGGAGTACACTACAAGGTAGCACTCCTCCAGCTATCATCGGCTACAGAGGTGGTACTGATACGTCTGACGACATTCGAGGACCACAGTAGGCTAGAGCCTGTAGGTGCCCTGCTGTCCAATAGAGAGGTGCTCAAAGTAGGTGTAGCCATACATGATGATGCCATAGGCATAGCCAAGGACTATAGTCTGTGGTGCCATAATATCCTTGATCTACGCACTTTGGCCAAGGCGGCTGGGATATCGGTGCTATCCCTCTCCAAGATATACGCCACACTCTTCGGTAAGCGGATATCCAAAGGACAAAGACTATCTAACTGGGAAACAGAAACGCTATCGGAGGGACAAGCGAGATACGGAGCACTGGATGCATGGGCAGGAAGACGGATATATCTGGCTTTGGAGCAGTACTGCAGTCCCAATATGGTAGAACGGGAACTACAGTACAATGCCGATAGTCCAAAGGCAAAAAAAGGGGCTAAGAAACTCCCCATAAGCAAAGGACGGGCAGCAAAAGCACAAATAAAGAGAACGAAAAGCATAGCTTCACCTAAAAGGAAACAAATAATCTCAACGGTACAGGATGCAGAATAGTAACAAGAAATCAGTACTCCTCAAACCCCACAAAATAGAATCTCTCGAGCGTCGCCATCCTTGGGTGTTTTCCGGTGCCATTCAGGCCGTGGGGCGCGGTCAATCACTCGAGGAAGGTGAGATTGTAGACGTTCTAAACGAGAAGGGAGCATTCGTCGCCCGTGGGTACTACGAGAGTGGTAGTATTGCTGTGAGGATAATGACTTTCGACGAGAAAGAAGAGATAAATGACGACTATTGGCTACGACGTATGTATCAAGCATATCGCATGCGCGTGGCTCTCGGACTTGTGGGTAAGGGGTTGCAT
>JBAKGE010000099.1:0-7225 GCA_037191085.1 Porphyromonadaceae bacterium | reverse complement strand
TTGTAAGTTTTGGGATCTTCTTCATTTTCCTTCAATTCCTTTTCTTTCTCTGCTTTATGGTCGATTGCCTTTTGCATCGGAGATATGGCACTCATAGGTAGACGCCTGCAGGGTCGTGTGATAGCGACATGCCCTGGACACTCTATCAACAGCAAGCTCACGAAAATGATCCGCAAGGATATACGCCTGAGCGAGAGTCAGGCTCCTCTATATGATCCGAACGCGGAACCGCTGATGGATATCAGTAAGGTTAAGTGTTTTCTACCCCATAGGTACCCCATGCTTCTCACCGATAAAATCATTGAAATAGGGGAAGGATACATCGTGGGAGTCAAGAACTTCACCAACAGTGAACCGTACTTTCAAGGTCACTTCCCCGACGAACCTGTAGTTCCAGGTGTCCTACTGGTGGAAGCATCAGCACAGATAGGAGGAATCTTTATACTCAGTCAATACGAAGACCCCGAGCTATACTCAACATATTTCCTTAGGATAGATAATGCGAAATTCCGCCAGAAGGTGGTGCCGGGAGATACGGTAGTCTTTAAAGTATCCCTCCAAACTCCTGTCCGTAGAGGTATAGCAAGCATGCGAGCGCTTGCTTTTGTAGGAGAGAAGCTCGTGTGTGAGGTGGATTTCATGGCTCAGATCATAAGAACCACCAACAATGAACAGTAATGTAATCCAAGGACCATTCAAGACAAAAGATATATGACCAACAATCTCATCAGCCCGCGTGCTGTCGTACATCCAGATGCCACTATAGCGTCTGGAGTAAGGATTGATGACTTCGCGATTATCGAAGACGACGTAGAAATCGGTGCGGGGACCCACATTCACTCTGGTGCAATGATTCGCTCTGGCGCACGTATCGGCAGGGAATGCCAGATACATCCCTACGCAGTTGTGAGTGGTGTACCGCAGGATCTCAAGTTTCAGGGAGAGGAGACTTATGCAATCATAGGAGACAGAACTACAGTCCGCGAGTACTGCACTATCGGGCGCGGGACTGCATCACGTGGCAAGACGGTCATAGGGGATGACTGCTTACTCATGGCGTACTCTCACGTGGCTCACGACTGCATCATCGGCAATAAAGTCATCATAGGCAATGCGGTGCAACTGGCAGGGGAAGTCGAAATATACGATCAAGCCATCGTCAGTGGGGGTACCCTGGTACATCAGTTCGTACGTATCGCAGAACACGTGATGATACAGGGAGGAAGCCGCATCGTCAAGGACATTCCTCCCTATACGCTCATAGGGAGAGATCCAGCTGTATACTGCGGAATCAACATCGTTGGTCTCAGGAGAAGAAACTTCACCAACGACCAAATCTTTCTCATCAATGATATCTATCGAACCCTATACACTCGAGGGCTGAACAATAGCGAAGCCATACAAATCATAGAGAGCGAGTATCCGGATCAAGAGGAACGCAACACTATCCTCAACTTCATCAAGAGTTCACAGCGTGGCATTGTCCGAGGCTCTATCGAATAGCAAAGAACAATATATACAGTCGTTTCTTTCTTTTACACACCATGATATACAGATTTGTCATCGTCTCTGACGAGACCCCAGACTTTCGCCGCGATATACGTATCGAAGGTACCGAGACATTTTCCAAGTTCCACCGCGCCATACTGGATGCAGTAGGCTACAGTGATGATGCTCCCACAGTCTTTCAGATTACCGATCAACAGTGGCGCACCCTACAGGAGGTATACCTATTCGACATGGGAGGAAAGAAAGCCGACGAGGAGATGTACCTCATGGAGAAAACCTCTTTGGACGAACTCTTAGATGAGGAGAAGCAAAAACTACTCTTCGTGTTCGACATGATTGGGGACCGAAAGTTCTTCATTGAGTTGAGGGAAATCATCTACGGTGAGTCTCTCAATGCTCCCGAAGTCGTTCGCTCAAAGGGTGAAGCACCAGTGCAGCACACAGATCCACTTGAAATGCTACAGAACCTAACTCCGACAGTGGCGGAGAAGAAAAAGAACCCATCCAGAACCACCAAGGCTAAGACTGAAGACGAAGACAATATCATCGACGACTACGGCAGTGATGACTTCAGCATGGACGAGATAGATGAGGAGGGCTTCGGGATAGAGGACGAGGACGCACTCTGATCCAGATGAGCCAAACATAACTACATAAAGAGCCTCAACCTTGGGAGACAAACAACTCATAGTCATCGTCGGTCCCACAGGTGTGGGCAAGTCGGAGTACGCTCTGAGGATCGCACGAGAGTACCAGGTACCCATTATCTCAGCAGACTCCAGGCAGATCTATCGCCAGATGCCTATCGGCACAGATGCTCCTACCTCCGAGGTAATGTCCGAGGTACCGCACTTTTTTGTCGGGACGAAGGATATCACCGATTCCTATAGTGCATACGACTATGCCGGAGAGGCTAGGATCGTAATCACAGAGCAATTGGCTACACACGACACTGCCCTCCTCGTGGGCGGATCAATGATGTACATCTCTGCCGTACTCTATGGTATGGATGATGTCCCTATAGTCCCCGCTCACATCCGTCAAGCCCTTTGGCACACTTATGAGACGTCGGGTATAGCTCCTTTGTTGGATGAGATTAGTCTTGTCGACCCTCTGTATCTCGGACGAATAGACCCACATAACCATAAACGCATTATACGTGCTCTCGAGGTCTACCGCACTACGGGCCGCCCCTACTCCTCCTATCACACGAGGCGTCGACAGTCACTCCCTTATCCCATTCGTATCATCGGTATAGAACGTCCCCGTGAGATCCTGTATGAGCGCATCAACAGACGTGTCCACGCCATGGTTGAGCGAGGACTGATAGACGAAGTGAGAGCACTGCTCCCTCACAGAGATCTCAATGCCCTCAATACAATAGGTTACAAAGAAGTATTCACCTATCTCGACGGTCAAATCACTCTGGAAGAGTGCCTATCCCAAATCGCCAAGCATACGAGAACGTACGCCCGACAACAGCTGTCCTACTTCAAGAAGCTTGAGGGCGTGTCCTGGCTCAAGGCAGAGTGATCTATCCACTCTCACATGCGCCGACACCGGAGTGCTATCCAGTCATCACCCCTATTGACCGCCGTCACTATACCCCAGCCATGTTGCCCAAGGGTCTTGCGCACCATGTCAACATCAGACTTCAGAAAACCGCTAAGCAACAGTTCACCCCCGGGCTGTATGCACTCAAGATAACTGTCCATATCTGCAAGGATAATATTCCTATTGATATTAGCCATAAACAGGTCCGCCTTCGGACAATTCTTCAGTGCCGAAGCATCCCCAAGCCTCACATCCAGAAAAACTCCATTCACATCTGCATTCTGTAGTGCGTTGTCCACACTCCATGGGTCTACATCTATGCTGGTACATGCATATGCACCCTTTTTCATCGCAAATATCCCGAGGATTCCACTACCGCAACCCATGTCTATCACCTGCTTACCCTCCAGCTCCAACGAACCTATCAGCTGCATCATACCAGCCGTAGTCGCATGGTTACCCGTGCCGAATGCCATCTTCGGATCAATGATAATCTCCACGGGGATATCAGGACGAGGAGCATGAAACGATGCTCGTACTACAACCTCTCCCGGGATAACCTCCACGGGCTGGAAGTAATGTTTCTCCCACTCTTCGTTCCAATTCTTATCCTCCACCTCCGACACTTCATACGGCAGATGCCCGTATTGCCCGGACAGGTCCGTAATCACTGTTTGCAGAGCCGTAGCATCGTACTTATCGTCCGCCACATAGGTCATGAGTCGCTCCCCATCCTCAGAGCGCATAAAAGACTCAAATCCTATCTCTCCAAGCTCATACGAGCATACCTGCTCCACTACCTCCCTCATCTCCGGATTCAAGCCATTCAGCCGAAACGTCACCTCAATATACTTCATATACTATGTTCATGCAATTAGTTCCACACACGTCCGTTTGACCACAAAGGTAACGAATAATCAGCATGAGTGTGTGAGAAGGATTGTCAACAGCCATAAAAACGCAAAAAAAGCTCTGGGTCATCGCTTCATCAACAACCCAGAGATCGCGAAACAAAGCTCTGGGACATCGAAAAACCGATGACCCAGAGAAATCTGGCGACATCCAAACGTTTTGGAAAAAGTGAGACCCTGCGCTCTCAAAAAATGAGGAAACACAGGGTCTCGGGGGGAGGGAGTGGTGCCACCAGGAATCGAACCGGGGACACAAGGATTTTCAGTCCTTTGCTCTACCAACTGAGCTATGGCACCAACTTTCTTTGTACCGCACTCTCCATCGGAGCGAAGCCCCCTCTTGAAGAATTGCTCTGCAAAGATACCATTATTTTCTTTATTACCAAACTCAGCCTCTCCATTTTCCATTAAAAATGTGACAGAATAGACCTTTACTACCAATGAATCACTCACCAACAAGAATACAACTGACTACGAAACAATGAAATATGGGAAATACACTGAATAAATAAAGATCCCCCAAAATATTTCACTCCCTTCTGACATCTCCTACATCCGCTGACAAATATACCGGCTCAAAAAGCCGTGTGGAAGAGCACTCAGGGACGCTGTAAAAGGCGAAAACAATCGCACCCCACTCCTGTCAACACCTAAAGAATGAAACTCCCCAAAAGAGGGTCGAAAAGGAAAGATAGCCTTTGGTAGGTTTAGTTTTTTAATTACCTTTACTGTATCGAAATCAAACATGCTTACTTCCCTATGCAGCAAGAATACAAGAAACAACCTCTTACGTACGACTCTCAAGTATACATATGGACAATAGTCTACTGTATTGCGATGCTCCCATTGGCTTATGCAGGGCTCCGATACACGGAATGGTGGGTGGTAGTACTTCTAATCTTCGTGGGAGTGATGACTCTCTTTTTCATTGCGACAATGCCAAGAGCATTTCAGGAAACCGAAAGCGAGTACATCGTACACCTCCTGCTGTACAAGGCACGATTTCCCAAATCCGAATACACAGCCGAAGTAGTAGACAAGTCGGTACTCAAGGATTCGGTACGCACCTTTGCTACAGGCGGAGCCTTCGGGTACACCGGATTCTGGTGGAGCCCGGTTCTCAGAAATTTCTACGCCATGTTCTCCAATCCCAATGCCCCTCTGCTCAAGCTCAGTAAAAAGGTGGGTAAGGGCAAGAGGACCAAGGTCTACCTAACGAACGGCAGCATATCATCACCACAGATCTAAAGGGGTAAACAAAAGAATAGACAATGTAGCGGTAATTATTCTCTCGCCGCTGCGTCGTCTTTGTTGGTTCGGTATCACTTTCTATTGGACGTGCGCGTCGCCAAGGCGAAAGGTGTCAGGGCGAAGTCCTTTCTCCCATACAGGACATCCTCTCCGATAGGGGTCATCCTCAGACATCCACCAACGCTGTAATCAATGGACATCAGCCCGGCCATCACCATTTGGTAGATATAATCCTTCCATGCCACAAAGCTTAAGTCCCGCCCGATACCATACGTAGATAGTTTGTGTAAGCCTCGTGAAAGTACAGCATACTTCTGCGAGCCACGGAGCACGTCTATGACCATATCCATATTCAGACGTTCGCCGGCGCGTACCACGGTACTCATCACCTTTTGGGCATGGACGACCCCGTCGATGCTGTAGGTACTGGGCATCAGACAGGCATCACAATTACCACAGTCGCTCTCGGGAGCAGCTCCAAAATAGGATAGGAGAATACGTCGCCTACATATCTGCGACTCACAGTAGCGCTTCATATATTCCATCTTTAGACGATTGAGATCCTGCAGTCCGGTATTGGATATCAGCTTCTGGAGAATGAATATATCGGCATAAGAGTAAAAGAGGAGTGCCTCAGCGGGTTCGCCATCACGCCCTGCACGCCCTATCTCCTGATAGTAACTCTCAATATTCTTGGGCATATTATAGTGAATCACCCACCGAACATCCTTTTTGTCTATTCCCATACCGAAGGCAACTGTAGCACAGACGGCATTGACCTTACCTGCCGTAAACGCGTGATGCACGATCTCTCGATCCCCTGCGCTCATGGTAGCGTGGTAGGGGAGAGTTCGGATACCATTGTCGTTGAGGTAGTGGGTCAATTGCTCCGTATCATCCCGCTTAGTGCAATAGATAATCCCTGTAGTGTCATTCCCTCGCTCGGCAATAAAATCAATAATCTCGCGATATTTCTCTTTCTTACTACGTCCTCTCCTAACTTCTAATTTGATATTAGGTCGGTCGAAGCTCCCTATGATCTGTATCGGATCGTTGAGCTGAAGCTTGGCGATAATATCGCGCCTCGTTGCTTCGTCAGCGGTAGCAGTAAGCGCAATGGTAGGGATGCGGGGGAATTGTTCCTTTAGGACACCCAACTGAGAATACTCGGGTCTGAAGTCATGCCCCCACTGGCTGATACAGTGAGCTTCGTCGACAGCAAAAAATGATACCTTCGATATCTCCAGTACCTGCATTCCTGTAGTAGAGAGCAGCGTCTCGGGACCAAGGTAAAGGAGCTTAAGCCGACCGTAGTGCAAACTCTGCAGAACTTGATTTCGGTACGACTGCGTGACAGAACTATTGAGTGTGGCAGCAGGTATCCCCCTCCGTTGGAGTGCTGCAATCTGATCCTTCATGAGCGCGATGAGAGGAGATATGACTATAGTGCATCCGTCCATCAGGATTGCAGGAAGCTGGTAGCAGAGGGATTTGCCACCGCCAGTAGGCAGTACCACGAGTTGATCCTTTCCACAGAGGACACCGCGTACTACGGACTCCTGATGTTCACGAAAAGCAGAGTGCCCGAAATATTGGGCAAGAACTTCCTGCAGCGTCATCGTATACTCCTCTCGTCTCGGATAGCATCTGCGAGCATCGTCAACGCCTGCATCGCTATCCATTGTGTATTCTTAGCTCGACCATGATCAGCACCCTCAACCAGCTGCGAGAACAAACCTTTCGGTGTCCTTAGACCTATCCACGCATAGCAGGGAGCATGTCCCTCTGACGACCCAGGTCCACTGACTCCGGTGGTACTGATAGTGTAGTCGGCTCCTGATAGCTCCGCTACACGCTTCGCCATAGCCTCGGCTGTCGCCATATTGACCAGCCCACAGTCAAGGACACAAGAGGGGATGCCGAGAATACGGTGCTTACTGTCATAGGTGTAAGCAATGACCCCTGTGTGAAACCATGACGATGCCCCGGCGACGGGTATC
>JBAKGE010000098.1:0-7317 GCA_037191085.1 Porphyromonadaceae bacterium | reverse complement strand
GTGGCTTGCATCCTATTCTTCCACTTGACCATCAATATCGGGATGGTACTGGGACTTGTCCCAGTTATCGGCATCCCACTTCCCTACTTCAGTTACGGAGGTTCTTCTCTTCTCAGCTTTACGATTCTTCTCTTCCTACTCCTTCGCTTAGATGCATTGCGGCGCGAGTAGATCCCTAAAAATCTGTATTACATTTACATACACTCGATGACTACGCTTCCGAATTATGTATACAATCAGTTTATCTATTGTAACAATCACATAAAAGAGTTACCTTTGCGCTCTGATTGAGAACAATTTCCACGGTTCACCTATTAGATGTGAAAGCATGGTGCAAGTTCCTTCAATAGACAAACAAATACTAAAAAACATTTTGAAACACAACTATTATGAATTCTACTCGAACAAGTCGTAGTTTACTTACGACCGAAAAAATCAAGAGGGCGATGCAGAAAGTAGGTCATCTCCTGACCACAAAGAAATTCTGGGTTGAGCTCTTCATCATGACGGCTGGAATGTTTGTTGCTGCTATCGGGATTCACTTCTTTCTCATACCCAGTAAGCTTATCGTTGGTTCTATCACCGGTCTCTCAATCGTCATCGCCAAGCTGATGCCATTTGTTTCGGTAGGTACCGTGATTATGGTTATCAATCTCATCCTCCTCGTTCTATCGTTTCTATTGATTGGCAATGAATTTGGTGCCAAGACCGTGTATACAGCGCTTATCCTCGGTCCTATGGTAGACTTTGTCGCGAGTATCTATCCTATGCAGGAGTCTATGTTCTCCCAGGAAGTGGCGGGTCAGCTGATCGTCAATCCTTGGTTTGATCTCATCTGCTTCGTTGTCATACTTAGTGCCTCCCAAAGTATTCTATTTAGCATTAATGCTTCTACGGGTGGTTTGGATATCCTCGCTAAGATTATCAATAAATATGTAGGTATCAATCTCGGAACCTCCGTCACCATAGCCGGTGGTGCGATCTGCTGTACTGCCTTCCTCATCAATCCCGTACACTTGGTCATCATTGGCCTCATTGGTACCTGGCTAAATGGTCTAATCCTGAATAACTTCATGACAGGAATGAGTGCCAAGACACGTGCCTTTATCGTATCCAAAGAGTACCACAAGATACAAGACTTCGTTATCCAAGAGATCGGGCGAGGGGTTACTATCCACGAGGTTGTCGGTGGGTATACTCAAGAGAGACGTATCCAGCTTGAGATACTCCTGACACGTGAAGAGTTCGCGAAGCTAATGGAGTTCATGAGCAGAGAGGAGATCTCTGCTTTCGTCACCAGCGATACAGTCAACGAGGTATACGGACTGTGGAATAAGAAAGCCAAGCTCAAGCTCATGTAATTAGGGATAAACCCACAAGTAACGACACGATCCTCACGCACAAAAAAACTACACTTCCATGAAGCAAAGAGTAGCAATCCCACTATTACTCCTCCTATGCTCCACCCTCTCGATGGCTCAGGAGAGCAAACAACCCCAGATTTCCTTCGAAGCACGTACCGACTACCAGCGCACAGATTTAGCTGGAGAGCACCTCAAGGAGCAGAGTGGGTTTGAGGGCTATATCCTCAACTTTATCCTGAATGGTAACATCTCCCCCGAGTTCTCCTACAAGTATCGTCAGCGGCTCAATGGTATCAATAGAACAACCAATTTCTTCGATGCTACAGACTGGATATACCTGACCTATAAGCCCTCCGAACGTTTCTCGATATCGGGAGGAAAGCAAGTCGTATATGTGGGTGGATGGGAGCTCGACAAGGCTCCTATTGACTGCTACTTCCTATCTGAGTACTGCTATCACTTCAACTGCTATCAGTGGGGTGTGAGCCTTGGCTACCAGCTGGCATCGGGACACGACTCATTCCTCCTACAGATGTGCCAGAGTCCTTTCCGCTCTACCTACAAAGCGATGACCAATACATCTCCCGAGATGTATGCCTACAACCTCGCATGGTATGGGCACCACGGATTCTACCAGCCGATATGGACAGTAAACTTCATGGAGTACGCACCTGGTAAGTTCGTCAACTACCTCTCCTTCGGCAATCGCTTCCGCATCACAGAGCGTCTGACCTTTGACCTCGACTTCATGAATCGTGCATCCGCAGGACAGAAGATCGTCGGAGAAGACTTCACCGTCGTCGGAGAAGTCTCTTATCGTCCACTCGATCAACTGTGTCTCTTCGCTCGTGCCAGCCATGACAGCAATAGCACCGATAGCCCTGCTGATCTATGCGTACTACCCGGTACGCATATCACACGAGTAGGAGGTGGAGTAGAGTACTTTCCTCTCAGGGACAAGCGGGTACGCCTACATGCTTTTTACAGCTATGCCATGGGCGAAAACACTCACCCCGCAGCAGTGGTGAAGGACAGACTCTCACTCTTCAATATCGGTCTCACTTGGAGGATCAAAGTACTATGACATCAGATCATCCCTCAAAAGTTCACGAGTGAGACTGCTACCATAGGCAAAAAAACCTCTGGGTCGTCGGTATTTCGATGTCCCAGAGGTTTTTTCGGAAAGGTTTGGGTCATCGGTGCATCGATGTCCCAGAGGTTTTTTGCTACAAATACGTACTCCGAGGAGCACATAGTACGACCTCTCATCTACACTGTGGATATAACTAAGTAGCGAGAGAAACCGTACCAAGACTTCCGGCTCCACTGTGAAGCACATGAAATAGACACGATGAGGATAAATGACAGTGGCGGAAGGATAGCACACCAATGGCCAAGGTCAGCGTGCATAGCATGGATAGATTAGGATAAAAAGGAAGTCCCCTCGATGAAGAATAGCTTCGATCGAGGGGATTTGACGTATAGATGTCGGAGCGGGGATTAGTCACGGAATGGTGTCTTGACCACTTCTGCCTCTACCTGCTTATCACGGATATTTACAAATACACGAGTACCAAGAGCGGTGAAGTCTTTCTTCACATACCCGAGGGCGATTCCTTTCTTGAGTGCAGGTGCCATGGTCCCGGAGGTAAGGTGACCGATTTTATTGCCGGCAGTATCCTCGAGGTCATAGCCATGTCGTGGTATGCCACGACCGATGATTTCGATACCGACGAGCTTCTGCTGCACGCCATTGGTTTTCGTTTCTTCGAGGATCTTGCGGCTTGGGAGATTTTCCTTACCTTCAATGAGCTTGGTCACCCAGCCGAGACCGGCCTCGAGAGGATTGGTTGTCTCATCTATATCGTTGCCATAGAGGCAAAATGCCTTCTCGAGACGGAGGGTATCACGAGCACCAAGACCTACAGGTTTGATGTCGAACTCCGCACCTGCTTCGAAGAGCTCATCCCAGACCTTCTGAGCATCGGCAATATCAAGGAAGTAGAGCTCAAAACCTCCAGCACCGGTGTAGCCGGTATTGGAGATAATCGTATCTATACCTGCAAACTTTCCTTGCTTGAAGTTGTAGTAAGGAATTTCATCAAGGTTAATATCCACTTTCTTCTGGATCGTAGCCTTAGCATTGGGACCCTGAATAGCGAGGATACTCATACGAGGTGATTTATTGTCGAGAACAACTCCCTCATATGCATGGTCCTGTAGCCATTTGAAGTCCTTTTCGATATTGGCAGCATTGACCGCGAGCATGTAGTAGTCACCGAAGCAGTAGATGATGAAGTCATCTACGATGCCTCCTTTATCGTTGGGCATGTAATTGTACTGCGCTTTACCGTCCTTGAGCTTGGATATATCGTTGCTGCATACGTTCTGGAGAAATTCAAGGGCCTTGGGACCACTTACGTATACTGCCCCCATGTGGGATACGTCGAAGACACCTACGCTCTCGAGCACTGCCATGTGCTCTGCGTTGATACCTTCGTATTGGATAGGCATGTCGTAGCCTGCAAATTCGTGCATCTTAGCACCTAACTTCACATGAATGTCATGGAAGGGAGTTTGTTTTAGATTCATAATTGTTTTGGGTTGGGTTAATTTTGGTTATTGCGAATAGATAGAATCGGCCTATTTGTGTACCGGAGTGGTAACGATGCGGACGATAACCTCTGATGCTTTGACCAGATTGTTGATAGGAAGGTACTCGTATCGACCGTGAAAATTGTGTCCTCCAGCAAAGATATTTGGGCACGGCAGTCCCATGAATGAGAGCTTGGATCCGTCGGTTCCACCTCTAATAGGCTCCACGACAGGGGTAACTCCGGCGGCCTTCATGGCAGCGGCGGCATGGTCTACGATGTACATCATAGGTTCGATGATCTCGCGCATGTTGTAATACTGGTCCTTGACCTCAGCGGTGACTCTCCCCTCTCCATAAAGTTCACACATACGCTCAGCGGTCATGATAATACTGCTTTTCTTGAGCTCGAACTGCTCACGGTCATGGTCTCTAAGGATGTAAACAAGGGTAGCCTCCTCTACCGTTCCGGACATGCTGACGAGATGGTAGAATCCGTCATAACCATCAGTATTGTCAGGACGTGCCGTAGGGATAAAGCTATTGTACTCCATGGCAAGAAGCATGGCATTAATCATCTTGTCCTTGGCACTACCAGGATGGACATTGAGACCTCTAAAGGTCACCTTGGCCGAAGCAGCATTGAAGTTTTCGTACTGGAGTTCTCCGATACGTCCACCGTCCATGGTGTAGGCAAAGTCGGCTCCGAACTTACGGACATCGAACTTGTCAGCTCCTCTACCAATCTCTTCGTCGGGAGTGAAACCCACCTTGATGTCGCCATGCTGAAGCTCGGGATGATCTATGAGATACTGCATCGCCTCCATAATCTCGGCGATACCGGCTTTATCGTCAGCAGCAAGAAGAGTGTGACCATTCGTAACCATAATATCCTGCCCTAAGTATAGCTCCTCAAGTTCAGGAAAAGTCTTGGCAGAGATACGGATGTCTTCCTTTTCATCAAGGATGATATCCCCACCGTTATAATGGAGAACGCGAGGACGAATACCCTCACCTGTCAAGTCCGGAGCGGAGTCCATGTGGGATATGAATCCGATAATCGGCTGCCCCTTCATGCCGTTGGCCGGAAGGGTACCCATCAGGTAACAATTTTCGTCTAACGAGACATCCCGAAGCCCCATGGCTATCATTTCGTCTCGTAGTAGTTGAGCGAGGTTAAACTGCTTTCCGGTGCTAGGGTTCGTGTCGGAGGATTCGTCGGATCGGGTATCTATGGCTATATATCTCTTGAATCTCTCGATGATTCGATCTCTGTCTATAACAATACTCATGGTGTATAATGTGCTCCCGGTATTCGCTACTTACGGTTGATGAACTCAATAATCTTGTCAGCTATCTCTTCAGCTTGGGCGACCGTTTGTGCCTCGGCATATATGCGAATGATAGGTTCAGTATTGCTCTTACGGAGATGCACCCACTTGTCCTCGAAATCAAGCTTCACCCCGTCAATGGTGGTGATATCAGCGATAGGTGCATATGCCGATCGGACACTCTCGAGGATTGCATCGACATCTATATCGGGGCTGAGTTCTACTTTCTTTTTGACCATTACATACTGTGGTAGCACACTGAGGAGCTGGGATGGAGTGAGACGGCGCTTGGCAAGCATCGTGAGGTAGAGTGCGATCCCGACCATAGCATCCCGACCATAATGTGCCTGCGGGAATATAACTCCGCCATTGCCTTCTCCCCCGATGAGTGCTCCGACCTCCTTCATCTTGGTAGTGACATTTACCTCACCCACTGCAGCAGCAAAGTACTCTCCTCCATACCCCACGGTGACATCACGGAGACCACGTGTGGAGCTAAGGTTAGAGACCGTATTGCGCCCGGGATGCTCACTGAGGAGGTAGTCTGCGATACTAACAAGGGTATTCTCCTCACCGAAAGGCCTGCCATCCTCGCAGATGATTGCGAGTCTATCCACATCAGGATCCACTGCAAAGCCTACGTGTGCTCCCTTCTCTCGCACAAGATCAGAGAGGTCTACGAGATTTTCGGGGAGCGGTTCGGGATTGTGGGCAAAGTGCCCGGTGGCTTCTCCATTGAGGAGGTAAACGGTCCGGACACCGAGGGCTTCCAGTAATCGGGGCACGATGACACTCCCGACAGAATTGACACAATCCACAGCCACGGTAAAGTTGGCCTCACGCACGGCATTCACATCCACATCTGGGAGTGAGAGTACCTGCCGAACGTGATGGTCGGTATAGTCGCGCTTCGTGACCACACCCAGCTTGTCCACCGTTGAGTAGTCAAACGTACGCTTATCAGCTATGTCGACAACCTCATTACCCTCAACGGCATTGAGAAATTCGCCACAATGATTGAGGAGCTTAAGAGCATTCCAGTGCTTGGGATTATGACTTGCCGTGATGATGATACCACCATCCGCTTTCTCCGCAGTGACAGCAACCTCTGTAGTCGGAGTGGAGGAGAAGCCCAGTACAACCACATCGAAGCCTATAGCCTGCAAAGTTCCGACCACCACATGCTCCACCATCTCCCCAGAGAGACGTGCATCACGCCCGACGACGATCTTATTCGTCCCAAGGGGGGAAGTTCGGCGAATGAAGGTAGCGAATGCAGATGTAAACTCTGCTATATTGATAGGATTGAGCCCGTCAGTAACAGGACCACCAATAGTTCCTCGTATACCCGAGATCGAAGTGATAAGACTCATAAAGTTTTGGATCTTTGATTTTGGTTAAGTACGGAAATTACCTCTTGGGCTGATAGGTGACGTGCGTAAATATCACCGGAATGCCGTCGGTGGAAGTAAACAAAGGACCTGAGCGAAAAGAGGTAATAATCTCGACTTGAGAGTTAAGCCCTGCGATCTTGACTGCCTCGATCAATGCTCGGCAGAGAAGTGATTTATTCTCCGTCTCCAGCACTGCACCGGGATCAAGGTGAAGATTGGGAGACACCGCATTGTACTCCTTCACATAGATGAAAGGAAGAGGTTGACTTCCCCCCGAATAAGAGTCGGCGAGATTCCACTTTATTGCCTTTCGGGATGAGATACTCCTCATATTGAAGCGAGTAACAACGATCGTCTTACCATCCTCCAGCACACTGGTATCCCCCTTTTTCACCACACGGACATACAGGCCCTCTACCTCCGGGATAGACACAAATACACCTTCGGGCGTGACAAGATCTGAGGGGAATTCACTTCTCACAGTAATACCCGCAGAGTCCATGTATGCCTGTATTTCTTTCTTCTCCCTCTTTACCATATCTACATACGAGATTCGCTTCTCACGACAGCCCACCAGTCCAAGTGCCATGGCGGCAATGCTTACAATCGCTATTATTCTAATGTACTTCTTCATT
>JBAKGE010000097.1:0-7367 GCA_037191085.1 Porphyromonadaceae bacterium | reverse complement strand
GTCTGCCTGTACCAGCACTGGATTGGGAGATGGCCTGGCCCTGATTATTGGTAAGCGTGATGATTATGTTATTGAAAGAAGAGTGAATATGTGCCTGACCGATAGCATCCACCTGCACTTTACGCTTCTTTACAACTGTTTTCTTTGCCATATTAAACTAAACTAAAATTACTTGGTAGCCTTCTTCTTATTAGCAACAGTCTTTCTACGACCCTTACGTGTACGAGAGTTGTTCTTGGTCTTCTGACCACGCAGTGGCAGTCCAATACGGTGTCTAATCCCTCTGTAGCATCCAATATCCATCAGACGCTTGATGTTCATCTGCGTCTCGCTACGTAGATCACCTTCCACCTTGTAGTTAGAGGAGATTACCTCGCGGATAGCAGCAGCTTGGTCATCAGTCCAGTCTTTTACCTTGATGTTTTGGTCTATCCCTGCTTTCTCAAGGATCGTGAGGGCAGCACTACGACCAATGCCGTAGATATAAGTCAACGCTATAGCGCCTCGCTTGTCCTGTGGCAAGTCCACACCAACAATTCTTATTGCCATATAATATTCTAAGTATGAAAAAATGTGTTATTGTGCCTTTTCCTTGGCGAATGAAAGAAACCAAATGACATCAGTCATCTGATTATCTCTGACGCTGCTTGAATTTGGGATTCTTCTTATTGATGATATACAAGCGCCCCTTACGACGTACAATCTTACAGTCTGGGGTGCGCTTCTTAAGGGAAACTCTTACTTTCATGATGTTTCTTGTTTATTATGTTTACTTCTTTCTGGTGAGCCGGTTCTTGCAATGGCGATGCAACATCATATGCATTACATAGGTATCTATCCACCCAAAAGGATTTACTTGTACCTATAGGAGATACGACCCTTGGTGAGATCATACGGAGACATCTCGACTTTCACTCTATCCCCAGGGAGAATGCGGATGTAGTGCATCCTCATCTTACCAGAAATGTGGGCCGTAATCTGGTGACCATTATCTAATTCCACCTTAAAAGTCGCGTTAGACAATGCTTCTATAATCACACCATCTTGCTCTATTGCAGGTTGTTTCGCCATGTTTATTACACTCAATCAAAAGGATCTTTTTCCTAACACTTCGAATAGGAATTCAAAACTACTCATTATTCGGGCCTTTCCGTCAACTACAGCAATGCAGTGCTCATAGTGAGCCGAAGGTTTATGATCCTTGGTGCGTACGGTCCATCCATCGTTCTCCACGACGATATTCTTACTCCCCAAGTTAATCATCGGCTCTATGCAGATGCATAACCCCTCTTCGATTACAGGACCGGTGCCACGCCTACCGTAGTTGGGAACCTCAGGAGATTCATGCATCTCCCGACCGATACCATGACCGACAAACTCACGCACTACCGTAAAGTTTCTCTCCTCACAATAAGTCTGAATAGCATTCCCAATATCGCCGATTCGACGTCCGACTCGGACAGTCTCGATACCCAACATCAGCGACTCCAATGTTGTATTAAGCAGATCACGAACCTGTGGAGTCACTCCACCGACAGGAAAGGTGAAAGCACTGTCACCTGTAAAGCCGTCTAAAAATGTACCACAGTCAACACTAATGATGTCGCCCTCTTTCAGTATAACTTTCTCACTAGGTATACCATGCACTATCTGCTCATTGACCGATGTACAGAGGCTCCCTGGAAATCCATCATAACCTAAAAAAGCGGGTGCAGCACCATGATCCATAATAAAATCATGGGCTACAGTGTCTAATTGTTTAGTCGATACGCCCGGGGCAATATGCTTTGCAACTTCCGCTAGAGTACGCCCGACAAGCTGATTCGCATTGTAGAGTTTTTCAATCTCTTCGGAGGTTTTAAGCTTAATATTGCTTTTGCGTAACATTTTACTATTCCTGTATCTGAAAATCGTCCTGAAATCAATACATATTACCTTGACGCCCTTTGATACGTCCAGACTCAAGCAAACCTTCATAATGATGCTGCAAGAGGTGACTCTCAATCTGCTGAAGGGTATCAAGAACCACTCCCACAAGGATGATTAGGGATGTACCACCAAAGAACTGAGAGAATTCTGGAGAAACATGAAAAAGACGAGCGAACGCAGGCAAAATAGCTACGATAGCGAGGAACAATGCTCCTGGCAATGTGATCTTACTCATCACTTCGTCGAGGAAGTTCTTTGTAGGGCGCCCTGGTTTTACTCCCGGGATAAATCCATTTGATCTCTTCAGGTCATCTGCCATCTGCCCAGGGTTAATAGTGACAGCTGTGTAGAAGTACGTAAAGACAATGATCAGGGTAGCAAAAATAGCATTGTACCAGAAACCAGAGCCAGTCATGAAGCTTCTCCAGAACGTAGAAGTGGTGGTAGAGTTATAACCCACAATGGTCAAAGGGATGAACATAATCGCCTGAGCAAAAATAATGGGCATCACATTAGCCGCATTAACCTTAAGGGGTATATACTGACGTGCGCCTCCAAACTGGCGATTACCCACCGTACGCTTTGCATACTCCACAGGAACTCGACGCGTCCCCTGGACGAGAAGGATTGCACCAGCAATAACAAGAAAGAGGAGCAAAATCTCAAGGACAAACACGAATATACCTCCTGTGAGGTTAAAGCGAAGAATCGCTTCGTTCACTATAGCCTGAGGGAAACGGGCAAGAATTCCGACGAGAATGATGAACGATACACCGTTACCAATACCCTTATCTGTAATACGCTCACCGAGCCATAAAGTGAACATAGAACCAGCTGCCATGTACAATGTACACGTCGCACTGAACCAGAAACCCGAAGGCATAGCAGCCCCTGAAGCTAGCATCTGATTACGCAGGTTAATCAGATAGAGTGGGCCCTGTACGAGCAGAATCAAGACAGTCAGATACCTAGTCCATTGATTGATCTTGCGACGCCCGCTCTCCCCTTCTCTCTGCATTTTCTGAATACTTGGCACCACGATAGCAGCCAACTGCATCACGATAGATGCAGAAATGTAAGGCATAATCCCAAGTGCAAAAATCGATGCGTTACTGAACGCACCACCTGAGAACATATCCAAAAGGGCCATCAATCCCCCCCGAGTCTGATCTTTCAGAGCGACGAGCGAAGCGGGATCAATCCCAGGAAGTACAATGGTGGTACCAAGGCGATAGAGGATGATAAGCCATACTGTTGTAATGATACGCTTACGGAGATCGTCTATCTTCCAGATGTTTTGGATTGTCTTTACAAGCTTCATAAGTGGGCAGATTTTATTACTTCAGAACAACAGCCTCACCGCCTGCTTTCTCGATAGCCTCCTTAGCAGAAGCTGAGAATGCATGGGCATGTACTGTCAGTTTGGTAGTCAATTCACCATTACCAAGAACCTTCACGAGTGAATTCTTGCTCACACGACCGGACTTAACGAAATCATCGAACGTGATCTCTGTGAGACTGCGAGCAGCGGCAAGTTCATTGAGCACAGACAGATTAACAGGGCTATACTCTATACGATTGGGACTACGAAAACCGTACTTAGGCAAACGACGCTGCAGAGGCATCTGACCGCCCTCAAAACCGAACTTCTGGTGATAACCTGAACGACTCTTAGCCCCCTTGTGACCACGGGTGGAAGTACCTCCAAGTCCACTTCCTGGGCCACGACCGATTCTCTTTCGAGTCTTAGTGGAGCCTTCCGCAGGCTTCAAATTGGATAGATTCATATTGCTAATATTTCTTTATCGTGCGTTTGTATACACGCTATTAATCTTCTATAACTGTCACGAGGTGGCGCACTTTATGAATATTACCGAGATTGGCTTCATTAGCTTCCACTTCGCGGATTCTGTTCATCTTTTTCAGACCGAGGGCATCAAGCGCTGCTTTTTGATCTTTTGGGCAGCGAATGCGACTACGGACCTGCATAATCTTAATAGTTTTCATATCTTTTTCGGGAATCTTGCTTGTGTTGTATCAGCCCTTGAATACCTTTTCTACAGAGATGCCACGAGCCTGAGCTACCTCAAGAGGACTCCTGAGCTGGCTAAGCGCGAGGACAGTAGCCTTCACAAGATTGTGAGGATTGCTGGACCCTTGACTCTTGGCAAGACAGTCAGTAACTCCCACACTCTCAAGCACAGCACGCATAGCCCCCCCAGCTACCACCCCCGTACCTTCGGAAGCCGGCTTAATCATCACACTAGCACCTCCGAATGAGGCTTTCGCTTCGTGGGGAATCGTTCCCTTAAATACGGGAACCTGAATCATATTTTTCTTAGCAGCTTCGGTACCCTTAGCAATGGCAGCACTGACTTCAGCGGCTTTGCCGAGACCATAGCCAATCACTCCGTCCTCATTACCCACCACAACCATCGCGGCGAGGGAGAATGTGCGACCGCCCTTGGTCACCTTTGTTACACGGTTAACAGCCACCAATCTTTCTTTGAGTTCGAGGCCACTCACGGATGTTACTCTCTTCATATTGTATATTCTACTTTATGGTTCGACATTGATATCGGCCGTTAGAACTTAAGACCCGCCCTACGAGCAGCCTCTGCCAGTTCCCTGACACGTCCATGATAGAGATATCCGCTTCTATCAAATACTACCGTTTCCACTCCCACAGCCTGAGCTTTCTTCGCTATATCTTCACCCACACGTGCAGCCATATCCTTCTTCGGCATGGCTTCTGTAATGTTACGGGAGTCGCTGGCCACAATCGTACGTCCCTCCACATCATCAATCACCTGCGCATAAATCTGCTTATTACTGCGGAAGACACACAGACGTGGACGCTGAGCGGTACCAGAGATGTGACGACGTACGCGCCGTCTTATCTTAAGTCTTCTTTCTCTCTTAGTTATCATATCAAATAGATGCTGTTATTCTTGGTGAATTTACTTAGCAGAAGTCTTACCAGACTTGCGACGGATGTACTCACCTTCAAACTTAATCCCCTTACCCTTGTATGGCTCGGGTTTACGAAATGAACGGATCTTAGCGCAGATCTGCCCCAAGAGTTGCTTATCGGCACACTCAAGGGTGATGAGAGGAGCTTTGTTACGTTCCATCTTCGTCTCCACCTTCACTTCATCAGGGAGCATAAAATAGATGGGATGAGAGTACCCAAGAGAAAGCTCAAGGAGCTGCCCCGTATTGGATGCTCTAAACCCGACCCCGATAAGCTCCATGGTCTTGCTGTACCCCTCAGATACGCCCACAACCATATTGTGCACAAGCGAACGGTAGAGACCGTGAAGAGCACGCTCAGTGCGCTCTTCCGAGCTACGCTTTACGTGAAGCACTCCGTCTTCGAGTTCTAATTTGATGCGGGGATCTACACTCTGAGTCAGCACCCCCTTTGGTCCTTTTACGGTAACTACGTTCCCATCAATAGAGACATTGACACCATTAGGGACTGATATTGGCAGTTTACCTATTCTTGACATGTTCGATTTGTCCTTTCTTGATTAGTAAATTAATAAACGTAGCATATTACTTCGCCACCTACCTTGAGATCAGCGGCTTCCTTATTCGTCATCACACCACGTGATGTAGAGAGAATAGCAATACCTAGGCCATTCTGTACCCGAGGCATCTCACGATAGCCCACATACTTCCTCAGACCTGGGCGTGACACACGCACAAGGTTCCTGATTGCATTCGTCTTGGAGACCATATCGTACTTAAGTGCGATCTTGATGGTAGCTCCAGGAGTGTTTTCTCCCTCCACGAACATGTAATTGAGGATATAACCCTTCTCGAAGAGAATTTTGGTTATCTCCTTTTTGATGTTGCTGGCAGGGATTTCAACCACGCGGTGATTAGCCATAATGGCGTTACGAACCCGCGTCAAATAGTCTGCTATTGGATCAGTCATTACAAAAATAAAATTAAATTAATCCGCTATCCACATGTAGATCATGAGCATGCCGGACAATATTTAACACTACAAACGATCGCGCAATGCCTTATATTCCGTCCTCTAGGATAAGAACTCATCAGCATTTGCGCACCGTCTCTCGCTTTTAACCTAATAAAAGTAGGCAAAAGTAAACAAAATATTTGACCTATCCTAACCTTTTCCCTATATATCTTAAGGTTAGATGCCACTCGAAGGATCGAACAAACCCGCTCTTGACAGAGATTTGAATTTCCGCTGGACAGTCCAGACAGCATCCTCTGGGAGAACGCTCCAACGATGAGCGGGAGATCTCGGAAAAAAGTACTGGGACATCGGTTCACCGACGACCCAGAGGTTTTTCAACCCATCGGGGAGTAGACAAATAAATCCTGACGCATATATGGTGGTAGAAAAGCGATACAGGCGAGCAACCCTACGGGAGAGTGCGTATAATCACTCCCCCAAGCGCATCACCTATAAAACCTTCATTCCACACATTAACAATGTCAGTTGTTTTGCTTACCAACTTGCTTTCTTCATCCCAGGGATAAGACCCTGAGAGGCCATTTCTCTGAGCTGGATACGAGAGATCCCGAAAAGGCGAATATAACCCTTTGGACGGCCAGTAATACTACAGCGGTTATGCAGACGTACAGGGCTCGCATTCTTAGGTAGCTTCTGGAGTTCCTGATATGCTTCATAGTCGCCCTGGGCTTTGAGCTCGGCACGTTTTTTTGCATACTTTGCCACCAGCTTTGCTCTCTTGCGCTCACGCGCCTTCATAGATTCTTTTGCCATATCTACTTTATGCTGTTCTATTATTTGTTTTCTTTTTTCTTGAATGGTAGACCGAATTCTCGGAGTAGTGCATACCCTTCCTCGTCTGTCTGTGCAGAGGTAACAAAGGTGATATTCATACCCATGATCCTGGTTATAGAGTCAAGGTTAATCTCGGGAAAGATAATCTGCTCTGTAATACCAAGGGTATAGTTACCGTTACCGTCAAGACGGCTTTCGATACCATTGAAGTCACGTATACGTGGCAGTGCGATACGGATAAGACGCTCTAGAAACTCGTACATTCTCTCGCGACGAAGAGTAACCATCACACCAATGGGGTTACCCTTACGCACCTTGAAGTTCGAGATATCCTTTTTGGAGTGAGTCACTACCGGCTTCTGCCCCGTAATCAGTGCCAATTCACCTGCAGCGATATCGATAAGCTTCTTGTCAGAAGTAGCATCTCCAAGACCCTGATTAATTACAATCTTCTTCAGTACAGGCACCTGCATTACAGTGCTGTAGTTGAATTCTTTCATCAAGGCAGGAACGATACGCTCAATGTAATCCTTCTTTATGTTGTTCTCAAATGACATGCTATTAACAATGTGTGTTGTAGTCCTACATCAGGTACATCTGATGATATACCTTACTTCAATACTTCACCTGACTTCGCCACCCTTTCCAATTT
>JBAKGE010000020.1:0-29303 GCA_037191085.1 Porphyromonadaceae bacterium | reverse complement strand
GAAGGCAGAAGCTGCTGGAACTCTGAAGGCCAGCTCAGGATGGAGAGGGGAAGCCTCAGACGATGAGCAAGATAATCGAGGATCATCGCAATGATAGGCAGTGCTACCCAAGGTGTCACGGTGTAAGCTATCTTGGTTTCATCCATGAAGTTCAGGATGTAGTATATTGCCAGCGCATAAAAGCCGGGCTTGAGGATGAGATTAAACATTGTCATTCGCATCTGGAGCGTACGGTGATTGTACAGGAAGATAGCTACAAAGCTTAGGAGGATAATGACGGCATTCAGTCCCATCAGCACCCATGAAGGCATCACGATCTCTTCCGCCATGTTCTTAAATCCCGTACTGTCCATAGTGAAGATTGCTGAGTCCGTCAGCACCTTAGCCATGGGGAGGAAGAGCATCAGCATCATCAGAATCCCTGACAGCAGCAGATACAGTGTTTGCTTACGTTGGATCATACTTTTGTGTATCCTATCAGATATCCTCCTCTTCGATGTCGCTCGTTAGTTCACTCAGCGGATCACGCCAGTAGATCTCATCTGTCTCAAATTCCTTCGCAGATACGAGTACGGGTTTAGGGAGCTTCTCGTAGAATTTTGAGATCTCTATCTGTTCATTGTTCTGCTCTCCTTCCTCTAGATTGTCATTGTAGGATGAAAATTCCTGCAGCTTATGCTCAAGGTCTTCTTTCATCTCAGTTGCAAGCTGGTTTGCTCTCTTGCTCATGACCACCAGTGATTGGTAGAGGTTTCCTGTCTTTTCTCTGAATGTATCGAGGTCACGTGTCACCGTCGTCAGAGGAACGTTGTTCTTTTTGCGCTGCATACTATATTCTTGATATTTCTTATAAGGATTTTTTGTCTTGACCGTGTGCGTCAGCGAGGGTGGGGGTGTTAGTCCTTGATGTGTCTATTGGCATACATCAGGTAGCTCTCTATCTGCTTCTTGTATTTACTGTCCGGGTACTCGTTGACGAAGTTGTAGTACTCATCTCGAAGGTCGCGCAGACGATCCTGCTGCTTTGTCTCCACACTGTTGCGTGCAATCTCGTATAGTGACGCTACCACGAGGTAATGCATATCTACCTTGTACTTGCTGTATGGATAGGTCTTCATGGCATTTCGAGCGGTGATGATAGCACTCTCGTAATTATTGAAGATATAGTTTCCCAGGTTGTAGTACAGCTCTACATTGAGGAGAGCTTTCTTGGCCAGATTGTCTTGCAGATCAAATAGAAGCTGCTTCGCCTCCTCGGCCTTTTCACTCTGAGGATAGAAGTCAAGGAAGAGCTGTAGCTCCCTGATTGCGCTGTACGTGTGCTCTTGGTCCAAACGAGGATCGGGAGGATTTTGTGCCAGCCCGTACCCAGAGTAAAATCGTGCCAGCTCCGTGTACTCCCCATTGGGATAATCGGTGTAATACTGCTGAAAAGCCTTCTGTGCCGCGGCATAGTCCTTCAGGTGGTAGTAAGTTTGTGCCTGCATATACACAGCATCTTCACCATGAATCGTACCGCGCAGATAGGGTACTACCTCCTCCAGCAGGGAGGCTGCGTGTGAGTACTTCTGAGTATTGTAGTATTTCTTGGCATACGAATACTTTTCCATCACGTCGGTGATTTGCTGTACCCGTGCGAACTCTCCACAGCTACTCAGTAGCAGAGCCAGCAGTCCCGTGAGTACCCATAGCGTAGTATATTTCTTCATGTTCTCGGAATAACTCGTTGTTACACTTCGTGTGCGCGACCACACATCCTCTCGCAAAGATACAAAAAAAGCTCAGCCGACGTCTCTCACACCACTCGAATGAGGAAATAGTTCTTGCGTCCTCTCTGTATCAGCATGTACTTGCCACTGATAAGGTCGTCAGTCGTGGGACAATACTGTTCGTCCGTGAGTTTGTTCTTATTGACGCTCACGCCACCGCTCTGTATGAGCTTGCGGAGCTCTCCCTTGCTCCCGAAGAAACCACACTCTGTTACGAGCAGATCAAGGATACCGAGCGTGCCACCAATCTTGTCCCTTGATATCTCAGCCTGCGGTATGCCCTCGAATACGGATAGGAGCGTCTCCTCATCCACGGTGCGGAGGGTTTCGTGTGTAGCGTTGCCGAAGAGAATCTCTGATGCCCGTACTGCCATGTCATAGTCCTCACGTGAGTGTACGAGGATCGTCAACTCCTCTGCCAGCTTGCGCTGTAGCACACGCAGGTGTGGAGTGGCATCGTGTTCTTCTTCCAGCCTTTCGATTTCTGACTGGGGCAGCATCGTGAATATACGGATAAACTTCTTTGCATCCTCGTCAGACACGTTGAGCCAAAATTGGTAGAACTTGTACGGCGTAGTGTATCTGCGGTCCAGCCATACATTGCCACTCTCTGTCTTGCCGAACTTTCCACCGTCTGCCTTGGTGATCAGGGGGCATGTGACCCCGAAAGCATCCTCCTTGCCGAGCATGCGGCGGATGAGCTCTGTGCCTGTGGTGATATTGCCCCACTGATCCGATCCCCCGAGCTGTAGTCGGCAACCCTCAGTCTGGTACAGGTACACGTAATCGTAGCCTTGCAGTAACTGGTACGAGAACTCTGTGAAAGATAGACCTGCTGTGGAGTTGGCTTCGAGACGTTTCTTCACGGAATCTTTAGCCATCATATAGTTGACCGTGATGTGTTTGCCGATGTCACGGATGAAATTGAGGAAAGAGTAATCTTTCATCCAGTCGTAGTTATTTGCCAGCACTGCAGCATTAGGCGCATCACTCTCGAAATCAAGGAACTTAGACAGTTGAGCTTTGATAGCCTGCTGATTGTGGCGTAGGGTCTCCTCGTCCAGGAGATTGCGCTCCGCGGACTTCAGCGATGGGTCTCCGATCATACCCGTAGCCCCGCCGATCACGGCTATGGGGCGATGACCTGCCCGCTGAAAGTGGCGAAGCATCATCACACCCACAAGGTGACCGATGTGTAGGGAGTCGGCTGTAGGATCGATACCGAGATACCCGGATACCACACCCTCATTTAGCTTTTCCTCCGTACCCGGGATTACGGAGTGAATCATACCCCTCCACTGGAGCTCCTGAATGAAATTCATCTTTCTTGTTGTCTTATAGTCTGTTATTTCAAATGACCTACTTCTCGAAGTATTACCTTCGGTAGACCTTATTTAGTTTGCAAATGTACCAATTCTCCTCCACACTATGCACAATAAGAACGCATACCGGACTTAAAATAGGACTTATTCACATTATTGCCGTCCACATCGACCCTTGGTCCGGGTGATACCGAAAGGGAGAAGTGGAGCATGGGACGTGTGATATACCCATACTAGGTGAAGAAAGAGTCAGGATTAAGCAAAAACCGTACGCAGAGAGGTGTTTCTTGTGTGCAATTCGGATAGTTACCATGTGTCGACACTGCACTCTGATCCCCCCAACCCGTAGGTGGGATAAAAAAGGTCCCAGAGAAAGGTCGAGCAACGTCCCGGAGGTTTCTCTGAGAAGCTCTGGGACATCGGTGCACCGACGTCCCAGAGAAATGTAAACCCTCTTGGTACTCTCTCTGTATTCTGCTTGTGGTAGAGGGCAGTGGATGTTAACGATTTTATGGGGTCATTATTCAGCAATAAACCGGAGAAATATTATATTTGTGGTGATGACTCCTGCGAAACTATTGCCAAGCATGGGCACAGGCACGAGTATACATCAAAACCGTTGTCTTTTTACCAAATAACCAGCGACAAATAAATGAACATGGCGGGATTTGAACTCACGGAACAGGATCTAAAACAATTGAGTGACATAGGCATCAGTAAGTCTGCATTCGAGCAGCAGTTGGCGAGATTTGAGAAGGGTTTCCCTTACCTGTCCATAGTCCGGAGTGCGGATGAGGAGAATGGCATTCAGGTACTCACGGAGGAGCGTAAGGGCGAGCTCTTGCGCACGTGGGAGCGCATGCTCAATGATCCTGCGATTAGTGTAGTTAAGTTCGTCCCTGCCTCTGGGGCGGCATCACGGATGTTCAAGGAGCTGTATCAGTATCTCGATGGTGCCGATCCGAGTGCGCAGGTGCAGGAGGTTCTGGATCATCTGAGCGACTTTGCGTTTTATGACGCTCTCAACCGTGCATGTATGCTACACGAGGGCGGGCGCACTGTCCCGAAGCTGATCGAGCGTGGAGAGGGGCGCACTGTCATTCGTCATTTGCTGAATGATTCCGGACTGGACTACGGACATCTTCCCAAGGCTCTGATCCTCTTTCATAAGTATAGTACAGCTCCACGTACGGCAGCTGAGGAACACTTGGCGGAGGGTGCTAAGTATGCTGATACCTGCCGTGGACGTGTGCAGGTGCACTATACACTATCCCCGGAGCATATCAAGCCTTTCGAGACCATGCTCTCACGTCGTAGGGGAGAGATAGAGGAGACTTTCACGACAGTATTCGATGTGACATACAGCACACAGAAAGCGAGTACTGACACGGTGGCGGTGGATATGTCCAACCAACCTCTGAGGGATGAGGAGGGGAAGCTCGTCTTTCGCCCCGGCGGACATGGTGCCCTGATAGAGAACCTCAATGATATCAATGCAGATGTTATTTTTATCAAGAATATAGATAACGTGGTGCCGGACTTTAAGCGTACCGACACAATCATATACAAGAAAGTACTTGGAGGATACGTGGTTGAGCTACGTGACAGGGTATATAAGTACATGGTAGAGCTTCAGGACCCTCGGCGTGTGAGCGAAGGCCTCATCTGCGAGGTGCAGGACTTCCTCCGACAAGCGTTCTCCATAGAGACCGAAACCCTCGAGAGGAACTCTATGGACGATATCATAGGGGAGATGGAGCATGCACAGCGCAAGGATAAGGTGGTGAGGGAGCTGCGTGGACTGCTCAACCGCCCTATTCGTGTCTGTGGTATGGTGCGTAATGAGGGTGAGCCAGGTGGTGGTCCCTACATCGTGCGGGACGACAAGGGGATCACGAGCCTACAGATCCTCGAGAGTACACAGATAGACATGGATGACCCACAGGCACGGGCTGCCTTTGAGAATGGTAGGTACTTCAATCCCGTGGACTTGGTCTGCTGCACGAAGGACTTCAGGGGCAATAACTTTGACTTGCGCCTCTTTGTCGATCCGGAGACGGGCTTTATCTCGCACAAGAGTTCGGGTGGGAAGGAACTGAAAGCTCTGGAGCGTCCGGGACTGTGGAACGGTGCCATGAGCCGCTGGAATACCGCATTCGTGGAAGTTCCTGCATCCACGTTTAACCCCGTCAAGACGGTCAATGACCTACTCAGACCAGCACATCAAAGTAACTAGACTTATGTATCAATTTAACATATAAACTACAGATGATGAAAGAAGAAATAAGACAACGAGTGGAGCGCTTGCGCCAGACGATGCGGAGCGCAGAGGTAGATGCCCTGATTATTCCCAGCTCGGATAGGCATCTCAGTGAGTACACACCTGTGGTATGGCAGCACCGCCAGTGGATAACCGGGTTTATGGGCTCTGCGGGTACGGCTGTGGTGACAGCGGATGACGCTGCTCTGTGGACGGATTCACGCTACTTTCTCGAAGCGGGAAAAACACTTGAGGGAACCCCCTTCACTCTGATGAGGGAGGGACTCCCCGATACACCCTCTATCACGCAGTATTTGAGAGAGAAGAGTGGGGTGAGGAGAGTTGGATTTTTCGGTCGCGCAGTGAGTGCAGTACAGGCCGAGACGTTCCTACGAGAGCTTCGGGTTGCTGGGATAGAGGTAGTGACTGAGCGGGATTTTGTCGCTGAGATTCAGGGGAGCGACGCTCCGTCTGTGCCGATGAATAAGTTCTCCAACCAGCCTATCGAGTATGCCGGACAGACGACTGATCAGAAGGTGAGTGCGGTTCGTGCTGCACTGAAGAAGGAGGGAGCGTCTGCGATCATCATGACAATGTTGGATGAGGTTGCTTGGCTCTTCAATATCCGTAATAACGATGTAGCATTTAATCCTGTCGGGATCGCTTATGGTCTGATCACGGCTGATGAGGTGGTGCTGTACACGTTCGGCGAGAAACTGACAGAGGATGTGCTTAGGACGTTGACCCAGAATAGTGTCACTATTCGTGACTACGATACGATATATAGGGATGTGGCGGCACTGAGCGCTGGCACTACCGTACTCGTAGATATGGGACGTACCAACTTCGAGCTCTACAGCAATATCCCCGCCTCATGTACCCAGATACACAAGCTAAGCCCTATCACACTACTCAAGGCGCAGAAGAACGAGGCCGAATATGAGGGCTACCGCAAGGCGATGCGCCGTGACGCCGTCGCGTTGACTCGTTTCTTCATGTGGTTGGAGAGGGAACTAAATGATGGCCGTCACCCTTCCGAGTATGAAATCGGCAACGTCCTCTCGGACTTCCGTGCCAAGGGAGACTACTATGTAAGTGACAGCTTCGGCACCATCGCGGGCTACCGTGGCAATGGTGCTATCGTGCACTATTCGGCTGAGGAAGAGAGTTCCTCTCGACTGGATAGGAGCGGACTTTTCCTTCTCGACTCCGGAGGGCAGTACCTCGACGGTACCACGGATATCACGCGTACTATTTCACTGGACGGGCATCCTACCGCACAGGAGAAGCACGACTATACCTTGGTACTCAAGGGACATATAGCCATCGCCACGGCAATTTATCCGGAGGGTACAAGGGGTAGTCAGCTTGACGTCCTCGCACGCAAGGCACTGTGGGATGAGGGAAAGCACTACGGACATGGCACGGGACATGGGGTGGGACACTTCCTTAACGTGCATGAGGGACCTCAGAATATTCGTATGGACGAAAATCCTACTCCCCTGATGCTGGGTATGGTTACCTCCAATGAGCCGGGGTACTACCTTGCTGACAATTACGGCATACGTATCGAAAACCTGGTACGCACTGTACCTGCTATGGAGAGTGAGGGCATCCGATTCTTTGGCTTCGAGACACTGACATTATGCTATCTGGACAATAGCCTCGTCGAGATAGAGCTCCTGACCGACAAAGAGCTACAGTGGTACAATGAGTATCAGGCTTGGGTCCATGACGAAGTCTCTCCACTTCTGGATGCCGACGAAGCAGAGTGGCTGAAAGCAAAGACAACACCTCTCAAGCGTAAGTAAGCCATGGCGATCATACAGACAGTGCGAGATTTTACACCCGAGATTCACCCAACCGCATTCCTGGCAGCCAATGCTGTCGTCGTCGGTGATGTGGTTATCGGTGAAGGTTCGAGTGTATGGTTCTCAGCGGTAGTGCGTGGTGATGTCAATAGCATCCGTATCGGTAAGAATGTCAACATCCAGGACGGAGCCGTGATACACACCCTGTACCAGAAGTCCACATCTACCCTCGAAGACAATGTATCGGTGGGACACAATGCTATCATCCACGGTGCATACGTGGAGGAGGGGGCACTCATTGGTATGGGAGCAATTGTGATGGACAATGCTCGTATAGGCAGAGGAGCGATTATCGCTGCGGGGGCCGTCGTGCTCTCCAATACGACCGTGGAGCCAGGGGCACTGTATGCCGGATGTCCTGCCAAGTACGTCAAGATGGTTGACCCAGAGCAGGCTGCTACGATCAATAAGCGTATATCCGACAACTACCAGATGTACGCATCGTGGTTTCCTTCTCAGGAGCAATGATATTGGTAATTGAATAATCCGGACAAGGAAAAAGGAGGAGACAAGTAAAATTATTTTGCTTGTCTCCTCTTCATTATAGATGATCCATAACGCCATTTCCCGACCTCAGGCGTTCATTTTCTTAGCCGATCTATATATTATCGCATTGACGATACCCCATATGACCAAATCAATAGTTATCACAGGGATTATACCCAGAGAGTACTCGCGGAGAAAATAATTCAGGACAATTAAGAAAATGGAAAATAGGAGGATGAAAGTCATGGACAGACGAGAAGAAATACCGATACTCAGTAGTCTGTGGTGGATATGATTCTTATCCGGGCTAAAGGGGCTTCGACCTTTTCTCAATCTTACCACCACAAGTCTGATAACATCAAGCATTGGGATGATCAAGGGGGTGAATGCCAATATCAAATTCGTTACATGAGTATCCGGATTCTCTTCCGGTCTGTAATGTCCTATGCGGATGGCCAGTAGGCTCAATATGTATCCAAGGAGCAGGCTTCCGGTATCTCCCATGAAAAGCTTCCTCTTCCTTTTTATGTCGCCGAAGACATTAAAGCCCCAGAATGGAATCACAGCCCCCATTGTCACAAATGCCAATAGAGCGAATAGAAAATCCCCTTGGTGTGAGAGCAGTATCCCGTGAGTCACAAGGGCTATCACAGACAATCCGGATGCCAATCCATCAATCCCATCAATCATATTTAACGCATTAGTGGTATATACGACTACGAAGATCGTCAGAAAGATACCGATGAACAAAGGAATTTCACGACCTAAGATTCCACTAAACGAACCGATATATGTACCCGACAGTACCAGTAAAACCCCCGAAATAATCTGAACAAGGAACTTGAGCCTATACCCTACACCCAGCAAATCATCATAAACTCCCGTGAGATACAGAATGAGCCCTCCCACTCCGGCAAAGAGTAATCCATAACTGTCCGGAGTAAACCTTATACCCTCATCTGCTCCCACCAGCGAATATCCTGCACCGATCGTAAGAAATAATGTAATCACAATATTGGGGAGAAAGGAGTAGCCCCCCAAGCGTGGTATAGGGGTGGTGTGCACCTTTCGTTCGTCGGGTACGTCGAAGAGTTTTTTCGCATGTGCCACTCTCAGTATGCTTGGGATAAACATCATCCCCAAGACAATTGCTAGTGCCACACCCCCTGTAATTAGGACTAATATTGAATGAGACATTGTGCTGTATTCAGTATTCTATATAGTGCATCAACGGGCTAAAGCAGTCACTCCACTCCTCAATCACCACATACCTCCCACACAAGGAGGGTGTGATTCGATCCGAAGGGTTAGACTTCTTGTATTCTTTGCGAGGGTAAAGATAGCAAAATTATCTTAATAGTAGTATATTACCTCCTTGTGCTCATGCCATGTTATTTCTCCCTGAGGGCTGCGGATCGGCTCTTGGAGGCGGTGACCATGTATACGCCGATGACTACGAGGAGGGCTGCAAGACCCTTGACGAGTGTCGGCTGCTCCTGTCCCATTACGAGGGCTGCTATGGTGGTGATGAGGGGCATCATGTAGTTGTACATACTCACGACGGTAGGGCGGATGCGCTTCTGACTGATAGGGACGAGGAGGTAGGCCACAAAGGTGGAGAAGAGTACCACGAACCCGAGCTGAGTTATGGATACGGGAGAGAAATTGCTCCAGTCCATAGCCATCGTGAGAGGTAGCCCGAAGGGCAGCACTATCACTGTCGATATGAGGAACATCCACTTCATCAGCACAATCGGATGATACTTCTCTATCAGAGACCTGAATATAGTTAGGTACATGCTGTATCCTACGGTCGCGAATAGCGACAGCACGACTCCCCAGGCATTGGAGTGCTGCCCTCCTCCATGCTGGCTGCTGAATACCAGTACCAGCACACCCGCACTACCGACGAGGACACCGAAGGCCTTGAGTTTTGTGATCGGCTCTCCGAGAAACACTGCTGCGAGTATCATTGTCACGATGGGGCCAAGGGTAGAGATCAGCGACTGATCGATGGCCGAAGTGATGGAGATGGCGAAAGCAAAGCACCCCAGGTTGACTACGATCACACACATCGCCGCACCCACGAAGCGCCAGAAGTCTTCCCTCCGCATCTCCGGAGCTCTTACGAAAGGCGTGCATGCCCAGAATAAAATCGTAGCCCCCACAAACCGAACGAAGACATGCACCCACGGAGATAGCCCATCGGGGCTTAGAAGTTCCTTGGAAATAGGTCCATTGAGACCAAAGATCACCATCGCCAGAAATATGGAGAGATGTCCCACGAGTTTGTCACGATTGATGGTCATGATGAATTAGGCAGTTGCTGTTGGTAAATTTCTACATCGGGCTTTCAAGTCAGGCAAATGTACCAATAATTCCTACTCCCGCAACGTGTCATCTCCTCGTTCACCGTACCTTTGTCCTCGTTACCTGCATATCTATGGACTTCAATTCCGGTAGCCTCTTATTCCCCTTATACCTGTACCTGCTTTGTCCTCCTCAATTCCCCCTGTTTGCCTTCTGTCATTACGCTCTGGGGGCGGAGTGGTGAGCAGTTTTTCCATACAAAAGTCTCTTACTTCGTCCGAATCCTCCACATATCTCGTCATCGCCATTGCATACCCTACTTCTGCTGAAGAGCGGGACATAAAGTACAGAGGAAACTATCCTCTGTACAAAGCAAAGTTTCCTCTGTATAAAGCATACTATCCAATGTACAAAGCAAACTTTCCTCTGTACTTTATCTGTAGCTGTCGAGAGAAATATGAGCCTCGTTGTAAGTCTCTAAGCATGAGACGTACGTATCGGATAGTATTCTCCCTATACGCATCGGGGAACACTGCCGAAAAAAGAAGGGTTAGTGTACTGCCCAGTACACTAACCCTTCCGGAATTGTTCGTTAAGACGGACAGAACATATCAAAGTTCTGCGTAAATCTCAATTTCGTGGATATTGACAAAGCTACTAGTTCCCTTAAAGCCGTAAATTTTCAAGTTATCAACCTCAATAGCTTCGCTAAAGGTCACAACAATTGAGCTCTGTCCTTTAGGAACATCAATCTTGCCCTGTTCTACAAACTTTTCACCGTTTGTATTGGATGCAGAGATAGCAAAATTGGTCAAAGGACTGCTTGTAGAGAGAGCATAGATAACTATTGCCTTTATCGTCATTGACTTCTGGAGTTTTACGTTAAGTTCTGTATTAGAGCCAGAACTTACCCACCAGTTATCATCCCAAGACCTCTTCTTACCATCGGTAAGTTTATAGAGATGAGTAGGTGCGTAGTCAGACGAGAGACTGAATTGAGAAGAAGTCAACTGCTGTACACCGCTTGGGAGGGTTTTCTCGAGCTTGACATTATTGCCGCTAGGCAATGCCTTGACCATCTTCTTATTGAGGGTCACCAAGAAGTAATTGTGCAGATTGAGACCTTTGTCCTCGGGGACCTTGATCACCAATGGAATGACGTAAGTGACGCTCTCGTCCAAGTTTGCCAGCAGTTCTTTCTTAAACTTGATGGGGAATTGCTTCTCCTGCTCACCGACCTTGAATTCTACTGATGTCTGTGTTACCTGATACATCTCCTGTGGGAGGAGTTGGGCTCCTTCCATTACGATGTTGGTATACGTCTTTGGATAGTCTTTTTCGGTAAGCAGAGCGATCTCTGCCGTGAATGCTTCTTTGGCAGGGAATGAAGTGGAGACAGTCACGATGACATCATCAACCGGTTGAACCTCCTTCTGCTCCCCATCCATGCGTACAGCCACTGTGCGCTTCTGGTCGTTGTCCTTGAAGAAAACATACTGATTCAGCATATCCACCGGAGGTACTGCAATCTTGTCACGATTCTCTTTGGTTGGCTCCTTGGGGGTATAGCTGTAGTCTTCTTCTACAATCTCCGGCTCCATTCTACCACAAGAACTGAGCACGAGAATACCGAAGGTAAGAGCGAGTATATTGCGTATATTTCTCATGTCGTTTACTTATCTAAAAGTTTATTGATCAGATTCTTGTTTGGGAAGAAAGGCTTGCTTGGGTTCATGATGCTAATGACCTGACGCGACCACTTGTACTGTGGGTCGAGCTCGATGTGATAGCATGCCCAGCCACCAAAGTCATTGTCCCTAATGTACTTCGCCTTTGCGATAGCACAGGGTTCTCCCGAGCAACTACCACCACCATTTTTATAGCCATCGTGTCGTTCAAATTCGTCAGCAAGAAGTAGTTTTTCCTTGCTAAATCCTTTGATCTTACCGGTGTAAGAAGAGTAATTAGAGTAAATCCTCCAGTAGTTTTGCTCGATAAAGTAGTCGAAGTAAACTCCATGATCAGGGAATCTGATAGCCATGTCGCTCATCTCACAGTCGAAGAGGAACATGGTGCCGGTTCCCCGGGGATTGTATCCGGACGTAGCCATTGGTCCAAAGTTCTTGCCCATTTCCTCGATGAATGCACGGATAGGAGCACTGGAATCCTCCCCGGAAGTAGCTTCACAATTCTGATATAGATTGTTGCATCCACCACGACCATGGTCACCCACGTGAGGTTCCCAGTCTATATCATATCCATTGAGATTAAGACGCTTGATGTGGTCTGTCAATTCTTGAGCGTAAGCCACAGCCTTCTGGACACTATTCTTACCCTTGTGGCGTTCGTTAAACTTACTCTGACCGCCAGGGAGTCCCAGACCGGATGACCCTGTCTGCCAGCAGAGGAGCACCTTGAGCCCCTTTACCTCCTGAGCGAGTCGGAGGTCTTCCCAGCGAGGGTCGTCTTTGCCGAACTCTTCGGGAATACCACCCCAGATAGAGATAACGTCTACACTATCTGCTATATTGAAGAGGAATGATCCCGGTTCGCTATCAAGAGCTTTCCACATCTCGGATCTAAACCATCCGTATACAATCTTGTGGTTCCTGTCTTTCTTGTAAGCACGTAGTGCAGCGTAGTACTCGTCGTACATCTTCTGGACACGTGCGCGGTATGCTGCATCGGATTCGTCCTGAGCCTTCTGGAGCTTTTGCTCCTCTGCAAATCGCTTCATGTCCCTCTCCAGCAGGCTCTGCTGTGCCACGTCATCCACATCTAAGGGCTTGACGTTGGTACACGCTACCGATCCTGTCAGGAGGAGTGCGAATGCAATGATGTGATATAATGTTTTCTTCATGATCTTTACTTCATCTAAAAATTATTTTGATTCCTCTTTCACCAAGGTCTTGTTTGGGAAAACAACATTCTCAACGATACTGACTGTCGTTCTTGCAGATTCAGGTTCCCTCTTGACGACACGCCAGTTCCCCTTGGCTACAGTTGGTACCCCATTTTCGGCATCAAAGTATTCTTTGGTACATGGCATGTACATCACCAGACCTTCTGTTTCGAGATCCATCGGGAGTTCTAAGTTTTCTTTGATTTCGGTTTCGGTGAGTGCTCTATTCCAGAAGCGGACTTCGCGTAGATAGTTCCCAGTCCAGTTGCTGTTACCGATAGCCCAACCTGTCTCGTTGCTATTCAATCCGAATGAGATACGAGAGGTAGCTAGTTCGTTCTGGAGTTCGTTGTCGACATAGACCTGAACGATGCCACCATTGCCACTGCGTTTGTAGACATAGCTGATATTGATCCACTCTTTGGTTTTGAGGGGCTTATTGGTCCAAGAGTTTTCCTTCTCGTGAAGACTCTTAATCTGAACCCCCTTATCATTGTTGATACGGGTGTACATACTACCGCCTTCCATTGGTTCGATGAAGTATCCAGTGGTGATGTTGGGGTGTGAAAGGTAAGTGAAGTAGACACTCATCTGGATCGTCCACTCCTCCCATTCCTTAGTGAATGGTTCATTGGAGAGGACACCAAGACCATATCCACCTAATGTAACTTGAGCTACAGAGGTTACGATGCGTACTTCGCGGTTGAGGCGAATGACAGTGGTCTGCGGAGTAGAGAGCATAGGCACATCTCCTTCTACAGAGACGATACGTGCACCGATAGCCCACTTTTCCTTGAATGAATAGGTTTCTGCATCCAGTGCGTGAACACCACACGTGATGGGTGCAGCGACAGAGCCTTTAGGGATCGTCACTGTGATTTCCCCCTTGTGCTCTTTGCCCTTAGCATCAATGAATACAACTTCCTTAGCCGGAACCCCCTTGGCTTTGATTCCGGCAGCTTTGGTGTTCTCTGCCACAGCCGTTGGGTCTGCAATGACTTTTACGACTATATCTCTATCGACAGGTGCTGCAATGCGTGGAGTAATGGTTGTAAAGCCACCTTTGCCAATAGGCATAGAGACTTCGACATAACCGGACTCGTCAGCGTTGCCCATGTATACACCATTGTCACCATTCTGCTTGTATGGACCGTCCCCCGTACCGTCTGCTATGTTTGTGCATGATACGGTGGTGCAGATAAGCGGCAGTGAGATGAGCGCTGATATAATTATCTTTTTCATTGGTCTTATGATTCTATTGTTAGCAAATTATTTCTTAACCTTAGCATCCCACCAAACGTTGACATTAGCGTTGTTGGAGCCTTTCTTGTATTGGTTAATCGCTGCCTGTACATTTTCCTTATTCAGGTTGAACTCAACAGGAGGATATGGCCAGCATCTAACACCATCCTTGTGACCATCAGACTTCACCACACCATAGTTGGAAATCGATGATGCGGATGGAATAAGGCGAGGATACCCTGTACGACGCCACTCAGACCATGCTTCCTGACCATTGGGGAAGAGGGCGATGTACTTCTGGGTGATGATGCGCTCGAGTTTCACTTCTTCGTCTGCCGCCTCGTCCCACATAGGTGTGATGGTCGATGGAGCTGCAGAGCTGTACTTAGGATGGATGCTGTCTTCGAATTTCGCGGGAGTTTTGGTCGAAACGATATACTCGTCGTAGCCAGTCTCAATACCCTGCTCCTGGAATGAAAGCTTGATGCCCCTATTGTATTCGTCCTTGGCAGAACCTGCTACAAAGCCCTTGAGGATAGCTTCGGCCTTGAGGAAAGCAACTTCAGATGCGCGCATCCAAACGGTAGCTGCCTTTTCGGGGATGTTGGGTTTGCCGGCATTATTGTAGTTAGGTGTTACTGCAGGCACAGCAGGAGGGATCGCGATGTTGGTATTGCCCGTGAAATACTTCGTCAGACGTGGGTCTTTATAGCCAACGAGATAACACTGGATAGAAGCTCCCATGCGTGCGTCGGTACCGTACTTTTCGACGATGTGAGACAGGGCATTGTATGAATCACCTCCGTCATTGAGAGTGGTAATCTCAGCTTGGTCAGCTACAGATTCGATGAGACCCGCAGGGTGTGAACAAGCCTTAGCGGCGTATTCTTTAGCAAGCTCTGGCTTGACGTAACTGATACGCATGGCAAGACGGAGCATGAGAGAATTGCCCAGTTTAGCCCACTTAGCAGAGTTTCCGGCGTAGACATAGTCGGTAGTACGTACAGTTGCGCCATCGAGACTGGAGAGGACACTGACTGCTTCTTCGAGTTCCTTGAGGAATGAAGTATAGATCTCCTCCTGCGAGTCGTAAGCCACTGTGAAGGAGCCACTACCAGCTTTGGAATAAGGGATAGCACCAAACATATCTGTAGCCTTATGGAAGCCCATAATTTTAGATATTTGTGCAATTGAGAATACTTTCTCATTCTTAGCATCACCGCCCATGGTTTCGTTCTTAATCTGAATCCAAGGGTTGAGGATACGAGGAACGAGACATTCAAATCCCATATTGTTCCAACCAGTATCGAAATAGTATTGGGTCAAGCTCTTTCCTGTCCACTTATTTTCACCTGGAGCCATATAACCTACCCAGTTGTCGGCAGTCAGGTTATTCAAGATCTGGTAGTCATTTACCTTGTTTGTTGTATTTCCTGCAGTCTCCAAGAATACAACTTCCATCTGGAGTGCGGGCAGATAAGTACCGAGTTTGGCGATATCGTCTCTGATGATCTCATCGTCGCCAGGATTGAGAGGATCGGTATTGATCTTACTGAAATCCTTCGTGCATGAAGTCATAGAGAATACCCCTCCCATTAGCACTACACTGAGTGCCAGCTTTATTATACTCTTCATATTATAATTTCTTAGCTAAAATTACTTTGAAGACTGGGATCAGAATCCGAGCTTCAGACTAAAACCAAGGCTACGCGTGCTGGGAGGCATGAAGTTATCACTACCACCTGAGTATGTTCCCACTCCACCTGCCATATCTACATCAAATGGTGCAGCACGGTAGATCGTGAGGAGATTGCGACCGATGAGCGATAGGTTAGCACTATTTACACACCCTCCGAACCATGCTTTAGGCAGACTGTATCCGATTGAAAGTTCCTGTAGTTTGACCTGAGTCGCATCGTACAGATAGTACGCCATGAGTGGTGACTTTCCACCGACAGTCTTGAAGTAACGCTCTGCGTCATACTTCTCACCGTCTACTATGACACCACCGGCATCACGTGCATCAGCGGAAACTTTGGATACGCCATAGGAGTCCATTAGCGCCTGAGTGTGCGATGTCGCGACACCACCAACGCGTGCATTGATAAGGAAGCTAAGGGATACTCCCTTGAATGCAAAGCTATTGTTCCAACCCATCATGAAGTCTGGCGTGATCTTACCTACCTTGAGTACTTGAGAGGTACGATCAACCTTGTAGCCATCACCTTCTTCTACTAATTTACCATCCAAACCCTTAACCAAGATGCCTTGAACAAAGAGGTCATCCATGGAGTCGCCTACGCTCATGCGCTTGGGTTCTTTTAGGAGGTCGATATCGAACGTAGTACCGTCGATAGGATTGGTGTAGCCCTTAGCCAACTTCATTACTCTGTTCACATTGCGAGTATAGGTTAGATTAGATCCCCAGTAGAAGTCGCCCCACTGATGCTGATATCCGAGCGCAGCTTCGATACCGCGATTGCGGATATCACCGGCCTGCACATAGAATTCTGTATATGCAGAACTACCTGAAAGTTTTTGGGGGAACGTTTGGTTGAACGTATTGGACTGATAGAACGTTGCATCTATCGAAAGATCGCCGTTGAAGAGCTTAGCATTAAATCCGAATTCGTAGGATCTTGTTCGCTCCGGACGGAATGCGGGGAATGGATACTTAGCGATAGGGTTAATCTTAGACGGATCCATCGTATAGGTCACTGTCCCTGGAGTAACACCGACCATAGTGATAGGAGAACCTACTTCGGTAAATGAACCTCTAACCTTAAGGAAAGTAAACCAATCAGGTAGCTTAACCATCTCTGAAACTACCCCTGAGAGACCAACTGAAGGATAGAAGATAGCCGGAGTTTTGCCATTACTAACGAGTTGAGACGCCCAGTCCGAACGCCCCGTCAGGGTTAAGTACAGCATCCGCTTCCAACCAAGTTCACCAGACGCAAAGAGTGCAATATTGCGTGTACGATGGTAGCTTTGTCCATTAGGGGCAGTACTCTTCACTGCATTGTTGGTAGAAAAGAAGTTGGGGATGAGACTAAGCGTACCGCCGACACTTACTCCCGTAGTGTAGTGATCATCGAAAGATGAACCGATATTGGCAGTCAATGCCCAGTCATCATCGAAGGTCTTATTGATATTCAGCATTACATCGGCATAGGTCTGCTTATAGCGTTCCTCGGTCTGCTTAAAGCTACCCATAGGACGTTCATTTGTGTCACCCACGTGCAGTGCGGGGGTAGAAGCGTAGAGTTTTTTCCAGATAGAACTATAGGTATTGTCCACACGCACACGTCCGGCAATATTCATCCAATCAAAGATGTCATACTGTACACGGGCATTGAACATGTAGCGATGCTTTTGGCTGTAGAATAGATTACGATTCACGATCCAGTAAGGATTCTGCAGGTCAAGACCGGCATCACCGTAAGGCCAGTACTGGGTGTAGATCTTACGCTCCACGTTATATCTCTCCCAACGCTTTACATTCTCAAAGTCGTCACCTCTGGGGAAAAGGTACAGAGGTACAAGAGGATTGAAATAACGTCCCCCTGACATCATATTCTGATCCCCCTGACGTACATACCCTGCACTTAGGTCCAGATGAAGACGATCATTGAGGAAGGAGGATGTATTGCGACCATCAAAGTTGTAGCGATAGTATTCATTATTAGGGATGATTCCCTTGGAGTGGGTTGTCCCTACGGATACGAATGTACGACTTTTCTGAGTACCACCGGAGAGGTTTACGGTGTTGATGGTGCTGTATCCGGTCTGGAAGAAATCCCTTGGATTATATGAAGACGGGTTTTTCATCACTTCACCCCAGCTCATATAAGAGCCACCGCCCGAGCCATACTTGTTCTGAAACTCAGGCATGATACCAGGGCTGAGCCATTCGGTATTTGACGAGAAGTTTACACGCATCGCGCCCTCTGTCCCTTGCTTAGTATTTATGATAATCACACCATTAGCCGCAGCTGCACCATAGAGGGCTGCTGCCGATGGACCGGTAAGTACCGAGATTGACTCGATGTTGTCAGAGTTGAAGTCAGAAATACCCTCGCCGCTACCAGGTCCACTAAATGGGCCACCATCACTTGCATGGCTTTTGTTACCGATAGGCATACCGTCTATCACGTAGAGAACATTATTGCTACCAAGTATGGACTTTGAACCACGCATCACGACACGCGTAGCACCACCGATACCGGCAGAAGAACGAGTGATATTGACACCGGCTATCTTACCGCTGAGCGAATTCACAAAGTTGGCGTCCTTCACCGTATTCAGAGATTCACTCTTGATCTCCTGGACATTGTAGGAGAGGGCCTTCTCGGAGCGTTTGATACCGAGAGCGGTCACTACCACCTCGTCCAGCATTTCTGAATCCTCTTTGAGGATAACCTTGAGTTGGGTCTGGCCGGGAGCGAGTAGGATCTCCTGAGTCACCATGCCTACGAATGATATCTTTATCGTAGACTTGGGAGGTACGTTTGCGATGGTGAAGTTACCATCAATGTCGGTCATGGCACCGAGGTTTGTCTGTCCCAGTACCACCACAGTGGCTCCTATCACAGGCTCATTTTGTGCGTCAAGGACTGTCCCCTTGACTGTTACGTTCTGCGACAGAGCAACAGTGGAAAACAAGCACATTAGCATGCCCCAAAGGCTCACTAATCTAAGCAATCTATTCACTTTCATGCTGCAATGATAAAAATTAGTAAATTATAGAATCCGCCCACCATGGACAACTGTGGTATGGATGGGAGAAATCCGTTAATGCCAAATCAAAAGTCAACACACCCATCTCATCCGGCTCCTAACAATCGGTCAATAGCCATGATGAAAGTTTAAAAATAAAATAATAAAGAGCAGTTCTCTTAAATAATATGTAAAGCAACCTTTGTTGATGCAAATATATCAAAAACTACAGGGGTTGCAAATTTTATTATTGTGGAGGGTTGATAAGTTGCAATAAACAATGCGGATTGTCATGTGTGTGACACTTAAAAGCTTACTTATTAAAATCTTTTTGTTTTGTTGTCTGTGTTCGTTAAATCCAGATTCTGCTGATGATTTTGGGATGTAGATGTCGGGTCGTGATCGAGGTACTTCGGTCGTTTGATCTTTCGGCTCAGGAAAGGGAAAACTTTGGAGTGGAATGGCAAATTTGTGCCATTTATGCTGTCAATGACATAGCAGCGGACGTTGAGACTCTTGTGTGTTCGAGGTTTTTTATTGATAGTGTAAGTGTTTGGTCTTTATGTGTTTAATTTGTTTCTCGGGACTGGAGTGCCAGATTGAATGTGAATTCAGCCTGATGAATTGCTGCCGGAGTAGCTTTGGGGCCGATATTCTGTGTAGGCGCATGCGTTCAAAAAGCTCTGGGTCATCGCTTCATCGACGACCCAGAGCTTTCTGTGGCGACCTCCGGGACATCGATTTGCCGACGACCCAGAGCTTTCGGGAGAGTATACCTGCGTATCAGGGATGGGCGGAGCGAAGGAAGGCTCACCATGAGAGCGAATTATACCTGTGATTATAGCGACTTAACATGCATAAATCCAGTAGATTAAACGCCAATTCCCGAGACAGTGCTTTCTATTCCTTGCACCGAGCTCATATTGCCCTAATGTTCATCTCTTTTCCCACAGAAATGTGCAGATCTTGGGGGACTTGAATACCATATTTTTGCTATGAAAATTCTCGGAATTAAGTTGTATCTTTGCGACAGTGGAAAAATTTTTGAGCCTTATAACGACGTACCATGAGATTATTGAAAATAGGCAACGGCTACGGTAAGAAGATCGCCAGGTATCTCCGCTTCGATGGGAAGGGTGTCGGAGATGCCGACTCGGAGGAGCTCGTATTGCGGGAGGTTCGGACGAAAGGAGAGTTGGAGGACTTCGTGAAGTTCAATATCGACCTCTATGACGGTCACCCCTACCATGTACCGTCCCTTATGGCGGACGATCTCAACCTCCTTCTCCCCGAGAAGAACCCTGCTCACGCCTTCTGTGACACGATCTACCTACTCGCCTATCGTGGTCGGCGTATCGTGGGACGTATCGCAGGGATCATCAATCACCGTGCTAATGACAAGTGGGGACAGAATCGAGCACGATTCGGATTTGTCGACTTTGAGGATGATCCGGAGGCAGTGGATGCACTCTTCGGAGCCGTGGAGGACTGGGCACGCAGTCAGGGTTGTGATGAGATCCATGGTCCACTGGGTTTCACAGATTTGGATAGAGAAGGGATGCTGATAGAGGGCTTTCACCAGCTCGGTACCATGTCTACGATCTACAACTTCTCCTACTACCCCACGCACATGGAGCGCATAGGCTACACCAAGGATACCGACTGGCTCGAGTACAAGATATACGCACCTAAGGCTATCCCTGAGCGTCACAAGCGAATGAGCGATCTCGTACGCAAGAAGTACGGCCTGCGAGTGGTGAAGTATACGGATCGCGGAGCTGTCCTGCGCGAGTATGGGGATGCTATCTTTGAGCTTCTCAATATCTCCTACTCCCATCTCTACGGAGTGACGGAGCTGACCTACGACCAGATACAGTATTACAAGAAGCAGTATATCTCCCTCCTCAATCTCGAGCTGGTGCCTCTCGTGGTGCGGGACTCGGACAAGGCACTTGTGGGATTTGGCGTCGCTCTTCCCAGCTTGGCACGAGCGTTTCAAAAGGCCAACGGCAGACTTTGGCCCACGGGAATCGTGCACCTGCTCCGCGCCCTCAAGAGCAAGACGCCCGGCGTCATTGACCTTATGCTCATCGCTGTACACCCCGACTATCAGCAGAAGGGTGTCAATGCGTTGATATTTGAGGATCTGATACCGATAATCAATGAATATCAAGTGAAGTATGTGGAGAGTAATCCCGAGCTGGAGGACAATAGAGGTGTGCAAGCTCAGTGGAATGACTTCAAGAAAGTCCACCACAAGACTCGCCGTGCGTATGTGAAGAAGCTCTGACTTCACCGTGCCCAATGACCGAATAGAAACTTTTTGACCGACGACAGATGACCCAAAGAGACGATAGCCTCCAACCCCAAGACTTTGGCCGCGAACCCCTCATTACCGCCGATAGTGCCGCCCCGTACACCGATGATGCTATGGCGACTCTCAAGCCTATGGAGCACATACGCCTGCGCCCGGGGATGTACATAGGTAAGCTCGGCGACGGTACGGCAAAGGATGATGGGATCTACGTTCTCCTCAAAGAAGTGATAGATAATTCGATCGACGAATTCACCATGGGTTTCGGGAAGAGCATACGGATTACCGTGGAGGATTCTCGGCATGTCACGGTGCGGGACCACGGTCGTGGGATCCCACAGAACTCGCTGGTCAAAGCAGTAGGCACCATGAATACGGGCGCTAAGTATGACAGTGAAGTCTTCAAGAAGGTAGTGGGACTTAATGGTGTGGGACTCAAGGCGGTCAATGCACTAAGTACCCGCATGGAAGTGACATCCTACAGGAGTGGCATGGGGAAGAGAGTCGTCTTTGAGCGGGGAGAGTTGCTGGAGGAGACGCCTCTCTTTGAGGCTCCTGAAGAGAAGGATGGCACACTCGTGGACTTTCTTCCGGACGATACCCTCTTCCGCAATTATCGCTATCAAAAGGACTTCATCGAGGAGATGCTCCGTATGTATGCCTACCTACAACCCGGGCTCAGCTTGTACCTCAACGATCAGCGGTTCATCTCTCGTAACGGTCTCCTTGACCTCCTCGACGACAGCATGACGAGCGAACCTCTCTATCCGATCATTCACTTTCAGGGAAAGGATATAGAGGTCGCTCTCACACACTCTACCCAATACGGAGAGGAGTATTATTCCTTCGTCAACGGACAGAATACGATACATGGAGGCACGCACCTATCGGCATTCAAGGAAGCAGTAGCCCGCACGATCAAGGAGTTTGCAGGGAAGAACTATGATTACAATGACATAAGGTCGGGGATCACAGCTGCGATAAGTATCAGGATCCAGGAGCCACTATTTGAGAGCCAGACAAAGACCAAGCTTGGGAGCCGAGAGATAGAGGACGGTGGAATGAGTATACAGAAGTTTGTAGGTGATTTTCTCAAGCAAAACCTTGACAATTACCTCCACAAAAATCCCGATACTGCCGAAGCTCTGCTGAAGAAAGTTCAGGATAATGAACGGGAACGTAAGGCACTCGCCGGAATATCCAAGCAGGCCAAAGAGCGTGTCAAGAAGGCATCCCTCTTCAATAAGAAGCTGCGTGACTGCACCCAACACTTCAATGACTCCAAAGCCAAGGATCCCGAGCGTACGGCGATCTTCATTACTGAGGGTCTCTCGGCGAGTGGTAGCATCACCCAAAGCCGTGATGCCGAGTATCAGGCGGTATTCTCCCTGAGAGGAAAACCTCTTAATTCGTTCGGACTGTCGAAGTCGGTCGTATATGAGAATGAGGAGTTTAATCTCTTGCAGGCAGCACTTAACATCGAAGACAGTCTCGACGACCTTCGCTACAATCGTGTCATTGTGGCTACCGATGCCGACGTGGACGGCATGCACATTCGACTACTGATGATGACATTTTTCCTGCAGTTCTTCCCCGATCTGATTCGACAGAACCATGTCTTTATCCTCCAGACACCACTCTTCCGAGTACGAGACAAGGGTGACCACCAGACGATCTACTGCTACGACGAGAGAGAGAGAGACGAGGCGATGGCAAAGCTGGGTAAGAACGCTTCCGTGACCCGATTCAAGGGTCTCGGAGAGATTAAACCCGAGGAGTTCAAGGAGTTTATAGGCGAAAATATGCGTCTTGACCCCGTAGTGATGAAGAAAGAAGATAACGTAAAAGAACTCTTGCAGTTCTATATGGGGAAAAATACTCCGGAGCGTCAGGATTTCATTGTCTCCAACTTAGAGCCAGAGGAATGAGGAGGATAGGAGTATTTGCAGGGAGCTTCGATCCCTATACGATAGGGCACGCGGACATCGTGCGTCGTGCCATGGGTGTGGTGGATGAGTTGCACGTCGTGATAGGAGTCAATTACCTCAAGAAGCCATACTTGTCTGCCGAAGAGCGTCTCGCATTTATCCGCTCACTGTATGCCGATGATCCACGGATTGTCGTCGCTGTCCATGAGGGACTCACGGCACGGTATGCGGAGTCTGTGGGGGCACACTTCCTCATCCGCAGTCTACGTACGGTCAAGGATATGGAGTACGAGCGCGAGGTAGCACATACGAACCTCCGGCACTTCGGGCTTGATACGATATTCTTCTTCTCCGACCCGGCGCTCTCCAGTGTCTCCAGCTCCATAGCCCGTGAGCTGGCAGCCTTTGGCGAAGATATATCCTCTTATCTCCCGACCACAGATACAATCCCCCATAAACATAAGTAAACAAATCATGGCAACAACTAATTTGAGTGCATACAATCCCCACGAAGTCCCCACTGCTACAGGCAAGAAAGTGGCTATCGTTACCTCTGAGTGGAACTCTGACGTCACCTTCGCGATGGCTGACGGAGCCCGCGAAACTCTCCTCCAGTATGGAGTACTACCCGAGGATTTGTGGGAATACCGTGTGCCCGGGAGCTTCGAACTCATCTATTCCACTGCCTGGCTCGCTAAGGGAGGACAGTACGACGCTATCATCGCGATCGGCTGTGTCGTCAGAGGAGAGACTCCGCATTTCGACTATATCTCCGAGGCGGTGGCGGTCAACTTAGGTAAGATCAATGCCAAGGGTAAAGTCCCCGTTATCATGGGCGTCCTCACCACCAATGACATGCAGCAGGCACTCGATCGTGCTGGCGGCAAGCATGGTAACAAGGGCATTGAAGCTGCCGTTACAGCCCTCAAGATGATGAACCCTACACGTATCCTCTTTACCCGAGAGTAAACATGAGTACCCCAGACGGAAAGGACTACAGTCTTTACATTTACTATAAGGGTAGCGATGAGTATCCGAATGACAAGGCGGCATTCTTCGGGATGTACGAGAAGGTATTCGAGGAGAGCTACGACGGTGCTCCGGAGGACAAGGCGGAGGAGTTCGCAGCTTTCATGCACGATCTCATCGTGGAGATGTCCTCCGATATGAGCGATATGGCTGGTCCGGGGATTGATTCCAATAGGGGCTACGAATTTTTCCTCAATGTATATCGGCATCCCGAATTCCACTCCGACTGGTGGGGAAAGCGGTAAGTGCGCCAAACATCGAAAAAACCTCTGGGTCGTCGGCAAAGAGACGTCCCAGAGGTTTTCTTTGGAAGCTCTGGGTCATCGCCTCATCGACGACCCAGAGGAATTTTTCTCTATACACAGGGATTGTGTATCACGATGTCGGGGAGAGAGGCCTTGAATTCTGTGCTCCATAAACGGATAGAGTGTGGTGTGGCATGGTTTATCGGGTAGAATATACAGACGAGGAGGAGGGGATAGAGACTTATGGATGTTGTGTAGGAAAGATAAGTCCCGAACCCTTTGTGATTCGGGTATTTTTTTGTTCCTTTGAGGATAGTATGGGTATGGATTATCTATTTTACTATTTAATACTATATTATTTTGTAAACATGAAAAAATTAATCTTTCTTCTGTCTGCTGTGGGACTGTCTTTGGGTTTCAATGCTATGGCACAGGGTACTGAAGCATCATGGATCAGACAGACTGCACTTAGCCCGGACGGTCAGGTGATTGCATTTACCTACATGGGAGATATCTATACCGTACCTACCGCCGGAGGTGTGGCCACACGCGTGACCACGGATCCCGCATTGGACAAAAACCCTGTGTGGAGTACCGACGGTCAGACCTTGGCCTTTGCCTCCAACCGTGAGGGGGCATTCAATGTCTTCGTTACCTCTCGCCAGGGTGGGGTTGCTCGTCGCGTCACGTATAACAATAGTGTATCTCAGGTGCCTGTCGCTTTCTATGACAATGGGACGATCCTTTTTGAGGCGAACTATCGCCCCTCACACATGATGGGTATTTTCCCCTTTGGGCACTTTACGCAGATCTACAAGCAGAGTGTAGCCGGTGGTCGCCCGGAGCTCTTTTCCGCTACGTCGATGAAGGATCTCTCGATCGGTGCTGACGGGCGTATCCTTTATACGGACATCAAGGGATATGAGGATGAGTACCGCAAGCACCATGTCTCTCCTATCGCACGTGACATCTGGCAGTGGAAGCCCGATGGCAAGCTCGGGACCTATACGAAGCTCACGACCTTTGGCGGAGAGGATCGCAATGCTATATGGCTTCCGGATCAGTCGGGATTCCTATACACCAGCGAGCAGGACGGCACGTTTAACGTGTATCGTGCTGCTGCCGATGGTAGCAATCCGGTTCAATTGACGCATTTCAAGAAGCACCCCGTGCGCTTCATGTCCGCTGACCGTAAGGGCAATGTCGCCTTTACGTGGAATGGTAAGCTCTACTACATGCCCCTTGGTGGTAAAGCTCGTCAGCTTTCCGTACAAGTGTATGCGGATTATGATATATCCAGGACAGAGTATCAGACTCTTACGCGAGGTGCACGGTATGCAGCCCTCTCTCCCAATGAGAAAGAGATCGCCCTCGTGATTCGAGGTGAGGTATTTGTCACCAACATAGAATACGGTACCACTAAGCGCATCACCAATACTCCGGAGCAGGAGCGCAACGTATCCTTCAGCCCCGACGGTCGCAAGCTCGTCTACTCTGCAGAGCGTAATGGTCAGTGGAATATCTATATGTCCGAGATCGTTCGCTCGGGCGACGACCAGTTCGTCTACGCCTCAGAGATCAAGGAGACACAGCTTACCGACCATAAGGATTTACCATCTTTCGAACCTATCTTTAGCCCCGATGGCAAGGAGATAGCGTTTCTTCGCGATCGCTCTGCCATTTATGTGCTCAACCTTGATACCAAGGCAGAGCGTGAGGTGGTGGCGAAGAAGTGGAACTATTCCTACGCTGATGGCGACCAATGGTTCCGATGGAGTCCTGATTCTAAGTGGATCATCACCGACTACATAGCTAACGGTGGTTGGAATAATAAGGATGTGGCACTCTTCAAGGCAGACGGCTCCGGAGAGAAGATAAATCTTACGGAGAGTGGTTACAGTGACAGAAGGGCAAAGTTTGTGATGGGAGGTAAGGCTGTTGTCTTTGGTTCCGATAGGGCGGGATACCGAAGTCACGGTAGTTGGGGTTCAGAGTCTGACCTTTACATTATGTTTCTTGACCAGGAAGCCTACGATACGTTCCTGAAGGACAAGGAGGAGCGTGAGCTCGCCAAGAAGGCTGATGAGGCAAATAAATCCGACAAGTCCGAGGATAAAAAGGAGGAGAAGAAGGAAGATAAGAAGACCGTGGAGCCACTGGAGCTGGAGTTTAAGAACCGTGAGTATCGTATTGCTCGTCTGACTCGTGCCAGCGGTAGTCAGAGCGATTTCGTCATGGATTCTAAGGGTGAAAAACTTTACTACCTCGCATATATGGACAACTCCATGAACCTCTATGCCGTAGACCTCGTGGAGAAGAAGACTGAGGTACTGGTCGAGGATGCTGGATACGGAACCCTATCTCTCGGAAAGGATGACAAGACTCTCTATCTCTTTGGTGGCAATGGTCTCAAAAAGATCGAGAACAATAGGCCTAAGCCGATCTCCTATGCCGCCAAGTTCGAGTACAAGCCCTCCGAAGAGCGAGCTTACATCTATGACCATGTCGTTAGGCAGGTAGCTAATAAGTTTTATGACGTAGATATCCATGGCGTTGACTGGCAGGGTTATGCCGACAACTACCGTACTTTCCTTCCCTACATCAATAATAACGTTGACTTTGCAGAGATGCTCTCCGAACTCCTTGGTGAGCTCAATGCCTCTCATACCGGTGCCAGTGCCTTTTCGGGACGTGCCGTACATGCGACGGCGAGCTTAGGCCTCTTCTACGATGAGAGCTACCAGGGCGAGGGAGTGAAGATACAGGAAGTGATGATCTCCAGCCCACTTGATAGAGCCAAATCCGTAGCTAAACCCGGTGTCATTATCCAGAAAGTCAATGGGGAAACTATAGCAGCAGACAGACCGATTGACTACTATCTCAACGGTCTTGTGGGGCAGCGTATTCTCCTCACGATGAAGGATACTAATGGCAAAGTCGTGGAGGAGTATGTCACACCGATGGATTACCGTAACGAATCCTCTCTCCTCTACGAACGTTGGGTGAAGCAGCGTGCAGAAATGGTCCGAGAGTGGAGTAACGGTCGTATCGGGTACGTTCATATCGAGGGCATGAATAGTCCCTCGTACCGTCGAGTGTTCCGCGAACTTTTGGGGAAGTATCGTGATTGTGATGCTGTCGTGGTGGACACCCGCTTCAATGGTGGTGGTTGGCTTCATGGCGACATTGCGAATCTCCTCAGTGGACGTGAGTATGCTCGCTTCGTCCCAAGGGGGCAGTACATTGGTAGTGAACCGTTCACTCAGTGGTATAAACCCTCTGTGGTTCTGATGAGTGAAGGCAATTACTCCGATGCTTATGGTACCCCATGGACCTACAAGACCCTTGGCATAGGCAAACTCGTAGGTACTCCCGTCGCCGGTACTATGACCGCTGTGTGGTGGGAGACACAGATCAATCCCGGCATCGTCTTCGGGATACCACAGGTGACCGTCAAGGGGCTTGACGGCAAAGCACTCGAGAACCAAACCCTACAGCCAGATGTACTCGTCTACAATACGCCGGAGCAGAACCTTCAGAATCATGATGCTCAGCTCAGGGCTGCGGTAGACGAACTCCTCCGTCAGATAGGTAAGAAGAAGTAAAAGAAGGCGGATACTCCCTTTCCTTAAGCGTAATCCCCCACTGTCGATAGTGCGACAGCGGGGGATTCTTTTGTCAGCGAACGTATCACTCCGCTACACATAGGGCGCTGAATGTGCGCTCCTTGGCAGAGTGTTACTGGAGCTTAGTCCTTGCGCATTACCTTGGCGGAGAAGAACATGACGAAAGCCAGTATAGCAAAGAGCCATAGGCTACCTACGATGAGAGCGTAGCTCTCCATGCGGAGTAGGAGGTATACGCTCAGGTACAGGAACGTAAGGATACCCCCCAGGAGTAGTGCCGTGCTCTGCTCACGCAGCACGGAGCGGAAGTGGAACGTATTGAGCACTACTGTCATCGCCGTCGCTATCAGGTACGACCAGCCAAAGCCTATCAGTTCACTGAAGGAGAGCAAGAGCGAGTAGAAGAGCACGAGCGAGAGACCTGTCAGCAGGTAGTGCAGAAGGTTAATGGACTTGCCGCGCTTGTGCAGTGTCAGCTCGATCAGGAAGATAGACAGCAGTGTCAGACCGATGATGAGAAAACCATACTTGATACTCCTGTCCGTCTGGGTGTAGTGGTCGGCAGGATTGACGAGATTGATGTAGCAGCTATTACCAGCCCTCATGATATAGTTTTCAGCTTCGACGAAGCTATCTGGTGATACACTCTTCCACTCTGCATCAAATGCATCTGCCGTGATGTCCGATTTTACAGGGAGATTGTGTCCCTGGAATGAAGGGTTGCTCCAGTTCCCCTTGATGTCGATGGTCGTGGAGGTACCGTTGCCAATGAATCCGAACGTTTGGCTACCCAAAAGGGTCAGATTGCAGGCGAAAGGAATAATGGTACTGTCGTCCACTACCTGTATCGGGTTAGATGCAGAGAGGACATTCGAGCCGTAGTTCACGTTGGGTGCCATCGCATATGCCATATCGTTGGTCATCACTTCGTCATCGGCGAACCACGTGGATATATTCAATCTGTCGTCCGACTTCATTCGCTGACGTTCGCCATTGATGTCTATGTGTACCAGCTCACGGAAACCCTTGACGTCTGATACCCCCAGCGCCACTACCGCCCTCGAAAGATCGTAGCGCCCGGGTTTGTCCGCCATCGCCTGTAGTATGTCCCCGGTGTGAAACTGCCCCTTCATCGTCACCTGAGAGGTGTATACCGGCACATGGTAGATACTGCGGTGTCGCATCTCTACATCCAACTCTGCCGATACTTGTGCTTCGCGTGGCATGATATAGACGAATGACTGTTCTAAACCCTTTTGATATCTATGCACTGCTGCTGC
>JBAKGE010000096.1:0-7585 GCA_037191085.1 Porphyromonadaceae bacterium | reverse complement strand
ATGTCTGGTCTTGCACGTGCTCAGATAGACACTAAGAATGTGATCACCATTGGGGTGAATGCTATCTTCTTCAAGGACTATGTCCTTGCTATACAATACTTCAATACAGCGATACGTAATTCTCCGGATCTTGCTGACCCATATTACTACCGAGGCTTGGCTAAGTTTAGTCTGGACGATTATCAAGGAGCTGAGCTGGATGCCGATGCAGCCATCAGTCGCAATCCTTTCATTTACGATGCCTATTATCTGAGAGCTATTTCTCGACACTCGATTGGCAGGGACTCCCTTGCCGTAGAGGACTATAAGATCGTCCTCACCAACAACCCGGATCATCAGGGTGCACTCCACAATTCTGCTGTCCTCTACGTCGCACTCAATGACACCACATCTGCCCGTCAGCAGTTGGATCGTCTGAGACGCTTTTTCCCGAAGTATGCTCCCGGCTACGTCATTGATGGTCGCTTGCATTTGCAGCAGGGAGACACTATTGGTGCTCAGACTCTATTTCAAAAAGCACTTGAAACCACACCTAATCTTACGGGAGCCTATTTGTCATTAGCTGGGATAGCTTATGATCAGGAGCATTTCGGGGACGCCCTCAGGTACATTGATGAGGCCCTCAAGTACGACGACGGCTCCTCCGAACTTTACACGAATAGAGCGATCATTAGGTATCGTCTTAATGATCTCAGAGGGGCCATGGCCGATTACACGAGTGCCATAGATATGGATGGCACCAATGAGATTGCTCTATACAATAGGGCTCTACTACGCTCCAGAGTGGGGGATCTCAATAATGCTCTCGATGATCTCAATCAAGTACTTCTCTCCGATCCGGAGAACTACTTCGCTATCCTCAATCGTGCAATTATCAGCAACCAGATCGGTAATTACCGCACTGCAGAGCATGACCTCGATAAGATTATAGCACGCTATCCTTCTTTTGCAGGAGCCTATTCCGAGCGTGCACGTGCCCTACAAGCACAGGGGAAGACGACCGCTGCCAAGCGGGATCTCTACTACCTATCCAAACTCATGTTTGATAGTCAGACGGCTCGAAAAGCCGTACATCAACAGCAGCAGATCAATCAAGAAATTGAGAGCGAAGAGGCAGGGGAAGGCAACATGGTACGTGATGAGAAGGATAAGAATATCCGAAAGTTTAGAATGCTTGTCTTCAATAGTCGTGCACATAACTACGATGACCTATACGTCGAGGACAAGGGTATACGAGGACGAATTCAGGATCGTGAGTCCTCTGTCCTTCCGGAGCACATGTACACGCTCTCCTACTATGATGTCGACCCTCATCAGCTTTCCACCGGCTCCAATACCAAGTATGCCTCTCAGCTTGGTCTCGTCAGTGGTACAGCGCAGTCCATACTTGTCCTTCGCGACCTTCCGCAGCTCAATCAGGTACAGTTGCAGCAGCATATGATGGAACTCGATTCTCTCAAATCCGCTGACGTTCACACCATGCAGCGTGCAATGGATGAACTTACGCTTAAGGACTATGAAGCTAATATCCGTACCCTCACTGCCATTATTGACCTTGATCCAGATAATGCCGCGGCATACTTCCAGCGCGCTGTCTCACGTGTCATGGCTTACTCGGCGCGAGCAGAACTGAAACACAACGAGCAGAAGCGTAAGGAAACTACTGCTGGTAGCACACCTACCGTACCACAGGGAGGGATGGACGAAGAGGTCCTTCTACGCAAGGCTATGGCTCAAGAGGCGATATGGGATCTCCAGAGGGTGACGGAGCTTGTGCCCGATTTTGCCCCTGCGTACTACAACGTAGGTTACATCCAATATCTCGTAGGTCAGTACCCCGAGGCTATCGAAGCATACACAATAGCATTAGATAAAGATGGATCTATGGGCGAAGCACTCTTTAATCGTGGACTGGCACACTACTCTATGGGTGAAAAGGCTCAGGGCGATGCTGACCTCTCTGCCGCTGGTGCACTCGGTATCTACAGATCCTACAGCATCATCAAACGAATGAAGTAAATCATGACAGACAGAATCAACATAGCCATAGACGGCTTCTCCTCCTGTGGGAAGAGCACCATAGCGAAGCGATTGGCCTCTTCTCTCGGATACACCTATGTCGATACCGGTGCGATGTATCGTGGTGTTACCCTCTTTTCTATACGCCAGGGGTTGTGGAAGGATGGGCAACCTATGGCTGATGCTCTTGTGGATAGGTTGGAGGAGATCCATCTCTCTTTCGCACGAGTGGATGGTGTACAACACCTCTACCTTAACGGAGAGGATGTAGAGTCCGAGATTCGTGGCATGGAAGTTTCTGACCGTGTCAGTCCTATAGCCACCATCCCTGGAGTGCGCCGCTATCTCGTGGCGCAACAGAGGATCTTTGCACAGCAGAAAGGAGTGGTCATGGACGGACGTGACGTCGGCACCGTAGTGATGCCCGATGCAGAGCTTAAGATTTTCGTCACTGCCAGCCCCGAAATACGTGCTCGGCGTCGTTATGATGAGCTGAGATCCAAGGGAGACAATACCACTACTTACGAAGCTGTCCTCTCCAATCTTACCACTCGTGACCATATCGATAGCACCAGAGCCACCGACCCTCTCAAGAGAGCTGACGATGCCGTTCTTCTCGACAATTCTGATCTTTCCCCGGAGCAACAACACGAGGTAGTTATGCAAATGGTGCGGGAAAAGATCCAGCCGTGAATTCCGTAGCAGATACATCCTTATGATAGAAGTAGAGATTAGTCGCTCTTCGGGCTTTTGCTTTGGGGTCGTCAATGCTATCAACCATGCCGAGCGTGAGTTGAATGAGCATGGCAACCTCATGTCCCTCGGGGATATAGTGCACAATAGTCAAGAGGTTAATCGACTTTCCGACAAGGGACTTGAGGCGATAGACTATGAGAGGCTGCGAGAGCTTAAGGATGCACGTGTGCTCTTCAGGGCTCATGGAGAAGCCCCGAAGATTTATGAGTTTGCCCGAGCGAATAATATAGAGATTGTAGATGCTACCTGTCCTGTCGTGCTGGCACTGCAGAAAAGAATACTCAAGACGTATCTCAATACCCGTATTGAGAATGGTCAGATCGTCATCTTCGGCAAGGCTGGACATGCTGAAGTCAATGGTCTGGTCGGTCAGACCAATGAGGAGGCTATTGTGGTGCAGACGCTCGACCAACTGAAGGAGAAAGTGGACTTCACCCGTCCTATCTACCTCTTTAGCCAGACTACCATGAATGGAACCGACTACGCAGAGTTGATTGAGTATATAGAGCAGCACATACAAGAGGGTGTGACCTTCAAGCACTCGGATACGATATGTAAGCAGGTGTCTAACCGCGTCCCCGAGCTTATAGAGTTCGCCAGAGCCAAAGATTGGGTCTACTTCATTGCTGGGCGTAATAGTAGCAATGGTAAGGTGCTCTACCACGAAGCTCTCTCCGCCAATCCCCACACCACCTTTATCTCCTCAGCTGATGAGATCACCGATCCCCTCCCCGAGTGGGTACATACAGTGGGTGTCTCGGGTGCCACTTCTACTCCCATGTGGCTAATGGAGGAGGTGCGGGATAAATTGCTGAAAGTCAACAACTCAAAATGATATTCCTGTTTCTGCCTACAGAGAAGGACGATGTCTGTGGTTGACGACGACCCAGAGAAAGATAAATCGACGACCCGGAAGTTTGTGAGAAAAGCTCTGGGTCGTCGATTTATCTTTCTCTGGGTCGTCGCTACGTGGGTGTTTTCATCCTCTTTTATTCGATGAGATGGACCAAAGATTATGTTTTTTTTATAGATCAATCCGGAGAATATACATCTGAAGAAACATTCTTTCCAAAAATATGTGTATCTTTGTCGAACTCATTTGGAGCATTACATAAGACGTATGGCAAAGGCAAAAGTAGACAAGTTGGACTTACAGATAATAGACGCTCTCGCAGCGAATGCCAGAGTGTCGCTCAAGGATGTGGCTGAGGAACTGGGGGTTTCTCGCGCTGTATTGCATCTGCGTGTACAGCGACTGACAGAGCAGGGAGTGCTACAGGGGTCGGGCTATAATGTTAACTACAAAATGCTCGGATTCAGTACATATACCTACGTCGGGGTTACCCTTGAGAGAGGGGCGCTGTATGATACCGTACTCGCTGAGATCGAAAAGATACCGGAGATTACCGAGTGTCACTACACTACCGGTCCATATGCAATGCTCGTCAAGCTCTATGCTCGAGATAATGATCATCTGATGAAGATCCTGCGTCTGGAACTACAGCAGATTGATGGAGTGGTCTCTACGGAGACACTGATATCGCTGGAGCAGAGTTTTAAGCGTCCGTTTAGGGTGCTGGCTAAGTCGAGGGTCGTTGGACCGACGGATAGTAACGAGTAAAAGTAAAGGGGGGATTGGGAACTTCCATCGGGATGTAGCACAGTTGGTAGCGCGCCACGTTCGGGACGTGGAGGTCGGCAGTTCGAGTCTGCTCATCCCGACCATACAAAAGAGATGAGGGCGGAGATAGATATTACTTCTATCTCCGCCCTTGTCTATTTCTGGCAGGAGCTATGCGATTTCAGCTTCGACCCCTGCTGAGCAATTGTGACTCTCTATTTCAGCTTTGATCTCCAGAGAAATGAATGGTGGGACAACCAAGACTATCGACGGTAATACCTGCCATATTGTGCCGGCTAGCGAGGTCCTTGTACCACTTGAAACCCGCAAATATGTACGATCTACCCACAATGACTGATAGTTCCAAGAGAGACACTGTCGGGGTTATTACTTCCCATTTCCGAAACGTCGTCAGGAGTAGGAATGCGACGATTACGTTCATTATTTGTGAGTAGATACTTGCGAGACTAGGGTTTGTAATGATGTCACTCTGATCAAGGGTGGAGGACGGATCCCTCTTTATGATACCATGGTGGAGAACCATTACGGACAGAGGAGTGGGAGTATTTTGCGGAGGCTAGGTAGTTTAGGATTTTGAATCACACGTATGTTGGATAGGTGATTGGTGTGTGATTGAGAACTCATCCGGTAGCCGTGGATTCTCTACTTGTGGCTCTTCGGGATTTATTGTTGGTCACGTAGTTTCTGCAGGATTTCATCTACTTCGTTTCCGACGATACGCATTTTGGCACGGCAGTGCTCTATGAGGGCTACTACACGCTTGCTCTGACTGAGGATCGTATCTATGGGTAATTGCTCTTTCTCCAGCTGTTGTAGGATCTTTTCGATCTCCTCAATAGCCTGGTCGTAGTTCATCGCTGGGATGTCAGGGTATGTACTATTGGGCGTTGTTTGATTAGTCGAGATTGCCATAACTTTATATTACTTTTTACTTATCTGTGGTTGAGGTACTGGAAATTAATTGGCTGACTGTAGTATATGCTTCGCCGTCCGTGAGGAGAATACGCAGGGAGTCCCCCTCTCGTATATCGTTTGTAGAGGTGATTTGCCGACCTTCGAGGAGGACCGGGATATACCCTCTACGCATGAGGTGCTGTGGATCGTAGGCAGTCCTCATCTCTTCGTATCTCGTGAGTGCTCTGTCCATATCCGGCACAATGCGCTGTAGGAGGAGTGATAGCCGTTCGGTGGCGGTATGGGTTCGCTGTCTTATCTGCTCCCTAAGGAGAGAACTCTGACGGAGCACCTGTGTGGTACGATAGGAGTGTAGCATCTGCTGTCGGTCTGCGTCAATGGTGACCTTGTGGAGGACTCTGTCAAGTCGTATATTCAGCGGTGCGATGACTGTTCGGCTCGTGCTATAGGTAGAGGTGAGAAGGGAGGTAATGTTTTGAGTGTAGCTGTTGAGCCGTAAGTTTTCGGATCTTTCTTGCGTCGTGAGGACTTGTCGAAGACGGACAATCATGGTGGAAAAGTGCTGTTCCCTGTCCTTTATGGTCTTTTGTAGTATCTGGATAATCCTGTCCTCGGAGTTGAGCAATCGCACTACCTCACTCTCAATCCTGCGGAGAATAAATTCGGCAGCAGCAGTAGGGGTCTTGACTGAGGTATTGGCGACCATATCTGCAACGGACGTATCTCGCTCGTGGCCTATGGCAGTGATGATGGGCAGCGGAAAGTTGGCAATCAATACGCAGAGATGATAGTCATCGAAAGCCGAAAGATCCATGCGACTGCCACCTCCTCTCAGTATGACGACTGTGTCATAGTCTGCTATACGCTCCTGTATACGGAGTAGTGCCTCATAGATAGATCTTGTGGTTCCAGTGCCTTGCATCAGAGCAGGATAGAGGTCTATGTGTATGAGAGGAGCAATAGGACTCTTGCGGATCTGGTCGTGAAAATCTCCCCATCCTGCTGCTGTCTCTGAGGAGATGACAGCAATGCGTTGCATCAGTCGAGGCAGAGGATAGTGCTTATTGAGGTCGTAGACACCTTCGGACTGTAGTCGATGTATAGTCTCTTGCTTCTGGCGTTCGAGATTGCCGAGGGTATGGTCGGGGTTGATATTTTGAATGTTGAGCGATAATCCATACTGCAGATGAAAGTCCACCTTTACCTGCAACATCAGTTCCATACCTATTCTTGGCACATCGCCCGTGATTTGCTGGAAGTAAGGGATGACTTTATCCGCCAGATAACTCCAGAGATTAGCTCTGCATTTTGCCACGACCTGCCCACTTCGCATCTCAGCTAAGTCGAAGTAGTAGTGCCCATTGTTGCTCGACACTCCCGTCACCTCCGCTATGATCCAGAAGTAATCACGGAAAGTGTTTTTCAGCGTCCCCTGTATATAGCTGAGGAGACTGCTGAGTGGTAGAGCTTGGATACCCTCGCGATTGTCGGAGAATAGTGGTGCAGCGACTGGCATGGTCAAGTGGGAGGTTTAGTGCTCTGTGTACTGCCGTAGAAAGGCTATCATCCTGTCTACCGCTTTACCACGGTGGCTGATCTTGTTCTTCTCTTCTTCGTTCATCTGAGCAAAAGTTATCTCATATCCTTCGGGTCGGAAGATAGGGTCGTAGCCAAAACCTCCAGCTCCTATCTCTTTTGTGGTAATCTCGCCCCTAATTTCCCCACTGAAGGTATATTCTCTGCCTTCAAGAATCAGTGCTATCACAGTGCGAAAGCATGCCTTCCTGTTTTTTGCTCCCGAGAGTTCTTGTAACATCTTGTACCGATTGTCTGCCGGAGAGCAGTGCTCACCGGCATAGCGAGCTGTATGGACACCGGGTCTGCCTCCCAGAGCTTCTACCTCCAATCCTGTGTCATCGGCAAAGCAATTTATGCCATGACGCTGGTATGCAGTGCGGGCCTTCTGCAGTGCATTAGCCTCAAGAGTGTCTCCGTCTTCGGGAATCTCTTTCATGTCTCCGAGTGCTTTCAAGGAGGTGATTGATACGGGTATCTGATGTATGCGTAACTTGGATCTAATCTCCTGAAGTTTGTGGTCGTTGTGCGTAGACATCAGGAGCTCTACTAACTGTTTTTCCATATCGTAGTTTTAAGCTTCCGTCGTTGTCGACTCCATTTCATCTGTCTCTCTGGTTTTCTTAGCTTTGGGGGCTTTGATTGCATCGAACCCCTGTCCGTATACCCCCCGGCCCC
>JBAKGE010000095.1:0-7687 GCA_037191085.1 Porphyromonadaceae bacterium | reverse complement strand
TATGGTCTTTTTCTTCGTCTACTTGGGTATCATTATTATCAGTACTATTGCCGTATCGCTTGAGGGATTTGAGCTGACTGAGTCACTATCCATCGCTATATCTTGTGCCTCCAACTCGGGGGGGGGGCTGGGGAGTTTCGGACCTGCGTACGGTGTGGCGTCACTCTCGGCGGCCAATAAGGTATTACTCTCTATCGTGATGATCATGGGACGACTGGAGATCTTCACTGTTCTTGTTCTTTTCTACCGAAACTTCTGGAAGAATTAATTTTCTTTCGGTGCACCGCAAAAATTTCTCTGGGTCGTCGGTATCTCGACGTCCCGGACCTTTCCGAAACGACCTCTGGGTCATCGAGAACTCTTTCTCTGGGTCGTTTGTGGCGGTATAATTAACCTCCATGATTGGAAGTATAGTGTGGTGAACATCCGTCCAATCGCGCTGAAAAAGATATTATTTTCATTACCTTTGTGAGAATTAATAATGGACGAATACATGAATCACCAGTGGAATATAGATACCCTCACAGAGGAAGACAAAGAGGTAGCAGACAGGTTAACGCAAGCGGGAAAGTTGTTCCCTCTCGTCGGCGATCTCGTCATACGCCGTGGCGTTCGTACCCCTGATGATTTGCGCAAATACTTAGAACCCAGTCTCGATGATCTCCACGACCCTTTCCTGATGGCGGGAATGAGTGATGCTGTCCACCGTATCAATAGAGCGATAGGAAATAAGGAGAAAATACTCGTCTATGGGGACTATGATGTGGACGGCACCACGGCTGTTACCCTTGTCTACCGATATCTCCGTATGGTTACGGCGTATATAGACTACTACATCCCCGACAGGTATGAGGAGGGTAGCGGCATCTCGCGTCAGAGCGTGGACTATGCTGTGAGTGAGGGTTTCTCGCTCGTGATTGCCCTCGACTGTGGGATCAAGGCAAATGATATGGTGGAGTATGCTCGTACAAAAGGTATAGACTACATCATCTGCGATCATCATAGGGCCGGTGAAACACTACCGCCTGCAGTCGCTAACCTCAACCCCAAACTCCCGGACTCGGGGTATCCGTGCACGGAATTATCAGGATGTGGTGTGGGATTTAAGTTGATGCAAGCTTTTGCTATCAGCAATGGCAGTGATATGAGGGGACTGTACGAGCTCCTTGATCTCGTGGCGGTGAGCATAGCAGCAGATCTTGTCCCGCTGGTGGATGAGAATAGGACGCTGGCACACTTCGGACTCAAAAAGCTCAATCAGAATCCGGCCCTCGGACTGAAGGGAATCATAGATGTCAGTGGGATCAAGAGCAAGCATTTGGATATATCGGATATTATCTTCAAGATAGGTCCTCGGCTCAATGCCTCCGGCCGTATGCAGAGTGGTCGTGAGTCGGTGGAGCTACTGCTGGCACGGTCTCAGAAGGAGGCCAAGGCGCTTAGCCATCACATCGACGAGTACAACACCCAGCGTAGACAGCTCGACCTCTCGATCACACGTGATGCTAATGATATCGTGGAGGGGTTTACGGATATGGAGGGACGTAAGGTCATCATCGTATATGACCCCTCGTGGCACAATGGTGTCATCGGTATCGTGGCCTCCAGACTCTCCGAGAAGTACAATCGTCCCACGATAGTATTGACTGATACGGCCAATAACCTCGTCAATGGTTCTGCACGTAGTGTAGAGAACTATGACGTGTACAACCTGATCGAGAGTTGTCAGGACGTTCTGGAAAACTTTGGGGGCCATCCATTTGCAGCCGGGCTGACAATCAAGAAGAAGAACCTGCACAAGTTTATACAGAAAGCCAATCAACTGGCTGAAAAGGAGCTGCGTGTCAGTGATATGATGCCCAAGTTTAGGGTGGATGCAGAGATTAAACTCAAGGATATCACTCCAGTACTTCGCCGTCAGATAGAGTGGATGGCTCCCTTTGGTCCAGGCAATGAGGAGCCGTTGTTTTGCACCCATGGCGTGGTGTGTGTTACCCCCCCGAGAGCGACAGGATTCAAGAAGTCACACTTGAGACTGGTGCTAAGTATGCCCCACCAGATGCCGATCATGCAGGCGATAGCTTACAATCAAGCACCGCTTTTGGCTGAATTGACGCTTGATACTCCATTTGATATTCTGTATACGATCGAGGAACAGGTGTGGAAAGGAAAGAAGTCAATTCAGCTCAACATCAAGGATATCCATATTCCCTCATCTCCTGTAGATGACGGTTCCCACAGCCCTATTATCGCCCCTGAGAGTAACGACGGATGAAGACTGAACCTACGATATCATACACCGCAGAGACTCCCGATGATGTTCTCAGGAGATATTGGGGGTATGAGTCGTTTCGTCCGCTTCAAGCACCTATTATAGACTCGGTCCTCAGAGGATACGATACTATAGCACTCCTCCCCACCGGTGGGGGGAAGTCTATCACATTTCAGGTACCTGCGGTGATCCTCCCGGGGCTGACGCTTGTGGTGACACCCCTTGTAGCTCTGATGCTGGATCAGGTAGATGACCTGCGTGCTCGTGGCATACGCGCAGCAGCGGTACACAGTGGTCTCGGACGGAGGGATGCGCTCGCAGTGCTGGATAATGTCATATACTCAGACTACAAGCTCCTATACGTATCCCCCGAGAGACTCCAAAATCGCACTTTTAGGCAGCGTCTAATGTCTATGGAGGTATCCCTCATTGTGGTAGATGAATGCCACTGCATCAGCCAGTGGGGGTATGATTTTCGTCCCGAATACTTACAGATAGCCGATATACGTAGGCACGTGCCTGAGATTCCATTATTGGCACTTACCGCGACAGCCACCCCAGAGGTCGTGGAGGATATAGTACGTAATCTGGGCTTTAGAGAGGGGTATAAATCCTACAGACGCAGCTTCTATCGCACGAACCTTACATATGTCGTCCGCAAGACGATGGACAAACCTCGTGAGATGTATCATATACTATCTCGAGTGGAAGGATCTGCTCTCGTGTATGTCCGCACCCGCAAGCAGGCGAAGGATTATGCTGATCTGCTGACGGCCTTCGGCATGAGTGCAGATTACTTCCATGCGGGGCTGACCTCCGAAACAAAGGCGCTGAAGCAGAAGCAGTGGCAGGACAATCAGACCCGTATCATGGTGTGTACGACAGCATTTGGTATGGGTATCAATAAACCAGATGTTCGTCTGGTCCTTCACCCCATGGCCCCCTCGTCCCTCGAGAGTTACTACCAGGAAGCAGGTCGTGCAGGCCGAGACAATCGGCAGTCATATGCTGTGCTGCTCTATGCTCCGGAGGACGATGACGAGTATCTGATGTCCCTGATAAAGAAGCAGTATCCCACCATAGGTGTTATCCGAGAAGTGTATGAGGATCTGGGAAATTTCTTTCAACTCGGAGTAGAATCGGGAGAGGGTGCTTTTTACGAGCTGGATTTGTACAAGTTTTCCGCGCACTTCGGTTATCCCGTCCATGTGATCCGTGCTGTCCTTAGCATCCTAACCCTTAGTGGGTATATACAGTACCTCGAAGAGCATACGCTGGAGAGCCGCATGATGTTTACCGTCACTCGCAACGAATTGTACACACTATTTGATTCGGAAGAGGAAATCTACGATGACCTCGTAGAGGTGATACTGAGGGAATACCCCGGGATGTTTACGGAAATGGTAACGATAGATGAGCGGAGGATAGCACAGCGAATGGGGATTCCCCGCGAACAATTGTACCAGCTGCTGACCAATCTCAGACGCTGGTATGTGATCAAATATATACCGGGAAAACGGTCAAACTTCGTGGTGTATACCAATCAGCGTGTGCCTGTTCATCGGCTCGTGATCCCTCGCGCAGTGTATCAGGATCGACGGCAGAGAGATGCCGAGAGAGTAGGTAGGATGCTCGGGTATCTCAACCAATCCGATGATTGTAGGACAAAAGTGATCATGGAGTACTTCGGGGAAAATGATCCGCTACCATGTGGTTACTGTGACTACTGTCTCAGCCACCCTACAGAACGTCTTACGTATCGAAAGATAGATGAATTGGTGTCAGTACTCAAGCAATATACCGTACTATACCTATCTGCACTCCGGGAAATGATGCCTGCTCTTTCTCCTAAGGATATAAAAAAAGTCCTCTTTTTCATTGCTCGAGAAGGCTATCCTATTGACTATGATGAGGGGAAGGGACTTATTCGTTGGATTGATTGACCTAATAAAGGTGAGTTGGTCACAGGAAATAGGAATTATCGTCTCGGAAATAACCCTCTGCCTGAGTGGATTTGAGAGAGTTGGATTGGAGAAATCATAGTGAATACACCTAAATTATATTAAGCCGTATCTCCCCTCATTTACTCCGGACACGTGGGTATACCTTCTAAAAACCTCTGGGTCGTCGATCATTCGATGTCCCAGAGGTTGTCAGAGAAAGCTCCGGGTCATCGCTTCGTCGATGACCCAGAGAAACTTAAACTCGTATGTGCGAGTATAGGATCCCACCCACAAGGACAGTCAGATGATTACTGCCCCCAGAAAAGAAAAACTTCTCCGGTGGAACTTTGGAGTCCTTACACATTGAAGCGGAAGTGCATGATATCCCCGTCCTGCACTACGTATTCCTTTCCCTCAACATTCAATTTGCCGGCTTCTTTCACCGCTTGTTCGCTACCATACTGTACGTAGTCGTCGTACTTGATGACCTCAGCACGTATGAATCCTTTCTCGAAATCTGTGTGGATGACACCGGCTGCTTGGGGGGCTTTGCTTCCTTTCTTGTAGGTCCATGCTCGCACCTCCTGTACTCCTGCGGTGAAGTAGGTCTCGAGGTCCAGAAGGGCGTAGGCAGATCGTATCAAGCGGGATACACCGCTTTCCTCGAGTCCTACAGCCTGCAGGAATTCTTGTCTTTCCTCGTACGTCTCGAGCTCTGCTATCTCGCTCTCTGTCTGTGCTGCGAGCACAAGTACTTGTGCTTTCTCATCAGCCACTGCCCTGCGTACAGCCTCTACATACTCATTGCTTTCTACCGCCGAACCCTCATCTACGTTGCATACGTACAGGATAGGCTTAGAGGTCAGGAGAAAAAGATCGTGTGCAGCCTGCTCATCCTCCTTGCTGTCAAAGGTCACGGTACGTGCGCTATTGCCCTGCACCAGTGCCTCTTTGATTCGGAGGAGGACACCTAGCAGAACCTTTGCCTGCTTGTCGCCTCCGGTGGTTGCTTGTCGCTCTACCTTCTGGATGCGGGATTCTACTGTCTCCAGATCCTTCAGCTGTAGCTCCATGTCGATCACTTCCTTGTCTCTCACGGGGTCTACAGAGCCATCTACGTGTGTGATGTTGTCATCGTCGAAGCATCGGAGTACGTGTATGATAGCATCCGTTTCGCGGATATTAGCCAAAAACTTATTGCCCAATCCTTCACCCTTGCTCGCACCCCTTACGAGTCCGGCGATGTCTACTATCTCCACTGTCGTGGGCACTATGCGTTGGGGGTGTACCAGTTCTGCGAGTTGATTCAGTCGATCATCGGGGACGGTGATGACTCCTACGTTCGGCTCAATGGTGCAGAACGGAAAATTAGCAGACTGTGCTTTTGCGTTGGACAGACAGTTGAAGAGGGTGGACTTACCTACGTTTGGTAGACCAACGATACCACATTGGAGTGCCATACTTTGATGCTTATGTTATGTATTGAAAGTTGTCTTGTTTATTTCTTGTTACCTGCTGTGACCTTTTTTAGATCCTCTATCCTCTTGACGAGATCTATAGGGTTCTCTACCACCTCCTTAGACAGAGCATGATCTATCACCTCCTTGATGTCCGATACGTAGACGAACTGGAGACCTGCCACGTATTGCCCCTTGATTTCCTCCACATCCTTGCGATTTTCTTTGCAGAGGATGATCGTCTTGATCCCCGAGCGTTTAGCTGCAAGTATTTTTTCCTTGATGCCACCTACGGGTAGTACCTTGCCCCTGAGGGTGATCTCTCCGGTCATGGCGACATTGGGATTAACCTTTCGCTGAGTAAATGTGGAGAGTAGGGATGTCACGAGGGTAATTCCTGCACTGGGACCATCCTTGGGTATTGCACCTTCGGGGACGTGTATGTGTACGTTCCAGTAGTCGAACAGGTCTGGATTAAGATCGTAGGTCACGGCATGGCTTTTTAGATACTCCAGTGCCAGTACTGCCGATTCCTTCATCACATCTCCGAGATTCCCTGTGATACTCATTTTGCCAGCCTTGGATGGACTCACAGCACTCTCCACGGTAAGGATTTCACCACCAATGCTCGTCCATGCCAGTCCTGTGACTACTCCGGCATACTTATTGCCCTCGTACTGATCGTGACTGTACTTCGCAGGGCCCAGTAGCTCCAGTAGCTGATCTGCCTTTACAGTGACCGGGAAAAATGACTCCTCCGGGTGCTCCTCTACGAAGTATGCAGATTTCTTAGCCAGCTTGCGCAGGATCTCATTTATCTTCTTATCCAGCTCACGTACACCGCTTTCACCCGTATAATTCTCGATAATCTTCACCATCGTGGCATCTGATATCTTCACGTCACGGCGCTTGAGTCCCATGAGTTTTAGCGCCTTGGGGAGCAGGTGCTTGGAGGCAATCTGTACCTTTTCCTCCATGATGTAACCACTCACCGGTATCATCTCCATGCGGTCACGCAACGGCCCGGGGATATCAGATATACTATTCGCCGTGGCTATGAATAGTGCTTTGCTGAGGTCGTAATCTAGATCTAAGTAGTTGTCGTGAAACGTGTTATTCTGCTCTGGGTCAAGCACCTCCAAGAGTGCCGACGAGGGATCTCCCTTATAGTCACTGGCAAGTTTGTCTATCTCGTCCAATACGAATACGGGATTGCTTGACCCTGCACGGAGGAAGCCCTTGATCACTCGCCCGGGCATGGCGCCTATGTAGGTACGTCTATGACCGCGTATCTCAGCCTCGTCGTGCAGACCACCGAGGGATATACGTACGTACTTTCGCTTGAGAGCGTCAGCAATACTCTTGCCGAGTGACGTCTTTCCCACCCCCGGGGGGCCGTATAGACAGATGATAGGAGCACGTAGGTTGCCTTGCAGTTTGAGCACTGCTAGATGCTCGAGTATCCTCTCCTTCACTTTCTCCAGTCCGAAGTGATCCTTGTCCAGGGTTTTGGCAGCATTACTGATATTGAAGTTGTCTGTCGTTACTTCATTCCACGGTAAATCCAACAGTGTCTGCACGTATTGTAGCTGTACACTGTAATCAGGACTTTGGTTACTCATGTGCGAGAGTTTCTTCACCTCCTTCTTGAATGTCTCGTGTACTCCCTCCGGCCAGTCCTTTTTGGTACCTCTATTGAGTAGTGTGGTCGTATCATCGTCCGGTGTGCCATCCTCCAGCTCTTCTCGTATCATCCTCATCTGCTGCTGAAGGAAGTAATCCTTCTGCTGTTTGTCCATCTCCACGCGGGTCTTCTGCTGTATCTCTTGCTTGAGTTCGAGGAGCTTGAAGACGTCATTGAGGTACTTATGTGCCATGTAACCTCTCTGCTTGAGGTCACTTGTGAGGAGGAGGGTGAACTTCTGCTCCATGCGTTCTATGAAGTTCGCACTACAAAAGTTGATGATAATCTCCGGATTACGCAGCTTATTTACCGATGCGATGAATGGGGGCGG
>JBAKGE010000094.1:0-7733 GCA_037191085.1 Porphyromonadaceae bacterium | reverse complement strand
GTCGTTGATGCCGTCACCTACCATTACCACACTTTCATGTGAGAGTGCTCCTGTTTATCCACAGAGAGCACTCTCTTTCTTTGTACTCCAGTCCGTCCGATTTTCATTCATAAGCCTATAGTATACTATAGAGTATGATCTTATTCTATATAGAATATCACCATACTCTATATAGAGATAGATCATGCTCCATATAGAGTATGATCTATCTCTATACTTTTTATCCCGTACTTCAAATATTATTGTACGGAGTTCTTTGAATCAACAGACTTGGTAGCAAGCAAACTTTTCGAGCAGGCTGAAACCAACGCCCTACATCCTTATCTTTTCTATTGATTCACTGATTTCGTCTCCATTCCAAAGCCCCAAAGTAAGTTGTGAAAACCTCCAGCGGTTGATTTTTCGCGGCCGTCATTTCGAAAGTTCGTACCATGAGACGTAGGGACAGCTTCGATAGTTGCATGGCCGATAAAATCAAAAATACACTACTCGCTACTAAAGCTATTTTCCGCCGCGAAAGGAGGCTTCCAAATTTTGGACAGAACACGTACTCGTAAACAGTCCCCTTTGGTAGATAACCCCATTAGATACGGTCATCTCCATCAATGACAACGTCGTTACTCTGATCTACGTACTTGAGGTCATTAGGTTCGGACCCCGGGCACACAGCTTTGGCAAAGCCGGTTCGAAGATCGGTGAACGTGTGACTGACCACTTCGTTCGGGTAGAGATACTTAATCCGCAACCACTCTAGGAATAAAGATCAAATAAAAACACTTTTTATGTTTTTAGCGGTTTCCTTGGAATCTTTATATTCGGTCCCGGTTTTCTGCACCTTAGGCATTAGGCGCGGATAATTAAGCCCCCATGAGATTGAAAATGGATACAGTGGCAAAATTTACATTGCCAATTTTGATTTCTTCATCAATGGATGATCAGAAGGGGGACCCCGGCAATGAGGTCTCGAAGCTTACAAGTTTTGCCACAATAGTGCTTCAACTGACGCATTATTTTATCAGGCGAGGTGAGGGTAGCGATAAAACGGCAAAAAATTAAAGACCTGATCAGAGAGATAAGGGAGGAGGAGCAATTAACCCATGGAGAGCCGTCAAAGCTCCTTAAGACACACCCACCAGGTAATCGCGTACGAGGGTAAGAAGAGGGTAAAACGAGCCTTGCCACAACCCAACTTGAGGAGATATGTGAAGTATTGGGATATGCCCCCGAGACAAAAAAGAGCAAAAGACAAAAAGTACCCCCGATATTCAATAGGATATCGGGGGTACTTTTCTCTGTCGTTGATTATTGTGTGAGTGATTGGGGGATTTGGTTACGTTCCGGTTCGGTTTCTCAATACGTTTCGTTTCGCTGTCCTTAGAACTTACTTAAATTAGTCCAGTGAAAGGTAGAAAGAAGAAAAATAAGCGTCCCGTACAGAAAAACTGCACGGGGCGCTTACCTAAGGGTGACCAGTGGGGATCGAACCCACGACAACTGGAACCACAATCCAGTGCTCTACCGACTGAGCTATGATCACCATAATGTCCGCAAAAGTGATCCGGCACAAAGACCCAACTCACATTTGCCCTGCAAAGATACAAAAAATTGGAAATTCCACAAGCGCCCCAGCCCACTTTTGCACTATGTATGGTGTAAAAAGTCTTATTTCGCATGCTTTGCTCCCTGTTCAATCCCTTACCAGCACAGTGTCACAGGGGTGTTCGGCAGAAAGTGAAAGATTTCTCTGGGTCGTCGCTCCAGCAACCTCCCAGAGGTCTTGCAAAAAAGTTCCGGAACATCGATGAAGCGACGACCCAGAGCTTTTCAGTGTACTTGTGACTACACGCATACCGTAATTTATCCTGCCGTAAAAATGGTTCAACAGTAGACAGATACCAGACTCTCCTGTGACATACTAAAGGATGACGCTCAGTTTTTGGTGTACAGTAAACGGAAATAGACAGCAGAATACGGCACTTACGGAATACTCGAATAAACAGAGCTGTGTGGGGAAAAATTAGTACCTTTGGGACACAAAATCGCGGGATATCCAAGAGTAAATAATGAATCGAAAGAAAATAACAATCCTCGGTAGCACAGGATCAATAGGCACACAGACGCTTGACGTCATCCGTCGGCACCCGGACGAACTCATGGTACAAGCGCTGGCATGCCACAGCAACGCAGATCAGCTGATAGAGCAGGCACTGGAATTTCACCCTAAGGAGGTCGTCATCGCCGACAAGGAACACTATAAGAAGGTCAAGAGAGCTCTCTCCGAAACGGACACTGTAGTACGTCATGGTGCAGAAGAGGTGTGCCTAGTAGCCGGAAGTATGGATACGGATGTGGTGGTGACGGCAATGGTAGGATTTGCCGGACTCGCACCCACGATAGCAGCAATAGAGGCAGGACACAAGATAGCCTTGGCGAATAAGGAGACACTGGTGGTCGCAGGTGAGTTGATCACGGAACTCTGTCGTAGGACAGGATCGGTGATAATCCCTATAGACTCAGAGCACTCGGCTATATTCCAGTGTTTGGTCGGTGAGCGTATGCGGGAAGCACAGCGCATATACCTGACAGCATCGGGAGGACCATTTGTAGACAGAGCCATAGAGGAATTGGATACCGTACGACCTGAGGATGCCCTCAAGCACCCGAAGTGGAATATGGGGCACAAGGTGACAATAGACTCCGCATCACTGATGAATAAGGGACTGGAGATGATAGAGGCTCACTACCTCTTTGATATGGAGCCAAAAGACATACAAGTACTGGTGCACCGCCAGAGCATCATTCACTCCATGGTGGGATACAAGGACGGCTCTATCAAGGCTCAACTCGCTCTCCCGGACATGCGACTACCGATAGCGTATGCCCTACTCTTTCCACACCGTCTAGAGGGATCCACACCTCTTCCCCAGATAGAGGATATGGCGACACTGACCTTCGAACAACCGAGAGTAGATGCCTTTCCCTGCCTACAGATAGCGTATGAAGCACTGGAGTTGGGGGGGACAGCGACATGTACAATGAATGCTGCAAATGAGATCGCAGTGGAGCGCTTCCTCGGGGGGGAAATAAGGTTTACAGACATCCCACGCATCATACGCCACGTGCTGGACAAAGCACCACAGAGGTCAGCATCGTCACTGACAATACTGGAGGAGGCCGACCGCCACGCACGCGAGCTGGCGAGAGCTTGGCACTGAGAAGCATCGGGCCAGGCAATTAAATGAATTACCACACACTGAACATACAACCGGATGATGATACTGACTAAGGCAATTCAACTCCTTTTCACCCTATCGATACTCGTCTTGATACACGAGCTTGGGCATTTCTTTTTCGCACGGGTATTCAGGATAAGAGTGAATAAGTTTTACCTCTTTTTCGACATCGGCTTCGCCTTCCTGAGGTGGAAGCCTCGACGTAGCGACACCGAATATGGTATCGGATGGCTACCGCTGGGTGGTTACTGCCAGATAGACGGCATGGTAGATGAGTCCTTACTGACGGATAAGCTAAGGAGTGAGCCGAAGCCGTGGGAGTTTCGGAGTAAGCCGGCATGGCAACGACTACTGGTCATGCTTGGTGGCGTGCTCTTCAATATCCTGCTGGCAATGTTCATCTATGGTGCCATCGCTTTCACGTGGGGTTCGGATCACATTCCAATGCGAAATATCGGCACGAATCTCGCGTACTCCTCCGTGGGACATCAGATAGGACTACAGGACGGCGATCTACCGATAAGACTGGATGGTAGGGAGATACAGAACTTCGAGGGCAAGTTGATGCAGGACATAGCTAACGCTGAAGAATTGGTCGTACTAAGGGGAACAGAGGAAGTGACAATAGCAGTGCCCGTGGATTTATTCGAGGCAATGCTGGCTACAGATAGCGCACTGTATCAGCTGCGTGTACCTGCTCTGATAGACTCCGTGCTGCCTACAGGCAACGCCGCAATAGCAGGGCTACGATCTGGAGATCGTATCATGGGAGTCAATGGTGAGATGTCGTCAGATCTCGCCGTGCTATACCCATTGATACAGCAGGCAAGAGGGGATTCGGTAACACTGTCGATCCTGAGGGACGGCCTTCCACATACCATAAGGATGATGTGTGAGAAAGAGAGTGGACTGGGAATTATGTTCGCCGGGATACCGAAAGTATTTGGGGTAGTACATCAGAAGTACAGTCTCATGGAAGCTATACCAGCAGGGGTATCTAATGCATACAAGCAGCTGGTAAGCTACGTGGATCAGCTGAAGTACGTGGCGACACCTACAGGTGTCTCGAAGCTGGGAGGACTGGGAACAATGGGCAGTCTTTTCCCAGGGGTGTGGGACTGGAAAGCAATATGGAGCATGGCGGCATTCCTGTCTGTCATTTTAGCGGTGATGAATTTACTCCCGATTCCAGGGCTGGATGGTGGTCACATCATATTCCTGATCTATGAGATGATCACGGGGCGTCGCCCGTCACTGAAATGGCAGACAAGATTTCAGATCATCGGCATGGCATTTCTGATTTTACTAATGCTATATGCGAATATCAACGACATCATACGCTTGCTCTGACGTCCCTACTGACGGGAGATGAATCAGACACTGAGAACATGAATATATACCCACAGGATTTCGAAGATAGAATAGGCTTCGGCACACTGCGTGAGGAGTTAATCGGGTACTGCCACAACGAAGTGAGTCGTTTCATGGTCGGCAAGATTAGTTTCCTCCCTCGGGGACGTGAATTGGTACAGCGTCTGGAGCTACTGCGCCAGATGATAGAGCTAGAGGGACGTGTACCTGAGATGCCTACCTGCGCATTCAACGACCTGAAGCGTCACCTTCGGGCTATTCGTCCTGAGGGCTCTTCCATATCAATAGAAGGAGGAGTGGCACTGCGCCAGCTGCTGTCGTCTGTGATGCAGGTAGTGCAGATATTTGAGCATTTAGATGCACAAGACGAGGATGCAGCGGAGAATTTCCCTGCGCTGCGAGCACTAGTGAAACGACTAAATACACTGCCGGATCTACGTCGTAAACTGCACACCCTTATAGACGAGGAAGGAGAGATCAAAGACACTGCGTCTCAGCTACTGAGGGAAATCCGGATAGAGCTGCGGCAGATGATGAGTTCGGTAGGAACAACGATGCAGTCGATCCTTCGACAGGCACAAACAGCTGGCTGGGTGGAGAAGGACGCTACCCCGACGATGCGTGACGGACGACTACTACTCCCTGTAATACCGCATGCCAAACGTGAGATAGGGGGGATCGTACATGAGGAGTCTGCGACGGGACGTACCCTCTTCGTGGAGCCGGAACAAATAGTAGCACTAAATAACTGCATCCGAGAGAAGCAGGGAGAGGAGAAAAGAGAGATAAATCGCCTATTGAGGGAGTTAACAGACTATATTCGTCCTGAGATTCAGACAATACAGGACGACTGTACAGTGATCGGAACACTTGACTTTCTTCAGGCGAAGTCGGCAATGGCGTATGCCATGAAGGCGATAGTGCCACAGACATCTGAGGATAACCTTTCCATGGAGTGGTGGAAGGCCCGACACCCCCTCCTGGAGCGTCACCTAAAAGCCCAGCATAGGACGCTCGTACCTCTGGACATAAGGTTGACCCCCGAAGCACGATTACTCGTGATATCCGGTCCCAACGCAGGAGGAAAGTCAGCAACGCTGAAGACTGTAGCACTGCTACAGTACATGCTGCAGTGTGGGTTGGCTATACCAATCCAGAGCCACAGCACTTGTCGTTTTTTTGACGAGATACTGCTGGATATAGGGGATCAGCAGTCGCTGGAAAATGACCTGAGTACATACTCCTCGCATCTCCAGAATATGAAGATATTTAGCAAAAAGAGTACCGCAAACTCTCTCCTACTGGTAGATGAATTTGGCTCTGGAACAGAACCTCGGATAGGTGGTGCTATCGCAGAAGCATTGCTGGATAGGTTTAGAACCACAGGTGCCTACGGTGTCATCACGACACACTACAGCAACATTAAGGAATACAGTGAGAAACATGAGGGGACAGTGAATGGTGCCATGCTTTTCGACAGACAAAAGATACGCCCCCTTTATCAGCTGTACATCGGACACTCCGGGAGTTCCTTTGCGATAGAGATAGCACGCTCAATCGGACTGCCAGAGGACATCCTGGACTACGCATCGAAAATAGTGGGGCTAGACTATATGCAGCAGGATATGTATCTGCAGGACATCATGCGAGACAAAGCATACTGGGCAAAAAAGCGCGCTCAAATAAAGGTGCAGGAGAAGACACTAGAGCGAAAACAAACCGAGTTGGATGATAAACTTGCAGACATATCTAGCAAGAGATCCGAGATACTGGATTCTGCACGGAAGGAAGCACTCAAAATAGTTTCCTCTGCTAATGCAACTATCGAACAGACAATTCGAGAGATCAAGGAGGCAAAAGCCGAAAAGGAGCGAACACAGAAAGCTCGTGCTACACTCAAAGAGCGCAAGGATAAAATAGAAAATCAAATAAAAAGAAAAGAAATTATCCGCCAGGGAGAGCAGCAACAACACACCCCAAAGGACTCAAAAGCACAGAAGATAGAAGTCGGGACAAACGTAACAGTAAAAGGTGGCAACACAGTAGGAGAAGTCATAGAGATACGAAGAAAGAAAGCACTCGTACGTCTCGGTGGACTGACCATGGAGCTCCCCATGGATCAACTCACTCCAAGCATGAGACAAGCAACAGTGATCAACAAAAGAACATCCATAGTGATAGAAGAGCAGAACGATGATAGACGCCTAAACTTTAAGCCCCAACTGGACCTTCGCGGGAAGCGGGTAGATGAAGCCTTGCAGACAGTAACATACTTCATTGATGATGCCGTGAGGTATGGTTACTCCCCCGTACGAGTCCTCCACGGAACGGGGACTGGAGCTCTGCGCGAAGCCATTCGACAGCTGCTCGCCACAAACCCAAAAGTCACCTCCTTCGCTGATGAACATGTTGATTTTGGTGGTGCCGGCATCACTGTTATAAATCTCTAAAACTACGTCTCTCGCTTCTGGGCACATCCTAATCGTATCCACCCCGATCTTCTCCCTATTTTTACCATTATTCGCGATTAAATTATAATCGTGCAATCCTCTCAGTTCTGGGGGAGAAGAGAAATGACACGTCAGTCGTTTTTTCTGACTTTCAGCAATAGCAATGGTCCAAAGGAAGTTCCCAAACAGAGTTTCTCAGACATCCCCCAAGCTTCTGGTATCTTTTTTCAATCTTCTCGTAAGGACATTTATACCGTATCAAGGCCACAAACACGCACCTAGATAAAAGTGAATGCGATGGTAGGTTCGTACTTATACATCTGCCTGAGACGTCCTGTTGCCTCCCCTGATTTCATTGAAGAGAGGAACAAGGGTTTCGACTACGTACATTTGTATCAGAGAGAGAAAAAATAACAATTAAAGACGATATTGACATAAGATTTACCGCCGTTGATTCCTCCGCTTGGAAAGAACTGAAAAAGAGCATCGAAGAGCCAGCTCTGTGTATGAGAGAACATTTCGGCACAAAGTCCAAAGTGCCTGACCTGTTACACAGTAGGGATGCGTACCGAGATACTAAACATCAACAAGCGAATGCTTTGGCACTATCGAATACACCTCCATACTGCTTTTTCTCCCCAAATCTTACCTTTCTTAAGGATCCAGCACTAAATGTCCC
>JBAKGE010000019.1:0-29327 GCA_037191085.1 Porphyromonadaceae bacterium | reverse complement strand
GATCGTCTCAAAACCTGTGGTGGAGTTGAAACTTATTCCCAAACCCTTCTGAGCCTGTCCCGTCTTGGTAGTGATGAGGATCACGCCATTACCTGCACGTGAGCCATAGAGCGCTGCTGCGCTGGCACCCTTAAGTACCGACATAGATGCAATGTCATCAGGATTAAGGTCACCGAGACCATTACCCATGTCTATCGAGGGGTTCCAGAAGTCATTATTGCTCGCACCGGTAAAGTTATCCATCGGCACACCGTCGACGACAATCAGAGGTTGGTTGTCACCCGTGAGGGAGTTATTACCACGCAGTACGATCTTAGAGGAGCCTGCCATGCCTCCACCGCCCTTCACTACCTGTAGTCCTGCGATCTTACCCGATAGCGCGTTCGTGACGTTCGTCTCTCTCGTGGCAAGTAATTGTTCTCCTTTTACTTCCTGCAACGCATACCCCAGCGAGCGCTTTTCTCGCTTGATCCCGAGCGCTGTCACTACTACTTCATCCAGCACTTCCGCATCCTCCACGAGGGTTACCTCGATGAAAGACTGACCATTGATAGCTACTTCGCGAGTCACCATCCCCACGAAAGAGATCTGGAGAGTTCCCTTGACCGGTACGTCCTTGATCGTAAACTTACCGTCCAGATCCGTCGACGCTCCTTTGGTTGCATCTTGTACCACCTTGACAATCGCCCCTGGGATAGGGTCGCCATGCTCATCCTTCACGACACCCTGCACCGATTGAGTTTGTGCAAGAGCAGCGGATGCGAAGAGCGCTACCATCAGCACCAATGCACCACCTAATCTTAATATTCGCTTCATAAACGTTCCTTATTGTTGTTCTGTAAAATACTCGACTATTCTTACCATCCTAACTCCTACTTAGGCAGGAGAAGAACAAAGCAGATATTCCCCAATTATATTTTGTCGGTACAAATATATTCAATTAATTATAATGGAAAAAAGCTCCTTCACTCAGCCATCTCTTCGACCACGTAGACCCATGAATATATTTCACCACCCCCAACTCATATACATCAATGCGCTCCTGAGGGCATCGGAACGAGGGGACAAAGGTCTAAATTTACTTAATACCAAGGTTAAAGTATTAGTTCTCTTTGGGTAGTTCGGCAGGTATTCGTAACTTCGCGGAAGAAAGTAGAGACTGACTCACTATACACATGTAGCACAGACGGCACTCATGTACATCTATCCACATACTCGGATCCTCGCCCTACTCCTTAGCCTCCTTGCCCTTGTGGCACTCGGGAGCACGCACGCCGCAGCCCGTGACAGCAAAGGGCGCTTCATCGTCGTCATCGACCCAGGGCATGGCGGACATGACAGTGGTGCGACAGGCAAGATACAGAAGGAAAAAAATATCGTCCTCGACGTCGCCCTCAAGGTCGGAAGCAAAATCAAGAAGATCAACCCCAATATCATCGTGTACTACACCCGCAGCACGGATACATTCATCGGGCTCAATGAGCGTGCCAATTTTGCCATCAGCAAGCACGCCGACCTCTTCGTCTCCATACACGCCAATGCCAGCAGTAGCCGTAGCCCCAACGGGGCAGAGACTTACGTCCTCGGACTACATAGGACGAAAGAGAATCTGGATGTGGCGATGAAAGAGAACAGCGCAATCCTCCTCGAGGACGACTACTCGACGAAGTATGAGGACTTCGATCCCAATTCAAGTGAGTCCTACATTATCTTCGAATTCATGCAGAATAAGTACCTCGACTCCAGCATCAAGCTCGCTAACCTCGTACAGCGGGGACTGGTCAAGACCGGGCGCAGTGACCGTGGTGTACGTCAGGCTGGATTCCTCGTCCTCCGCAAGGCTGCCATGCCCAGCATCCTAATCGAACTGGGTTTTATCAGCAACCGTGACGAAGAGAGCTTCATGGCGTCGGCAGCAGGTAAGGAGAAGCTCGCTGATCGTATAGCCAATTCGATCGTCGTGTACGAGAAGTCTCTCTCGCAGCGCTCCGGTCGCTGAGCGACAGTCACCCCGATGAGCTCTGTCTCTCCCTCACCACGATATCAGCAGTCAGATTTCTCTGGGTCATCGATGCATCGACGTCCCAGAGATTTTTTTCGAGACCTCCGGGACATCGCTTCATCGATCTCTGGGTCGTCGGTGACCCTATGTCCGCTACTCGCCTGAGTGAGGAGCCGACACATAACCATGATAGCAGGCGGAAGGAACAGGATTGGGAGCAGGCGGAAGGAACAGGATTGGGAGCAGGCGTTTTGATTTTATCCTCTCAGCGAATTCATGTATATTTGCGTGAACTGAATACGAAGCAATCCAACCAAATATGTTTGATAATTTATCGGAAAGATTAGAGCGGTCATTCAAGATCCTCAAGGGTGAAGGTCAGATTACTGAGCTCAATGTCGCAGAGACCGTCAAAGACGTACGGAGGGCACTTATTGAAGCTGACGTCAATTACAACGTCGCCAAAGCTTTCACCAATACGGTACGAGAGAAAGCTCTCGGACAGAGAGTCCTCACGGCAGTGAAGCCAGGGGAACTCCTCGTCAAAATCGTACACGATGAGCTGGCAGATCTCATGGGAGGAGAGGCAGTGGAGCTGAAGCTCGACAGCAAACCCAATATCATCCTCATGAGTGGTCTGCAAGGATCGGGAAAGACAACTTTCGCAGGCAAGCTCGCCAACCTCCTCAAGAATAAAAAGGGCTCCAAGCCTCTCCTCGTCGCCGGGGACGTCTATCGCCCCGCAGCCGTAGACCAGCTCAAGGTGCTTGCATCCCAGCTGGACATCCCCGTATACAGTGAGGAGGACAGCAAAGACCCTGTACAGATATCTCTCAATGCCCTTGATCTCGCCAAGAAGCAGGGTAATGACACAATCATCATAGATACGGCCGGTCGACTGGCTGTGGACGAGGTGCTGATGGATGAGATTACCCGCATCAAGGAGGCTGTACACCCAACCCAGATCCTCTTCGTCGTGGATTCAATGACAGGGCAAGATGCAGTGAATACTGCCAAGGAGTTTAACGACCGACTTGACTTTGACGGCGTTGTCCTCACCAAGCTCGACGGTGACACTCGTGGCGGTGCTGCACTCTCGATCCGCACAGTGGTGAAGAAACCTATCCTCTACATCGGGACGGGAGAGAAGGTGGACGCCCTGGATGTCTTTCACCCGAAGCGCATGGCAGACCGTATCCTCGGTATGGGTGACGTGGTGTCACTGGTGGAGCGCATGCAGAATCAATATGATGAGAGGAAAGCCGCTGAACTGGAGAGGAAGATAAAGAAGAATAAATTTGACTTCAACGACTTCCTCGATCAGATCAACCAAATCAAGAAGATGGGTAGTCTAAAGGATCTCATGGGGATGCTCCCAGGAGTAGGCAAAGCGATCAAGGATCTTGATGTGGACGACGATGCATTCAAGGGCATCGAAGCTATCATACATTCCATGACACCGGAGGAGCGTGCCAATCCTGCAATCATCAATGGCTCTCGACGCAAGCGTATTGCAGATGGCAGCGGCAACGACATCTCTGCAGTCAATCAACTCCTCAAGCAGTTTGAGCAAGCACGCAAGGCAATGCAGATGATCAGTAAGGCTGGTGGCAAGATGCCCGGCATGCAGAACCTGGCACAGATGCAGCAGCGCATGCGCCGATGATACTCCGCATGCCAACCCCACGAGGTACCAGAGTGAATGAATGAGGACAGGACTACCGCCGATAGAGTATAGACAAAGCACAAAAACCTAAGAGAACTATTTTTACTAACCCTCAACCAAATAAACACAAGTTATGAATGAGAGTACATACCAGCTCTTGGACGGTAAGAAGGTATCGTCAGAGATGAAAGCAGAGATCGCCGAGGAAGTGAAGGAGATCGTGGCGGCAGGGCACAAGGCACCACATCTGGCAGCAATCCTCGTGGGACATGACGGCGGCAGCGAGACCTACGTAGCATCCAAGATGAAGACATGTGAGGAACTGGGATTCATTAGCTCACTCAAGCGCTATGAAGCGGATGTGACAGAGCAGGAGCTACTGGCAGAGATAGACAAGATGAATAAGGATGAAGATTTGGATGGATTTATCATCCAGCTTCCACTACCCAAGCATATCGATGAGCAGAAGATCATAGAGGCAGTACACCCTGACAAGGATGTAGACGGCTTTCATCCCATTAACGTAGGTCGCACCAGCATCGGACTACCTTCGTTCGTCTCCGCCACCCCTTCCGGTATCCTCGAGTTACTCAAAAGGTACAACATTGAGACCAGTGGCAAGCATTGTGTCGTCCTCGGACGCAGCAATATAGTGGGAAAGCCCATGGCTCAGCTGATGATGCTTAAGCAATACCCAGGTGATGCTACCGTGACTGTGTGCCACAGCCACACCAAGGATATCGCAGCCGTGACCCGTACCGCTGACATCATCATCGCAGCACTGGGTCAGCCAGAGTTCTTGAAAGAGAATATGGTGAAGGAGGGAGCTGTAGTCGTGGACGTGGGCACCACTCGTGTCCCCGATGATACGAAGAAGAGCGGTTTTCGTCTCTGTGGTGACGTGGACTTCGCCCACGTAGCCCCTAAATGCTCGTACATCACTCCGGTCCCCGGAGGAGTGGGACCAATGACGATCATCTCCCTCATGCGCAATACCCTGATATCAGCACGCAGACGCAGAGGGATGGCACAGAAGTAAATGATTTTTCCCCACAAAAAGAAGACAGAAGTGTCCGTCCCTACCAGATATGAAGGTATGGGAAGTGGACACTTCTTCGTCTCTCAATTGTCCTCGAGAAAAAGGAGATAGAGATATGAAGTTACACCGCACTACACTCATCAAAGAGACCCTGCTATTCCTCTTAGCAGCTATCGTACTGACCCTCTGCTACCCATCGAAGCAGACAAAGTTCAGGTATCGGTATACCCTCAATCAGCCATGGAGATACGAGGAGGTATTGGTGGCACCTTACGACTTTGTCGTACGTAAAAGTCCTGAGGTTATTCAGTCAGAAAAGAATGAGATAGAGAAGAACAAAACTCTCTACTACTCCCTTAACTCCAAGACGTACATCCAGCAGAAGAATAAACTGACGGAGGCATTTAATGAGGGCAAGCTCCCGGAAGCATTTCTCACGCACAGCCAGTTCATGGTCTATCTGATGAATAAGCTCGAGGAGGTATATGAGCAAGGTGTATTCGACGAAGACCTGGCAGTGTCAATGTCAGACTCCACATCCATCTATGTCATCGGAGCAGACAACGTGGCTAAAAAGCGCTCTCGAGACGAACTCCTCACCCCACAGGTTGCCCTCTCTAAGATCCTGCAGGATCTCCCCGTAGGACTCGATAGTGTCACTGTACAGCTGGCAGGTATCAAGTCCTTCATTACCCCTAATATTGTCTACGACGAGGACAAGACGGATCAGATGGTAGAGGCCGAAAAGGCCAGTATCGAGGAGATCATCGGTGTGGTCCGCAAGGGAGCAAAGATTGTCGGACAAGGAGAGGAAGTGACGGAGGAGATCTATCAAGAATTGGAGGGATATCGACAGGCACATGAACAAATGACCACGAGCTTCTCTGAGCGAATCTGGCGCAAAGCTGGAATCGGGCTCCTCATCTTTCTCCTCCTGATTACCCAGCTGTTGTACTTGGTAACTTTCAGACCGGAGATCAGTGCCGACCTGAAGAACATGCTCTTCATCATCGCACAAATCGTCTTTTTCGTGGGGCTTACCTATCTGGTTGTTCCCACAGCTCCGAATGCGGTATACGTCATCCCCTTCTGTATTGTACCAATACTTATCCGTATCTTCCTCGACTCCCGCACAGCCTTCACTACCCACGTACTCATCACGGTACTCTCCGCTCTTGTCGTTCCGGATCAAATGCTCTTCATTCTTCTGCAGATCGCAGCCGGGCGCACCGTTGTAGTAACACTCAAGGAGCTTACACAGCGTGGCAACCTCATCAAGGCTACATCGTGGGTGTTCGTGACTATGGTTAGTGTCTACACTGCATACCTACTGGCACGCGACGGTTCGCTCAACCAGTTCTATCCCAATATACTGCTATATTTTGCAGTCAACTTCGTGTGTCTCATGTTCAGTTTCATGCTGGTGTACGTCTTCGAGCGACTCTTCGGTTACGTCTCAAATATCAGCCTCGTCGAACTCGCAGATATCAATAAACCGCTTCTCCAACGTATGAGCGAAGTGGCGCCGGGGACCTTTCAACACTCTATCAATGTCTCTATCCTCTCTGCTGCGGCGTGTGCCAAGATCGGAGGTGATGTACAGCTGGTACGATCGGGAGCACTCTACCACGACATCGGCAAGATGCGCAATCCTACCTACTTCACAGAGAACCAAGGCCCCGTCAACCCCCACAACAGTCTGAACTATGATGAGAGTGCTCGTATCATCATCCGCCACGTCACCGACGGAGTAGAAATGGCAGAATCCGCCCACCTCCCCCAAGCCATCATCGATTTCATCCGCACACACCACGGCCTCGGGATGACCAAATACTTCTACATCAAGTACAAGAACGAGCATCCCGATCAAGTCATAGATGAAAGTATATTCCACTACCCCGGCCCGAATCCTTTCACCCGTGAGCAAGGTGTCATGATGCTGGCCGACTCCGTAGAAGCCTCCTCAAGGAGTCTGTCGGAAATAACTGAGGAGAGCCTCAAAAACCACATCGGAAAGATAGTAGATAGTATTGTAGAAGAAGGTCTGCTGCGAAACACTCCGCTGACCTTCCGAGACATAGAAGTAGTTAAACAGGTCTTCCTCGAGAAACTCCGTACCATGCATCACTCACGGATCGCTTACCCAGAGCTCAATCAGAGGTCTGCCGAAACTGCTGATTCAAAGGCTACAGACAAGTAAAGACCCTCTTACCCTTCTCATGCCGTCGACTGTACACATTCCGCCAAATATTTCGGATGAAGAACTCATCGGGCTCCTCCACTCGAAGGAGCATGCCGAACAGGCATTTGAATTTGTGGTCAACCGATACTCCAGGCAGCTCTATGCCGTGGTTAGGCGTATTGTTCTCCGCCACGAGGACGCCGATGATGTCCTGCAGAATACGTTCATCAAGGTCTGGAAAAACATCCGGGGCTACCGTGGCGATGCCAAGCTCTCCACTTGGCTGCACTCAATAGCTGTCAACGAAGCTCTCTCCTTTATTCGCCGAGAGAAATCCGAGCGTAAACTCGCACTCACGGGAGACGGCTACGACATCGCTCAGATGCTCGCGAGCGATCCCTACTTCGACGGTGACGAGGCGGAAGCGCAGCTGATAGCCGCCATAGCTCAACTCCCGGAGAAGCAACGTATCACTTTTGAGCTACGCTATTTTGACGAGAAGCCTTTCGGTGAGATATCCAAGATTACCGGCACCTCCGAAGGCGCACTCAAAGCCAACTACCACCATGCAGTCAAGAAATTGCAAAATTTTCTAAACATTACTGACCCTGACAATTAAACCACACATGATACACAGCATCTAAAGCATAAAGAATGCAAGTACCACGTCCTCTAAGAAGCAAAGATTAGGACAAAAGAAGGACGGATTTTCATTCCCCCAAAACCAATGAGCATGAATACCCCGATATTTGAAGACAGACAACACAAGTCCGATGATCCTACTCAGGCATTCAAAGTACCCGAAGGTTACTTCGACCAACTCAGCAGTAGTATCATGACGCGGATTCGGACCGAAGAGCAGGAGATCGAGGAGTCCTCGGCTCGCCGTCCCCTCATGGAGGTCATACGTCCCTACCTATACTTAGCTGCGATGTTCGTGGGACTCGTGCTGATCATCAACCTCATCCCCTATGTCAATCAGTTGGCCGGTCACGGAGATACCTCCACCACTGTGGCGATCATGGCTCCCTCCAGACTATCTGCAGATGTGGAGATCACGGACGAGGACTACCAGCTCTTCCTGTGGGAGGAGACCGAAGATGAATTCATCGCGTCCTCCGTATCCGACAGCCATTGATTGTACTACTTTTACCGAATTTACCTCTACATTATCACTTTCATATGTCACGCAGATCGATACTTTACATTCTCCTAACCCTCTTCATCGCAGTCAACCTCTCCGATAATGCCGGCGCGACCCGCCATGTACTCCAGAAGCACAATAAAGAGGTTCAAGACAGGCACAATAAACTCATCGTTGAGCGTATGGCCCACATCAAGAAGACAATGAAACTCACAGGCGAAGAGGAGAGACTACTCAATACAGCACTCATTACCCTCGACAAAAAGCGCTTCGTCATCTGGAAGCAGAGTGTAGACCTACGCAAAAGTCTCGAGCGGCAAGAGAACATGTCAGAGGAGGTTGCTGAGGAAAACTTACAGAAGCTCCTCGAGATGGATAGAGAGATGGATCGAGCGCACGGAGTGTTCTTCAGAGAGATTGAGCAATTGGGATTTAGCAGCCTACAGAGACTGCAACTTTACCTGAGTCTCAAGAGCTTTCACAGTCGGATGGGCAAGTCAATGCGAGACTAAGCTGTAGGACATTAGACGATCATTATACGGCACAATAGTGCTACTGTCATCGAAGCCTGTCGCTTCTGCGTGCGCTCAATGCACTGATTTTCTCTGGGGCGTCGATGATTCGATGTCCCGGAAATATTTTTTACAACCCCTAGGACATCGGATCATCGACGACCCAGAGATTTTTAGCAACAGTACGTAACCATATATTAAATCACCAAGGGAGAGGGATATTGGAAAATTTAGGACAAACTCTCATAATTAGGACGGGGAAATAGAAGACAAACATCCTAAATGACAAATGGTATTAATTAGCTATTTTCTTTTTTGTTTCGAGAGTATTTTGTAAGTTTGCTATCGGATTAATTTACACATTTACAATTATGAATATGAAAAGAAAGATTGTATTGTTGCCGTTGCTACTGATGGCACTCTTCGTTTCCTGCACCAAGGTCCAAAATAACCCTAAGGCGCCTCAAAATGAACCCAAGGTGCCAGAAAAAGCCTTCAACATTGTCGGCACCAAGTGGGAGGCAACCTATCGTTTTGATGAAAAGGATCCCAAGTCTGCTCTAGTGAGTGTGATTTACGATTTCAAGACTTCGACCGAAGTGGTCTTTGTGCACACAATCAAAGAGGGATCCGTAGACCCTGGGGAATTTCCAAATGAGCCAATTAATCTCTCCTATACCTATATCACTCCTACTCTAAAAATCCTCTCGGCTGATAAAAAGACCAGGACTGTCTATAAGGTTGACGAAAAGGCCGGTACTATGTCCATCGTGGGCGATGAGGTGCTCGATAATGGAAAGTGGGTTGAAGGTAAGGAAGGTTACAAGATTACTCTTCAACTGAAAAAGTAAGGTAAGCAGATAACCCACAGCAAGCGAATAAGAATACACAGTTAGGAGACTTTGTCTTCTAGCATTTGTTTGTTCCTCTCAGATCCTGCTTGTCGTGCGACGTGGATACGTCGTATGTATCAGGATTTGAGAGTGTTTGCATAGTTGACGAATGGACAAATCATCAACCAAGAGACTACTCAACCTCACGGACTTTGGGGTATTGGCTCTGATCTTCTTCGGCTACTTTATTTTTCTCTCCGTCTGGATGTACTTTGAGACTGCCGACCCTCAACCTCCAAGTGCCGGCTCTTTCTCAGGTTATCAAAACATCTTTACGATCATTTTGGAGTTGGTTTTGCTCTCCATAGCAGGCTTGTACTTGTGGTGGAGAAGATTTGATTTCTCCGTTCTCGACTTTTCGGTGAAGTGGTATACCCTGCCTGTGATGCTTGCCCTCATTCTACTGGGAGGAAGTATTGTAGACGTGTGCATCTACGGTTCATACTGGTTCAAATACGGGGTTAATCCCATCGCTTACTTCTCCGCATGGAATTCCAACGGTGGCGGTGACCTCTTTGGGCATATCAATATCTGGTTGTTGCTGTTTGCGCTCCTCAATGGCTTCTTCGAGGAATTCTTTTTCATGGGGCTCACATTCGCCGTGGATGCCAAATACAAGGTGGTTGCTATCGTAGCAAGCGTTTTTATTCGGTTTGGTTTTCATGTTTACCAAGGGATCCCTTCCGCACTCGGGATCGCACTCATGGGCCTCGGTTTTATCTGGGTACGCCAAAAGGTTACTTCCCTAGTTCCTTTCGTCCTTGTCCACTCACTTTTTGACATCTTCGGGACCGGTGTGTTCTTTTGGATGTACATGATTTTTCACTCCTGAGCAAGACATGCGATCATAGTCAAAAGAAGAAACATCACCGGAAGTTCCGCAAACACTAATTCCGACGACCGAATAGGAAGAAACAAGTGAATGCGCACGTGGTCAAAAAAAGCTCTGGGAAGTCGCCCCGTCGATGACCCAGAGCTTTCCTTTCCGACCTCCGGGACATCGCTTCATCGACGACCCAGAGAAATTTTCCTCTTTTTCCCGATGCTTCTCAAACCCTCACCCAAAGCACTAAATTGAGAAGAGGGCAGGCACGGGAGATTATGAAAGTGAATATTGGATAAAAAGAATGTTCGGGATGACGCACTTTTTGTTACTTTTGCATGTGGGAGGAAAATCCGCTTTTTATCAAGAAACAAGCCATGAACGAAGACAAAGAGCTCCTGAGACAGCGTATCCAACACAAGATCAATACCCGCACCAAACCCCTTGGATCTCTCGGGCAACTGGAGGAGATAGCCCTACAGATAGCCATGGTACAAGAAACGCTGTCCCCCGTACTCCGTCAGCCTACGATCCTCACATTCGCAGCAGATCATGGGATTACGGATGAGGGAGTGAGTGTGAGTGCCAAGGAGATCACATGGCAGCAGGCGATCAACTTCACGGAAGGAGGAGCCGGCATCAGTGTCTTCACGCGTCAGCATGGTATCCGTCTCCGTGTGATCGACGGCGGGGTGGACTACGATTTCCCCAAAGGCTGTAGGGTCGAGAATCGCAAGGTAGCCTACGGCACTAAGAATATGCTCTACGAGCCCGCCATGACCAGAGACGAAACCGAGCGCGCTATAGCTATCGGAGCAGAGTGCGTGCGAGAGGAGTATGAGAGGGGATGCAACGTAATCGGATTCGGAGAAATGGGCATCGGCAATACTTCTATAGCGTCATTGCTCCTGCATCACTTTGCAGGTACCCCCCTTGAGGTCTGTGTAGGACGTGGAGCTGGACTCGATGATAGCGGATTGAGTCACAAGCTGGATATCCTCAAGCAAGTAGCCGCAAAGTATCACCCGACATCTGCCATGGAAGCCTTGACCCAAATGGGAGGGCTTGAGATCGCCATGATATGCGGCGGAGCCATGGAGGCGAGACGTCGTGGGATGATAGTGCTGTCGGATGGATTCATCACCAGTGCGGCTATCATGGTGGCGACCGAGATGATGCCTGAGCTTAGAGAGAATGTCATCTTCTGCCACGCGTCGGAAGAGCCGGGACACAGGGCGCTAATGGACTACATGGGTGGACGTGCTGTGCTGGATCTGGGGATGCGCTTGGGGGAAGGAACAGGGGTCGCAATATCATACCCGATCATAGAGTCCGCTCTTGTCTTCCTCAACGAAATGGCGAGCTTCGACGAGACTGGCATATACGAGGTGGAGAAGCACCGCAATAATCCCCTATACAACCCTCCAAAATGCTGAAGAAGCAATTCAATCTTTTTCGCTTCGCACTGATGTACTACAGCCGTATTCCCTCGGGATATCTGGAGTACGATGAGGAATCATTGCGAGAGTCATTGCGGTACTTTCCTCTCGTGGGACTGATCGTAGCCGCTATCGGTGGTGGGGTCTGGTCGGTGTGCTTCAGCCTGCTCCACCTAGGAACAAGTGTCGCTACAGCACTCTCTCTGGTAACCATGGTGATGCTCACTGGTGGCATACATGAGGATGGACTCTCCGACTTCTGTGATGGATTTGGAGGCGGATATACTCGTGAACGAGTACTGGCGATCATGAAGGACAGCAGCACCGGAGTGTATGGGATACTGGCACTGATCCTCGATTTTGGGCTTAAGTTCGCACTGATTACGACCGTGATCCCTGAGCGAGTACCTCTAGTCCTACTCGTGGCCCATGCATCGAGCAGAACACTACCCATGCTCCTGTACTATACTTCGCAGTATGTACGGACAGAGAATATCAAGTCCGAGCACTTGGTCAAGCGGATGAGCACTTGGTCTTTGGTTATCTCCCTCATCATCGGCTTGGCTCCGCTGGTAACTTTGTCTGTATGGGATATGGTCGGCATTGTGGCGGGGTATGCGGTACTCTTCGTAACCTTTAGGGGGATAGTCCTCAGGAGAATCGGGGGATACACCGGTGATGTGCTGGGAGCATTGCAACAGCTGGCAGAGATACTCTTTCTGCTCATCATCGTGATCGTACAAAATAACGTAGCCCGCTAATGTCAGTCTCTCTGCACCTCGTACGTCACACCCGTGTGGCAGTGCCTGCAGGCATTTGCTACGGGGTCACGGATGTGCCTACAGCGGAGACTTTCGGAGAGGAGTTGGAGGAGATAAGGGTACGCACGACAGGCATCGTAGCAGACAAGTGTTACTGCAGTCCGCTCAGCAGGTGCCTGCGACTGGCGATAGAGCTGGCGGAGGTCGTCATCCCCGATGAGCGTCTGAAAGAACTGGACTTCGGGCTGTGGGAGATGATGTCGTGGGAAGATATATACAGAGAGGAGGGGAGTGAAGCATGGTTTGAAGACTATGTCCATGTCCCGACAGCAGGGGGGGAGTCCTATCAGATGCTGGAAAACCGTGTGAGGGACTTTCTCGGCGAACAGGAGAACGGTAGCCATATCCTTGTGGTCACCCATGCTGGACCTATACGCGCGTGCCTGTCGCTACTGACGGAGATGACCGTCGCTGAAGCATACGAGAGAAGTATCGGATATGGAGAGGTAATACACATAGAGTACGAGCCGAAAGATATCGAAAATAATAAGTAAGTCATATGAAGCAACGACTGAGACCAATCATGTTTGTAGGTACCGGATCCGATGTGGGGAAGTCGGTGGTGAATACCGGATTCTGCAGGCTATTCGTGCAGGACGGCTATCATCCGGCACCCTTCAAGTCCCAAAACATGTCTCTCAATAGTTATGCAACTCCGGATGGGCTGGAGATAGGTCGAGCACAGGCAGCACAAGCAGAGGCGTGCGGGCTCCCGTGCATGGTAGAGATGAACCCAATCCTCCTCAAACCTACCACTCATCAGGTATCACAGGTGGTGCTGATGGGTAAGCCTGTGGGCAATAAGTCGGCTCGAGAGTTTTTCCGCTCTGACGATAGGGAGCTCCTATTCGATGAGGTGATGAGAGCCTACCAACGCCTATCCGAGAAGTACTCACCCATGGTGATAGAAGGGGCTGGTAGTATCTCGGAGATGAACTTGTGGGATAAGGATATAGTCAACATGCGTGTGGCGATGACGACCGGTGCAGCGACCTATCTGGTGGCGGACATTGATCGAGGAGGGGTATTTGCGAGTGTGTATGGCTCGATCATGCTTTTGCCTCCGGAGCAACGTCGATGTATCAAGGGAGTGGTCATCAATAAATTTAGAGGCGACCAATCACTCTTCGAAGAGGGCAAGAAGATCATCCGAGATCTGACTGGTGTCCCGGTGGTGGGCGTGCTCCCATACTTTGATGGTGTGTTCATAGAGCAGGAGGATGGCGTGATATTGGAAAAGAGTCATACCGCACCTGTGGACGGTTTATTCAATATAGGGGTGGTACGTCTTCCCCATATCTCCAACTTCACTGACTTCAATATGCTGGCAGCAGTAGAGGGAGTTCATCTCTTCTTCTCCGACTCGTCCTCCATCCTTTCGCGGGCAGACATGATCATCATCCCAGGGTCAAAGAACACGATAGCTGACTTACTCTTCGTTCGCTCATCAGGGATAGAAACGCTACTACAAGCACATCATGCAAAAGGCAAACCCCTCTACGGCATCTGCGGAGGATACCAGATGTTGGGAGAATGGGTACACGATCCTGAGGGAATCGAAGGTACACCACAGTCGGTACCTGGACTGGGGATACTACCGGTAAGCACCACACTCGCGCATGGCAAAACCACGGTACAATGCAAATTTGAGATGACGGGATATAACGCCCATGGAGAAGCATACGAAATACACTCAGGGATCACAGAAACGAATAGCCCACTGTGCCTGCTCGAAGACGGAAGAGTGGACGGATACTACTTGAATGAGAAGACTTGGGGCACTTACTTACATGGGATTCTTGACAATGCCGATGTGTTACGTCGCATCCTCAAGGACTACCTGCCCGATACCGACATGCCCAAGTCATACCGTCAGCTAAAAGAGGAGGGATATGACCGGTTGGCACAGTGGATCCGTGACAATGTAGACATGGAATACATATATAGTACACTCCGAATATGATCACAGGACACGGCAATGATAGATACCTTTTCGGTCAGACGATTCGGGGAGATTTCAGTTCTAATGTCGCATACAACAACTATAGCGATCGTATCGTGCGGTACCTGCGTGAGACATTGGATAGAGCATGCAATTACCCCGACCCCAAGTCCGAGCGATTGACCCGCCTGATCGCAGAGCACCACGGCATCACCTCCGAGCAGGTACTGGTGACAGCCGGATCGGCAGAGGCATTCTACCTCACGGCACACTGCTTCAGGGGAGCAAAGACAGCTATAGCGATACCCTCCTTTGCCGAATACGAGGACTCGTGTGCACTCTTCGGGCATAAGCTAACATATGTACCTCTGGTTGAACTAAATAATCACTTTCCTGTCGGAGATATGGATACCGTCTGGTGGGGAAGCCCAAATAATCCGGACGGACGACTGAGTACCCTCGACAAGACGACGGCACTACTACTGTCTGCTCCGGGTACGCACTTTGTCGTAGACTGTGCCTATACACACCTGTCACAGCAGTCACAGGATCTCACTCCGCTCCATGCAAAATTCGCGAACCTCATCACCATACACTCCCTCACCAAGGCATTCGGTATCCCTGGGCTACGCCTCGGGTACATCATAACCACCCCCGCGCTGGTAGAGGAAATCCGCAACCATCAGATCCCATGGAGTGTCAATGCCGTAGCCCAAGAGGCTGGACGATACATCATGGAGCATTATGATGCCCTGCTCCCGGATGTAGCACAACTGACGCATGAGTCTCGAATGCTGCAACGCTCAATATCGCAGATAGAAGGACTTGAGGTAATCGCATCGGAGACCAACTACTTCCTCATCCGAATGCAAAGAGGTACCGCCGCCAAACTAAAGCAGCATCTGATCGAAGAACATGGGCTACTGATCCGCGATGCTTCCAACTTCAGGGGACTGACCCCACAGCACTTTCGCATCGCAGTGCAGGCTCCGGAGACAAATAAGCTCCTCATAGATGCTCTCACGGAATACCTGAATACGTATGCTGAGTAGTGACTACATATTGACACACTCCCTCCCGGTGCTTCTGATCGGCCTCACCCTGGATGCGCTCATCGGAGATCCCTACTGGATGCCGCATCCCATACGTCTCTTCGGTCGAATGATCAGTGCCATGGAGAAGTGGCTTAACCACGGTACCCACCGTAGGGGCAAAGGCATATTGACGGCAACCCTACTGACCGTCATCGTCTGGTTCACGTTCCACATCATCGGTAAGATGATCGAAGGTCAGCACTACTGGCGCCTGGTATTCGACAGTATCTTCTTCTTCTTCGGCATCAGCGGTCGCACGCTCATCCACGAAGGGATGAAAGTAGAGAGACTGATCCTCCGCGGGGACATCCCGGCAGCACGGAAACAGCTCAGCATGATCGTCGGTCGAGAGACCTCCCGTCTATCACCCAAAGAGATCCGTACAGCAGTCCTCGAGACCCTTGCAGAAAATCTCAGCGATGGTGTCATCGCCCCACTCTTCTTCTACTTCATCGGAGGAGTGCCACTGATGATGGCCTACAAAATGATCAATACTATGGACTCCATGATAGGCTACAAGAACGATCGATACCGCGACTTCGGGTGGTTTGCAGCTCGGATCCTCGACGATGCTGCCAATTTTATCCCCGCTCGGCTGACCGGGTACCTCATTGCCCTTACGTCACTCTCTCGCCGTAGCCTACGCTTCATTCGTCAGTATGCCCACCACCACGCAAGCCCCAATTCCGGCTACCCGGAGTCGGCTCTGGCTGGTGTCCTTGACTGTAGATTCGGAGGACCCAATTACTACCACGGTCAGCTCGTAGAAAAACCCTATATCGGTGACAACGACCGTGACATCACGCACCAAGACCTCCAGAGGACCTACGTCATCAATATCACCGTGACCCTCACCACAGTGCTCCTCTATATTCTACTTATCACGGTCCTCATATCACTCTAAGGGTGAATATGAACCTGAAACGAGAAATTGCTTTCTCTTAAGCGGTACCTGACAAAATAGGTTCCTAAAAAATATCCCATACCCGCGCATGCATCCAAAAAGCTCTGGGTCGTCGGTGATTCGATGTTCCAGAGCTTTATTTTGCAACCTCTGGGAGGTCGAGAGATCGACGACCCAGAGCTTTCTTTAAGGTATCCCCGGACCTTTTGAATGAATTCGCAGGAAGTATAAGTTCAGACGAAGAGGTTCTCGCTCCACATTTCAACCATTAATTTACCAAAAATCAGATAATTAAGCGCATTTTACAGAGCCGAAATCTCCAATATCCTACGTCAACGTGGCGTCAAGAAAAGAGGTAAGGAAAACCAACCATATTTAACCATATATGGTGATAAAAAGCAGTCCTTATCTATTAGAAAACAACACAAAATCACCAAAAAAAGGGAATATAATGTAAAAGAGAATAGATTTCCTTAGTATTCTTTGGTCAGATACTGATATCTTTCTAAATTTAGCCATGATGTCAGCACTTAAATTAATTGGGATATGAAATCTATCAGTACAAAAGATGAAATACAAAACAGCACGGCTGTAAAGGCAGGGCATCCGAAAAGATTCTGGCGACGTGCGTGGGAGATGTATAGAGATGGATTCCGCACCATGACATGGGGGAGACCACTATGGATCTTAATGCTAGTAAAGGTATTCATCATGTTTGCGATACTGAAAGCGTTCTTCTTTCCCAACTTTCTCAATAGCAAATCTGACACAGAAGAAGGTAAGGTTGACTACGTAGTCACGGAACTTGTGGATCGGGGAAAGTAAAAACGTCCGCAACACCCCCTCAAGGAAAAGAGCGTAAAACTCAGGAATTAACAATATATCATCATCTAACCTCTCTTAACAAGTAAAAGCTATGTTTGATAGTGCATTAATCAACTGGTCGCGCCTGCAGTTTGCGATGACAGCGATGTACCATTGGCTTTTTGTCCCACTCACCTTAGGTCTCGGAGTCGTGATGGCTCTGGCAGAGCAGAAGTATTACCGTACGGGGGATGACTTCTGGAAGCAGACAGCCAAATTTTGGCAGAAGATTTTCGGTATTAACTTCGCCACCGGTATCGCTACGGGGCTGATCCTCGAGTTTCAGTTTGGCACCAATTGGTCTAACTACAGCCACTTTGTCGGGGATATTTTCGGAGCACCCCTTGCGATCGAGGGGATGCTGGCGTTCTTCATGGAAGCCACTTTCTTTGCCGTGATGTTCTTTGGATGGGATAAAGTCAGCCGACGCTTCCACCTCGTCTCCACTTGGCTTACGATCATCGGTGCTACGCTCTCCGCTTGGTGGATTCTCGTGGCGAATGCGTGGATGCAACACCCTGCCGGCATGCACTTCAACCCGGACACGGCGCGCAATGAGATGATAGATTTTTTCGCCGTTGCACTCAATCCGGTGGCGGTAGTTAAGTTCTTCCACACCGTGATCTCCAGCTGGATCCTCGGTGCTATCGTCGTCCTCGGTATCTGTGGGTGGTACCTCCTGCGTGGCAAGCGCAAGCGCTTCGCCGTAGAGAGTATCAAGATCGCGTCGTGGCTCGGCATCGCAGCCAGCATCATCACCATGCTCACCGGTCACATGTCGGCCAGCCAGGTGGCTGAGCACCAACCAATGAAACTTGCTGCTATGGAGAACCTCTACGATGGCAAGGCAGGTGTGCCTCTCAGCATTATCGGCGCTGTCAATACAGACAAGGATCTATCCGGAGTAGACGAAAAAGACTTCCACTTCGATGTCTCATTTCCCGGTGGGTTATCTTTCCTCGCGTTTAGCGACTTTGGAGCATACGTCCCCGGGATCAATAATATCATTAATGGTGGCTACACCAAACCAGACGGTACCATTGCTCTCCCGGCGACGGAGCGCATAGCACGAGGTAAGCTTGCCATACAAGCCTTGGGAGACTACCAGAAAGCAAAAAAAGAAGGTAACGAAGAACTCGCAGCGCAGCACCGGGCAGTGCTGGACGAAAACTTTGAGCACTTCGGCTACGGATATTTCGATAATCCTCAGGATTTGATCCCCAATATTCCGATGCTTTACTACAGCTTCCGCATCATGGTAGGTCTGTCGATTCTGTTCCTCGTTGTGTTCGCTGGCGCTCTATTGTGGATCAAGAGAGATCATCTCAGGTTTACCGATGCACGCTGGTTCCACCGGCTGATGATCCTGTGTGTACCACTCGTGTACATCTGCTCACAGTGTGGCTGGATCGTGGCGGAAGTAGGGCGTCAACCATGGACGATACAGGATATCCTCCCAGTCAAAGCTGCTATCTCACAGCTCACGGCGAGCTCTGTCATCGTGACCTTTGTGCTATTCGTCGTGCTCTTCACAGCCATGCTCATCGCAGAGCTTAGTATCATGATGAATGCAGTAAAGAAAGGTCCCCTCATGGAAGATGACTCGAAGCCAGCAGGCAAGTAATTCCTAAGTCGTACGAAACAACATACATAAACAAAATAGACAATGGAAACGTATACTCTACTCCAGAACTATTGGTGGTTCATCATCTCACTCCTCGGAGGTCTACTGGTGTTCCTCATGTTTGTACAGGGCGGACAGACCTTTATCTTCTCTCACGGTGGAGACAGCATACAGCGTCGTATGATGGTCAATTCGACCGGGCGCAAGTGGGAGTTCACCTTCACCACACTGGTAACTTTCGGTGGAGCCTTCTTTGCATCCTTCCCCCTTTTCTACTCTACCAGCTTCAGTGGTGCCTATTGGGTATGGATGCTCATCCTCTTCTGCTTCGTGATACAAGCAGTATCCTACGAGTACCAGAATAAGAAGGGTAATGTCTGGGGATCCAAGACGTACCAGTGGGCACTCTTCCTTAATGGTGTCCTCGGCCCACTCCTCATCGGCACTGCTGTAGCCACCTTCTTCACAGGCTCCAACTTCACCGTGGACCGCTCTGCTATCGCCTCCTTCGGGGGTGCACAGACCGTCTCCGTGTGGCTACCCTACCATGGTGTACAGCTGAGAGGGCTGGAGGCTGTGCTCAATCCAATGAATGTCGTCTTCGGCCTCGCTATTCTCTTCCTCTCTCGAGTGACGGGTCTCCTCTACTTCATCAATAACATCACAGATCTTGAGATGCGCAAATCTGCTCGCAGGTCCGTCCTCCCCAATGCTGTGCTCTTCCTCGTATTTTTCCTATCATTTGTCGTGTACGTCATGCTCAACAAGGGTTATGCTGTACGTCCCGAGACCGGAGAAGTATACCTGGAGCCCTACAAGTACTTCAATAATCTCCTCCGTATGCCCTACCTCCTCTTGTCCCTGCTCATCGGTGTAGTTCTGGTGCTGTGGGGCATAGGCAATACGGTATTCAAGGAGGGATACAATAAGGGAATATGGTTCCACGGCACTGGGGTCGTGATCACAGCGACCACCCTCTTCCTCCTCGTCGGCTGGGGCAATACCTCGTACTATCCCTCTTACGCTGACCTCCAGAGCTCACTCACGATATACAATAGTAGCTCCTCCCCGTACACACTCAGGGTCATGTCCTGGGTGAGCATCCTCGTCCCATTCGTACTTGCATATATCTTCTATGCGTGGCGAAAAATCGACTTCCACAAGATCAATAAAGAAGAACTGCAGAGAGGAGATCACTACTAACCCATACGTGTGGAAAAATTTCTCTGGGTCATCGATGAAACGATGACCCAGAGCTTTCTGTGACGACTTCCCAGAGGTCGAATTCCCGACGACCCAGAGCTTTCTACAGGAAATCTCCACGCGTGTCGGATGGAAATCCCAATCACTCGATCAATCCAAGTCAAATGAAAATGGGAGTGTATGCCACGGCTGTGGCATACACTCCCATTTGATCATTTCAGAGAGTAGTAAAAAGTGGTATCTTTGTGGGATAAGAGAGAATTACTATAAGAATCAACGACGAGTATGGCAATCAATTATTATAGCGAAAATGTGGCTGTTCCTCCTTTCAGACGCAGAGAGGTAAGCAGGTGGATTAATGCAGTAGCCGAATCTCATGGCAGGAGTATAGGAGAGATCTCTTACCAGTTCTGCGACAATGACCGTATGCTTGAGATGAATCGCTCCTATCTCGGTCACGACTACCACACGGACATTATCACGTTCGATCAGGACTTGGGAACCAATGATATTTACGCAGATATTCTCATCAGCGTAGACCAGGTAGCCATCAATGCCACAGAGTATGGCACTGCATTCGAGGACGAGCTACTGCGTGTCATGATCCACGGTGTGCTACACCTATGTGGCCTGGACGACCATACGGACGAGGATAGTCGTGCCATGCGCGCCGGCGAGGAGACTGCACTGGCTCAGTTACCACAGCCGATATGGCGCAAGAAATAAATCCAGCAGGCTTCCACTGCTACTTCCTACACATGGCATGAATAATTGGCCTGTCTTTGACACTAAATACCCCTCAGAGATGGTGGAGAGCCTACCTGGGTATTGGGAGATGACAGTGGTCGCTTTCATCGTCTTAGTGGCCTGCAGTATCGTTCTATTCTTTGTCATGTCATGGAGGGGACGCTCGCATGCTCTCCTCCTTGTGAGCACCAAACCACACTCCCTTCGGCAGCCCAAGGAGTACCTTCCACCTCGCATCTTCTTTCCCTTATCCCTCCTGCACACCTCCGCCATGGTCGGGATCACGGTCACCCTGCTGGTGCACTCCGGCACGGATATCGCCTTAGAATCGTTCTGGAGAGAGACAGCACGGTACTCTATCATCTTTGCTTTGTTCATTGTCCTTAGTACAGTGATTTACGACTGGCTCTCACGCACATTCGGCAGCGAAGAACAAAGATCTATCTGGATACCCAACCATTTTCTTCTCATCTTCCTATTCGGGCTGTCACTCTTCATTCCCATGGCAGGGCTTCTCTTCTCTCTCCTCTCCTCCAAGGATGCGTTGATCCTGATGATCAGCTTATTTGCTCTTTTCCGAATCTGGAGCACTCACAGGCTTTTAGCCATTTTTAATCAACTACTTCGCTATCCTTTGCATATTATTTTGTACCTTTGCGCCTGCGAAATAGGCCCGTGGCTATTTATGTTAAATAGCAGCGTCTTTAAGTAAGTAATAGCTCAAAGAAATATGCCAAGAGACATCAAACGCATTCTCATATCTCAGCCCAAACCTGCCCAAAGCAGGTCTCCGTACTACCAGATGTCGGAGGACTATGGTGTAGAGCTGACGTTCAAACCTTTCTTCTCTATCCAGCCGATTTCTGCCCGTTCTTTCCGTGACGAGAAGATTGATGTGCTGGACTTCACCGGCGTGGTGTTGACGTCCCGTACACTTGCTGATCACTTCTTCGGAGTGGTGAAGGAGCTACGCATAGATCTCCCTGATGACTTCAAGTACTTCTGTAGCTCCGACACGGTAGGCAGCTACCTGCAGAAGCATACTACTGTGCGCAAACGCAAGCTCTTCATCCCAGAAAAAATAGGACCAGAAGCGGACATCCTCACGATCATCCTCAAGCACTCCAAGGATAGATTCCTGATACCATACACAGAGGGACATAAGGAAGAACTATTCAATACCTTGGCGGAGAAGAACATTACGTTCACCAAGTGCATCATGAGCCAGACTATCTATACTGATCTCTCCAGAGAGGAGATCGACGGCTACGACATGATGGTCTTCTTCAGCCCCAATGGTGTGGAGTCCCTCAGGCACAATTACCCTGACTACAAGCAGGGAGATCAGGTCATCGCTTGTCTCGGAGAGGGCACACAGAAATCACTCGAGGCGTATGGCTTACGAGTAGATGCGCATGCTCCCTCCAAGGAGTTCAGCAGCATCACAGCTGCTATTGAGGCCTATCTGCGGAAAAATAAAGCAAAAGTAACCGCGGGAGCTAGGTAAGGGTCCACACGCAACCGCCCTATCATCCCACACGCATTGATAGCAATGGCGAAAGTCTATGGTTTCGGCAAAGAAGAGCACCTCTACCTCCGGAAAGAGATAGAGGGGCTCTTTTCTTCTGACAAAAAGATGCTCTCCTATCCCTACAGAGCACTCTATAGACTGATTCCGGAAGAGGAGGTAGCAGCCAAACTACTTATCAATGCCCCCAAGCGTCGACTCAAGCGTGCTGTCGATCGCAATCGCGTCAAGCGTCTCATCCGTGAAGCCTACCGTCTCCACAAAGGCATCCTCACCGACAAAGCGCGTGAAACCAATACCACCGTACTCCTAGGCATCGTCTATATAGGAGAAGAGCTCCCCACCTACGAACGTACGGAAAAGGCTGTCAAATATTTCCTACACCGAATAACAGAGGAACTAACCTCTCGTAGTTCAGACCAGAGATGAAGGCCATAACCCGCAGCATTCGAGACACTTTGGTGTGGCTACTACTCCAGCCGATACACTTCTATCAGAAGTTCATCAGCCCTCTTACCCCACCCTCGTGTCGCTTCACTCCCACCTGTAGTGCCTATGCCGTAGAAGCACTCCGCAAGCATGGGCCCATCAAAGGACTTATCCTCGCTATCTGGCGCATCCTCAGATGCAATCCCTGGGGTGGCAGTGGCTACGACCCTGTCCCCTGACCAGCTGACGGCAAGGGAAGCAGCCCTCCACTCAGCCTAAGTATCCCAATCATGCTGATAGACTTTCACACCCATGCACCCCTTAGCCCTCGCTACGGTGATCGCGACGACGTACGCGTGATACAGTCCCTCATGCTCTCCGAAGCACCTGATCCGCGAGCTGACTATATCACGGTAGGTATACATCCCATGAGCGACGATGCCGCGAGCTGGTACCGGGAGTACGTGAACGCTCCTGAGGATACCATAGCGCATCTCACATCCCGTATATCTGAATACCGGAGCCTCTACCCCTCATCTCCTCTCATCGGCATCGGAGAGTGTGGGTGGGACAGACGTAGCACAACCCTAAGCATGGAAGAGCAGACAGAGCTCTTTCGGCTGCAGGAGTTCGTAAGTCGGAGGATATCGTGCCCTATGATCCTACACATCGTCGGTGGTTGGCACCTTCTCCTGCGAGAGCGACAGCGCTCATCCTCACCCATGAGGTGGTATGTGCATGGATTCAGAGGTAGAGCTACACTGCTCTCTCAGCTCCTCCACGCAGGGATACACATCAGTGCCAGCCCGCACCTCGACTGGAGCACCGTTCATCCCCCGATAGGGACTTTTTTCCTCGAGACAGATGAGAGCGATATCTCCATAGACGATGTGTACCGGAACGTCAGTGGGTACTACAGCATGGACACTAACCAGCTGTCGACAGCAATGGCAGCATACGCCCATGATCTGCTAGGCTTGACCTGATCCGAGCATAGGGTGCTTCTATTTCTCGAAACTTCCGATAGAAAAACTACAGTGTCCGATCAGGCACTGTACACTGCCCGATCGTGTTCTGTACAGTGCCTGATCAAGCAGCGTATAGAGTACGATCGTGCTCTACAGAATTTCTCCGTAACTTTCCTGATTATCAGATACGGTGCACAGGCACTATCGGCAAGGGACATGTCGTCATGTCCGATCCATAGGTGAAGGGGGCTTCCGTCAAGCACCAATGAGCCCCTCGGATCACTTGCAAATAAGAACGATGATGGGAGGATGGATCATTGTATTGTTTTAACTGTATCCGGTTTTTTAGTTTAAACTAAATTCCTTACCTTTGTTGTACAGGAAAAGATTATATCAAACCAGTGAACGTAGAAAATTCAGTATTTCTCCCAAATTTAAACATTTGACAATTATGAGTAATTACAATAACAACAGAGGTCTAAAAGTACTTATCGGCATAGCGATCGGCACCGCCATCGGAGCTGCAATTGCCTATCTCTCCAATGAAGAACGTCGCAATCGATTCATTGACAACGTCAATGACACCGCAGACCGTATGAAGGACGATGTTCGTGATGCCTACTACGAAGGCAAAATCCGTGCACGCAAGACCGGTCGTGATCTCTCCCGTTACATTGACGGCGTGAAGGGTGATGCTCGTGACCTCTACGACAATGTACGCGACTCTGCATCACGTCTCGGCCGTAAGGCAATGGACGTAGCTGAGGACATCGCGGACCTGACGGAAGAAGAGCTGCGGACCCTCAAGGAAGAAGCACGTAAAGAGGCCAACGATCTGGCGAATAAGAACTAATCTGCCGCAGTCCGGAGGAGGGAACATCCATCCGGTGCCTCGTATTCATGATTACCGCTGCACCGCCAAATGGCCGGTATTAGTCGCGTCTGAGGATAGGTGTAGCCCATGATAGAACAGAGATGGAGTCCGCACGTTGTGCGCCTGTATCTCTGTTTTTCCTTTTTTCATTCCGGTCATATTCTAGACCACTTATCAACGACTCCAAATGACAATTTCTACACTTATATCAAATATCAAAGAGGACGTCCGACTCCTCTTTGCCGTGCGATCGGGAAAGCTGCAGCTCAAGGCGATAGAGAAAGGTGTCCCGGCAGCAGTGAAGAGTGTATACGTCTCTATCATCCTGATATTCGTACTCATCCTGCTACCGATACTCACCGTGACAGGAGCTTTGGCGTTCGCTCTGATCTTCGCTTCCACGGGGGATGCGTATGCGACAGTGCGCAGTCTGACGCTGGGATTCTGCTGCATTGACGGAGTGTTGCTCCTCATCATAGCGCTCCTCATCATAGTAATGAAACCCCTCACCACAGCGGTAGAAGCAAAAATCACGAACGATCTCCTCGACAAGATAGAGGCCAATGAACGTGAAGAAGTGACCAGAGAACGCATGGACAATATCAGAAATAATGCTGACGAGACCTCAGAGCCCACGGCAACTGAGGTACTGAGAGTAAGCCGAGACGAACGAACGTACAAAGACAGATGACAAACGACTATGAGCAAAAATAGAGTCCCCAAACACATACAACGTCTCCGCGCCATGGAGGAACGTCTTGATCGCGAAGGTAGAGCTGGCGAGATCCGACTCCAGAACGACATCGACTACGCCAAGAGAAATGCGGTACGACTCGTAGGTCACGAAATAGCGGCCCAAGTAACGGAACAAAATGCTATGGTAGGTCGCCTAATCTCGAGGGCAATAGGAGAAAAACCGACAACCAGACAGTATGCTCTCCCGGTAGAGCATGAGTTTAGGACGCGGTATGAGCGAACCCGCCCCTCCCTCTCCAGTTCTATCCCCAAGCTCGGGCTGAAGAGCATCATGGAAGAACTCATACTGCCTGTCACCTTCGGTCTGGTACGTGGCAAGCTACTTGCAGTAGGTATCAAGGGTACCAGCAAGCTCCTTCGGACGTTCGTACGCAGAGTAGGCAGAGCCTTGTAGCACCAGTCGGTCGGGAAGGCACAGGCTATTGGAACAATCATTCTTTGGTAGTTCCGCTCCTTTTGTTTAATTTTGTATCGCTTGAGAGCACAGTGCGTTTGCCCTGCTTCGAGAGCAAAGCTCGGTTAGATGGGCTGTGGCTTTTTTGACGAATAATATCGGACACTAGACTTGAAACATATTATCATCATTATTTAATTATTACGACTTATGATCAAAGTAGGTATTAATGGATTCGGCCGCATCGGTCGCTTCGTTTTCCGTGCCGCTTTCGAGCGCAATGACATCGAGATAGTGGGTATCAATGACCTTTTGGACGTTGACTACCTCGCGTATATGCTCAAGTATGACACGATGCACGGTCAGTTCGACGGTGAAATCAGCTATGATGCAGAGAAGAACCTCCTCATCGTTAATGGCAAGAGCATCCGCTGCACACAGGAAATGGATCCAGCGAACCTAAAGTGGAACGAAGTGGGTGCTGAGTATGTGGTAGAATCCACAGGTCTCTTCCTCACCAAGGAGAAAGCAGAAGCACACATTAAGGCTGGTGCCAAGTACGTAGTTATGTCGGCTCCTTCGAAGGATGCCACTCCCATGTTTGTGTGCGGTGTGAACCTCGACAAGTACGAAAAGGGCACTCAGATCGTGAGCAACGCAAGCTGCACCACCAACTGTCTCGCTCCTATCGCTAAGGTTCTCCACGACAACTTCGGCATCACCGACGGTCTGATGACCACGGTTCACTCCACTACTGCGACCCAGAAGACCGTAGACGGTCCATCTAAGAAGGACTGGCGCGGTGGTCGTGCAGCATCAGGCAATATCATCCCGTCATCTACGGGTGCTGCTAAGGCTGTAGGTAAGGTAATCCCCGAACTTAATGGCAAACTAACCGGGATGTCGTTCCGCGTTCCTACGCTCGACGTATCTGTAGTAGACCTGACCGTCAACCTCGCTAAGCCGGCGACCTACGAGCAGATCTGCGATGCGATGAAGAAGGCTTCTGAGGGTGAACTGAAAGGCATCCTCGGCTACACCGACGAGGAGGTTGTATCTTCTGATTTCCTCGGTGACAAGAGAACCTCTATCTTCGATGCTAAGGCAGGTATCTCCCTGACCGATACGTTCGTGAAGGTAGTATCATGGTACGACAATGAAATCGGTTACTCCAATAAGGTTCTCGAGCTCATCGCTCACATGGCTAAGGTAAACGCGTAAACGATTTACCCACAAGAATATGAAACAACAACCCCCAGCCCGGGAATTCCGAGCTGGGGGTTGTTATTTCATCATGCTCTTCAAGATGCGGAACGGTCTTCCTCTTACCTTCAAATGCAGAGAGCAAGAAAACGCAATCCTTATCTCACCGTATATTGCGACATATTAGTAAGGAACTAATCTTTTTCTGGTCAGTATCACCACATCATCGGGGAGTCGTTATTCACCATACGATGACCCTACACATGTGATCAAAAAGCTCTGGGTCGTCGACAAAACGATGACCCAGAGCTTTCTCTGGTAACCTCCGGGAGGTCGAAAGACCGACGACCCAGAGCTTTTGAGAGGATATATCCACACACCTTGGACGAATGAAGAAAGTACTGCTTACTCTGATATGGTGTACTCTCTACGATTTCAATCCATTAGTCTGCTTAAAACCATCAAGTTAAATATCACCACAAAGGCAATACACCCTCTCCATTTCTCACAAGAGACTCACATTTACTTCAGGAGCGGAAGGTAAGCTCCATAGCCTTCTTCCTTCATCCGAGCACGCGGGATGAAGCGGAGAGAAGCACTATTGATGCAGTAGCGAAGTCCTCCGGACTCCTTTGGACCGTCCTCAAAGACGTGGCCCAGATGTGCCCCACCATTCACACTACGTACCTCGGTCCTTATCATGCCATGGGTCGTATCTCGGAATTCACTTAATAGACTCTTGTCTATTGGTTTGGAGAACGCTGGCCAGCCACACCCCGATTCAAACTTATCGGTAGATAGGAAAAGCGGCTCGCCCGTAGTGATGTCAACGTATATTCCTTCGCCAAATTCATCATAGTACTCATTCTGAAAGGCTCTCTCCGTAGCCCCCCTCTGTGTCACCTCATACTGTAGCGCAGTCAACTTCCGACGGAGCTCTTCATCAGAGGGTTTTGTGTACTTGGTCTGATTGGGTTTCGCTTTATTCGCATTTCGTGCAATCTCGAAGAGTGCCTGCGGGATATGGCAGTAACCGGCAGGGTTTTTATCCAAGTAATCCTGGTGGTACAATTCGGCAGGATAAAAATTCTTCAGCGGCATCACTTCTATCACCACTGCCTTGGTATGCTTTGCTTGTAGCTTGGCGATCTCCTTTCGGATAGTGGGTAGAGAGGTCGTGTCCGTATAGTATATTCCGGTGCGGCCCGACGGCCGCGGCGTCATCTCCGCCCTCGAATTACCCGACGTCCAGTCGCGTCCCGCCCTGTTCTCCACATTCATCATGTGGTTGCTCGCGGAGCTCTTCCAGGAACTACCTGAAGTCGGCGACGCCGATAAGCCAAAACTCGTTTTCTTCTTCGACGAGGCTCACCTCCTGTTTAACGGTGCTTCTAAGGAGTTCCTCAATCAGGTCATCCAAACAGTCCGTCTCATCCGCTCCAAAGGTGTGGGTATCATCTTCATCACCCAGACCCCGAAGGATATTCCCGACGACGTTCTGGCGCAGCTCGGTTCGAAGATTCAGCATGCCCTGCGCGCACACACACCGAAAGACGCTAAGAAGCTTCGTGAGACTGTGGCCACGTTCCCGACTTCGCCGCTTGACCTGCAGGAAGTCCTTCCCAATCTCGGAACCGGCGAAGCTATCGTCACGGTACTGGACAAGAAAGGCCGCCCCTCCCCCGTTGCACCGGTGCGCATCTGGGCGCCGGCAGCTGTCATGGGACCGGCATCGCAGCAGGCCATAGTCTCTGCGTTGGCAAACTCACCCACGATGGCGCGCTACAAGGACGCCATCGACCCCGAATCGGCCTTCGAACTACTGGAGCAACGGATGGCCGAGGAAGCCGCTGCGCGCGCCGAGGCTGCCCGGCAAGAAGAACTGGCGGCCCAAGCGGCTAAGGAAGAAGCCGCGCGCAAAAAGGAGATGGACCGCCAAGCGCGCGAGCTAGAAAAAGAAATAGAGCGAGAGCGTCGCGAGGCTGAAAAACTTGCTGAGCGGCAACGCCGTGCTGCCGAGGCTGAAGCTGAGCGGCAACGCAAACGCCGCGAAAACACCGTCGATCAGATCGTCAGAACAGCCGGTCGCACCCTCACGCGGGAGATCACCCGAGCACTCTTCGGCACGCGCCGCAGGTAGCCGGCTCATGCCCACTCGTTCGTTCAACGGCAAGGGAGATCGAAACATGCGCATCCTCGTGGTCGCTGGGCATCCCGACCAGTGCTCGCTGACTGAGACCATTGCGCAGACTTACGTCACCGGGGCGCGCAACGCA
>JBAKGE010000093.1:0-8022 GCA_037191085.1 Porphyromonadaceae bacterium | reverse complement strand
GTCGCAACCTTGTTGAGCTCACTCGTGAGTATGGTAGTGCTCTCCTTGGTCAACAGGTTTATGACCGCTTTGGAGGAGAGTTTCCTCTCCTTATCAAGATGATTGATGCCAATGATGACCTCAGTGTGCAGGTACATCCCAATGATGAGTATGCACAGAAAAACCATCAATCCCGTGGCAAAACGGAGATGTGGTATCTTCTTGACTGTACTCCTGAGGCTAAGATTTTTGCTGGCTGGAAGAAGCAGACTAATCCCGAACAACTAAAGGAGATCGTCAAGACCGATGAAGTTATGGAATACCTTGACCTGCACCGTCCACGGAAAGGAGATGTTTTCTTCCTTCCAGCTGGTAAGGTACACACCATTGGAGCCGGTTGTCTCATACTTGAGATACAGGAGGCATCGGACATCACTTATCGCATGTTTGACTTCAATCGAACTGATGAGCAGGGCAATAAACGAGAGCTACACATTGATCGCTCCGCCGAAGTCGTCAGCTACGAGGTTAATACCAAGAGCACAGAGGTCTATGATCGTGCTGCTCACGACCATCTCGAGACCTTGGTGGATAGCCCATACTTCCGCACATCAATGCTTGCACTTACTGAGGACTTTGATTTGCCTATTGCTGATCGAGATTCCTTTACCGTTCTCTTTATCGAGGATGGAGAGGTGGGTCTTGAGGGCGACGGTTTCGATACCCTTACAGCGGTGAAGGGCGAGACGATTCTGATACCGGCACAGCTTCATCGGTGTCATCTTCGCCTGCATGGTACTTCTGCCAAGCTTATCGACTGCTTCATTCCCCTTCCATGAGTTTCATCTCTGAAGAACTGTTACAATTCGTAATCCAGAACCAAGAGAAGGATTCCTACCAGCTGGCACTTCAGCGGGATAGGTATCCTTCTTCTTTTTTTGACCGAGCACTCCCTGCCATACAAGCACGGCAGAAGTTGTCCAAGAAGATTCCTCTTTGGGCTTCCAATCCCGAGATATTCATCTCCGATCCCACGATTGTGGAACAAGCCTCCTCCTGGGAGACATCAGAGTATAAAGCTTCACTCATTCCCTTAGGTACCACTGTATTGGATCTCACGGGTGGAATGGGCAGTGATACCTACGCTATGGCACGGAGAGCTGAGCGTGTTCTCTACCTCGAGTTCGATATCGATAGGGTAGAGGCCGCTCGACACAATTTTCGTGTTCTTGGAGCGCATAATATTACGGTCCACCACGGTAGGGCCGAGGTCGAAGGGATTCGCCTTGCGGAAGAATATCGTCCCGATGTTCTTTTCATCGATCCTGACCGTCGTCCTACTGACGCGCATTATCGTCGGTTTACGCTACAGGATAGTCGCCCGGACATCACCACACTCCTTCCACGTCTTCGGACACTTCTCCCGAATGCCTCTATACTCCTCAAGCTCTCTCCCATGATGGATCTTACGCAGGCACTTCATCTCCTTGGAGCTGACTGTGATGTTCATGTCGTGGGCATGCGCCGAGATGCGAAAGAACTTCTCCTCCACTATCACCCTGCACCCTGCTATTGCTATACCGCAGTAGAGCTCATGCCACAGCGTTGTCTCCGTATCACGTCATCTCTGTCGCAGGACATTGCACCTCTGCTTGTCAGCGAGAAAGTCGGTGCCGTACTCTATGATCTCTATCCCTCTGTCTCTAAGCTCGGCTATCACAACTTCGTACTTCCCTACACAGTCTGGCAGCCCGACAAGCACACGCACCTCCTTTTTGCTGGGAGCTCTGATGCATGGCAGGACTTTCCTGGTCGAGCATTTCAGGTATTGGAGTCTGGTGTGTGGGATAAAAAGGTCATCAGGCAAATCACCAGACAACCCCTCCACTTGATTGCCAAGAACTTTCCCGTCCCTACTGATCGTCTACGCACGCAGTTAAAGGTCAGAGAGGGAGGAGAGCTCTTCCTCTTCGCCTACACTGATTACCTGCATCGTTCTCGCTTCGTTGTCGCACAGCCACTTTAATTCATCTACCTATCCTTACATAAGTTTATGAAAAAGCAAACTCTTTCCCTCTCTCTCTTCTCTCTCTTCTTGTTCATCGGTATCTCTTCCTGTGGCTCCTCTCGGGTATTGTCACGTCATCGCTCTCACATCCAGACGCAGGATACCGTATACATCCTTGCAGTTAACGACATGCACGCCACCATTGACCGAATACCTAGATTTGCATTCATCGTCGATAGCCTGAGGGAACTTCACCCCGATCTCATCCTAGTATCTGCTGGAGACAATCAGAGTGGCAATCCTATTAATGATATGCATACCCCAAAAGGTTGGCCGATTGTCAGGCTGATGAATCACCTGTCATTCGATGTCTCTGCTGTCGGCAATCACGAGTTTGATAGTCGACCACGTGGTTTTGAGTATCTCACTCACCATGCAGAATTCCCATTCATATCCGGTAATTTTACCTATCCCGATACCCTCGACCTTCGCATTTCCCCGTGGTACCTGCGCACCCTCTCCTCCGGTCTTCGTGTGGGTTTTGTATCCCTCGTTGAGGTCAGTCAGCAGTCAGGTATTCCATCTTGTCATCCTGACAATGTACGTGGATTCTCCTTCACTGATCCTATCGCCACTGCTCCCTCTCAGCTCCACTATGCGGACAGCTGTGACATTCTTGTTTACCTCACCCACATTGGTTACTCAGAGGATCAGCGACTGGCACAACTCCTGTCATCCAAGCAGGTGCCTCTCATTATCGGGGGGCACTCCCACACATACGTGGAAGACAACCAATTCCATAACGGCATACTCGTCACTCAAGCAGAGGCGAAGCTTTCTTATGCATCTCTGATCACTATGATTGTCAGCGGAGGAGCAGTCACTTCCATTTCATCCAAGCATATCACTGTCGGCAGTAAGGGAGCTTGTGACCCCGAAACCCAAAGAATCGTGGACGAGATGAATGACTCCCCATTTTTCAACGAAGTCATCGCCACTACCTCCACTCCTCTCGCAGGCAAAGAAGAGGTTGCCTACCTCATGACCGATGCTCTCCGTAGCATGACGGGTGCCGACATAGCCCTCGTTAATGGTGGTGGCGTACGGATCAACCACCTTCCTGCCGGTGATATACGTGTTCGGGACGTCTACTCCATGGATCCTTTTGGTAATGAAGCTATCACCTTTCACATGACGGGGCATGACCTGTATTCACTTTGCGAGAGCGCTCTTCACTCCGACAGTTATCTCTACGTTATCCCCTCTGGCATGCATATCCGCTACACTCAGGATAGAGATCAGCATATACGACAGATCGAACTCCTCACTATGGACAATCAACCTCTTGATCTTGACCGCACCTACACAGTGTCCATGAATAGCTACATGCCGGCCTCTATGGTCTTTCCCAAAAATGATCAAGGCACTAATCTTAATGTCACCACTGCAGAGCTCACAGTACAGTATCTCAAACGACTGAGGACACTTCCCCCTTTTACCACCAAACGTTTTTCAGTCGTCGTGGAGTAAAGAGTGAGTAGGGAGCAGTTGTATTATTAACGTAAGTTCGATGTGAGGGACGGGAATATTTGGATATCTCCCACGGAAACCTCTGGGTCGTCGCTTCATCAATCTCCCGAAGGTCGTAAAAGAAAGCTCTGGGTCGTCGAATCCTCGACGACCCAGAGCTTTTTGAGCACGTGTTAATGTGCAGAATACATAGTTTATACGGACTGTCTTTAGGAGATACTGTGGTGCTGTCCCGAGGAAGAGCACTCTCCCAAGTCAGGGGGGGCCACTCACGTATCGTTATTTGAAGACATTAGTTCAGCTTGACCTTCATCGCGTCTATGAATACGCGTGTCTGTGCGTCCAAGATGATGGCGATAACTTCACAGTCCTTTGGTACAAGCTCGCTTACCCTCGGAAGGGCCAATCGCCTGGTATAGTTATCACCGAGAGTGTAGGATTCTCCCCAAATCCCATTCATTGAACCACGGAATATATGCTGGTGCGAAATTTCCTTGTTCAAACCGCTTTGATAGCCTCTCATATTATTTTGGGTCACCCAAAACAATACATTGACTTTGGGGTGATTCGAGAGTTGGCTTTCTCCTGTTACCGCCACGGATCTGAATGAAAGTTCGACATTGTTGTCACCTGTTAGTTTTGCTGAAAACTCAGACTTCAGAGGAGCCTTTTTAGCTATGGCAGATTCGATTGCTGGATAAGGGAGGGATGGATTCTTTAATGATGCATCATTGTTCACAACCAAAGTCGGGAAATAAGGAACTACTATATGCTTGTCGTACGCCCTCGTCTCTTCGGCACAAAACTCAGAATTTATATTTAGCCACTGCTGGTGGAATGCAACCAATATTAGTCGAGAACCAAGCTGTTTTTGCCAGAGATCCAGTTGCTCTATTTTATAACCACAAGCTGGACATCTTTGACCTGTGAAATCCATTAATATGACGCCTGATTCGCCTTTTGTATCTATTGGCTCACTTGGATCGATAGGGGTAGGGGGATTCGTAGGTGGTACGGTAGGCGAAACGTTGGCATCCTCATTGTGCTTGAATGCGAATATTAGATGAGCTACCTCTTGTCCATCCCTTAGCATCGAAAGGCGTACACGATAGGTGTCGCTTAGGCTCTGACTGTCAGAATGAACGCCATAGTGAATGCTATAGGAGTCGCCCTTAGAATACTTATAATTACTGTGGATATACGACTCCGAAAGTTTTTCCATTTGCATGCAGACATTGGCGCAAATACTTGATATGCCGCACTCGGAATCGGAAGTATGATCCAGTTTCTCGAACTTGAGATCAAAGGGAGAGGTAGTATCCATCCCTTCGGGCAATTTTACTTTGACAATCGGACTTTCAAAAACGATGATGCCCTTGTTGTCTTTCTCATTTTTGACTGACATTACTTCGTCGCCCGACTTCAGGACTTTATCTCCTACGATAAAGCTAACCTTGCCATTACTATACTTGGGAGTATCGGGTGTGTCTACATTGTTGGGTGTCTTCTCGATCCCTTTTCCGAGAGGGCGAATAGCAGCTTCGTATATTTCGCCACTCTTTCTGTCCGAAACGAAAGCCACAATCTTGGCATTATCAGGCACAGAGACACGATCGATCAGGCTGACTGTCGTTTTGTATTCACTGCCTAAATCGTACGAAGCCTTATCGACAATGATCTGCCTTAGGACATTGTGGTGAAAGAAACGAGCTTCCACTTCATCTCCTACCTTCTGCTCCCCGTATGTATCCTCTACGACCCAGACGGTCAGATCCAAATCACGCTTCTCTGTGTTCAGTGCTACTGCTTTGACACCAACGCTTACTTTGCGTCCACTTGCCTTGTCGGCTTCGATTGTCAGCCTATGCGAAGCAGGAACTTCCACGCTTCGACGTATTGCCTCTGCCCAGGAACTTCTCTCATGGGAGTACAATGTCTTGGTCTCTGATATCGTTTTGCGGTTCACCATTATTCCCGGAATGATTCTGGGGATATTGTATCGCGTAGCATAGGTTTCAGCTGCTTCGGATCGTAGGGCTTCTTTGGTTTGTCCCGTCCATTGGGTGTGCATTGCCACAGTGATGAGATGACCCGCATACTTCGAGGATAACTCGGAGAGAAGTTTTGCTGCCTGAGAGCAGTTGATGCACTCCTGTCCAGTGTACTCCTCCACCAAGACGATCGGGGCTTCTGGACTCAATCCTTTATCCGTCTCAGGGATCCACCGCTTTTCTACATCTATTGTTTTGGCACATCCGACCAGTAGCAAAGCACAGAGAGCCTGCGTACAAATTTTTAGATACATATTCATATTTAGAGATTCAAATTATAAGATAAATATAAACCATTTGTCTCAGGCATCATGCGGCAAACACCCCCGGAACAGTTGATGCCCTCACGTGTTCTTCCGTAGGAGAGTTGTAGCCTGTGCTGTTTGTATAGTCCAGCGACTGAATACATGTAGTAGTGCTGCTTCGTGGTCCCGACATTCCATAGATCGCTGATCGAGAATATGAAATGTGGAGCCAGCGAGCACTCGATGAGTCCGTACGCCCAATCCTTATAAGCGTCTGGAGAGATGAGGTACTGAAACTCCGTACGGAGCGTAATTTCTTTGGACAGCTTGTGCTTACCATCGTAGACAAAGATATTGCTGTGAATGATGTCATTATTCACAGCATGCCCTTCGATCAACTGTTGGTGGTAAGACTGGTTCATATAGCTGAAGACAAAGCTATACACAGGTGAAACTTTCTTGGATATCTCAATACCTATGTTGTGGAAGAGTCTCTGCCCCATTTCCCAGAAATTGGTGGTGTAACCGTCCGTTCCCATAATAGAGGGATCCTGTTGGTTCCTCTCCCACTCTGGATTGCTCCATTTGCGCTTGAGGTCATGGACTATAGCACCGAATACCTTTACTGAGGTCCCATACTTGCCTCCGAGCGCACTCCCCTTGGCCAAGCGATTGCTATACTCGGCTTGTAGGCTCCACTCACCGTTGGGACGGGTAGCATAAGGGTAAAGAGCTGCCAATGTATAGGTTTGTTGCTTTACGAACGGCTGAAGAAAGTTGATCCTCATGTCATTCAGAGGAGCTTTTCGGTCCGAGCGGAAGTCAAAGTTTTCGCTCCGTCGGGCACCCATGTACAGGCTGCTGCTACCCCAGAGATAACTGATTGATAGCATGGCGAGCGATCCGCTTCTGTATATGTAGTTGTTGAGAGTATTCGGATCACTCGTCTTGTACGCATACTCTGCATTGACGTTCAGATTGCCGTGTCCCACAGTAAGGCGTCCGGACCACCCACTCACTCCCTCAGGCTGTACCAGTTTATTTAGACTTCCCCCGTTGTGTATATTGAGTACATTGTCCTGGGCTTCGTATTTATGCACATAGGATCCACCGAGGTGTATCATCCAGTCTCTACTTTTCAGCCCGTGCCAGATATTCTCCAGTCCCAGTTCCATATCTCCACCTGCCAGATACCCTCTGGAGGAAGTGTAGATGTGCCAACCCCTATCGAAGTGGTTTCGCTGCTGACCGGCGAGTGCTTTCACGCTCAATATGTCTCTATACGAATAAGCGATACGTCCTCCTCTGATTGAATTGTCAAGTCCTAAGCTGCGGTCCTCATAGGAGCGTAAGAGCGAACCGCTACCAAACTGCTCATACAAATCCCCCAGCGTCAGCTCTGCAGACCTGTATCGACCCTTAAGATACAAGTAGGGTATTCCCCAGCCTTTCTCCATCTCATGCCCTGGCAGAGGGTGTGACAACTCCTCTATTCGGGCTCCAAACTCCAAGTGTTTGCTCTGAATCACCCCGGAGAGATATGTACCTCCCATGAGCCTTGATCTGCCATGATTCGGGGAGGTTGTGTAGTGGATGTCCGACTGAATCCCGAAGTGTGTGGTCCACTGATGACTGCGCGGTGCGCTCCCATCCTGCGCGGTCGCGGATACAGAGTGCAGAAATCCACCGCTCAGGCAGACAAGGGAGGACAGTAGAAGTAGGGATTTATTTTTCATTACTCTTCAATTCTCTAAGGACTTTAAGCACTTCCGACTCTCCGCCATCGACATAGCCGGTAGTCCTATGCACGATTTTACCCTTTCCGTCGAAGATGAACATAGTCGGAACCAATTCCACATTCAAGCTCCTCTTGAGATCAAGATTCGTATCCAATAGCACAGGAAACTCCCACCCATGTGCGTGCGCCACGGGCTTAGCCTTAAAGACATCGCTACCCTCGTTGATACAGATAGCATATAGCGTAACTCCAGTCTCCTTCTGCCACTCATCATACACCTCGTGTATGGCATCCAACTCCCTCAGACAGGGCTTGCACCACGTACCAAAAAAGCTGATGATCACAGGTTTCTTCTCACTCAAGAAAGAGGACGTATCCACTACTTTACCGTCGAGTGTCTTCACCTTTACCGACGGTAGGTCTTGCCCAAAGGCACTTAGTCCTACCCCTAAAATACATACCACTACCCCC
>JBAKGE010000092.1:0-8160 GCA_037191085.1 Porphyromonadaceae bacterium | reverse complement strand
TTCTGCGTCAGTAATACGAGGATAGGTATACTGACAACCGTGTTACCCCGATATTACTCAGTCGGGAAAGGGATAGTAACAAAGTCTTGTTTAACCTGGAGTTTGAGGTTCGGAAGCGGTTGATTTTTGATAATAGATTGTATTTTGTTTTGGCAATTGTGTGCAAATGGGTAACTTTGACCGCATTTGAAACCACCCAAAGTGAATCACATACATAAACACGTGAGAGCAACATTATGAATGCTATTATCGACCTGCTGACAGGATCAGGTATCGTCCCGTCTATTTTTATCCTTGCCATGGTCATTGTCGTGGGTATACTGTTCAGTCGCATCAGAGTGAAGGGTTTTTCGCTCGGGGTGACATGGGTGCTTTTTGTCGGTATACTTGCAGGACACTTGGGGCTGCATATGGATGCAGATGTACTTACGTTCGTCAAGGAGATTGGGATGGTGCTCTTCATCTTCGGTATAGGTATGATCGTGGGACCCAGTTTCTTCGCTACCTTTAGGCAGGGTGGCGTGCAGCTCAACCTCCTCTCTATGCTTTCTATTGTCCTTGCCTTGCTCATCACCTATGGCATCTATTGTCTATCCGGTTTACCGATAGAAACACTCTCCGGCATTCTCTCCGGTGCCGTAACGAATACTCCCTCTCTCGGTGCTGCACAAGAGGCTGTCAAGGGGGCTGTGGGGAGTGTGTCGGCTGATATCGGAATTGGCTATGCGCTTGCCTATCCCGTAGCGATTGTGGGACTGATAGTGACGACAGCACTGCTCAAGTGGGCTTTGCGTATAGATGTGGATAAAGAACTTCGTGTAATAGAAGAGCGGGAGAAAGCCAGCAGAATGGAAGCTGCTGTGCTGTCGGTGGAGGTTACGAATCCTGCGCTATTCGGTAAGGATGTGTACCATGTCAAGTCACTGCTGGAGAAACATCAGGTAGTCATCTCTCGGATATTGCACCACGATACAGGGATGATAGAAATGGCCAGCTCCGATACGATAATACAGCAGGGTGACAAACTCCTCATCATCGCGGAGCAGAATGAGGAGGAGACGATATGTGCTTTCATCGGTACTAAAATAGAAATGGATGACTCGGCGTGGTTTAAGCTAGACAGTAAGTATGTATCTCGCAGGTGTCTGGTGACTCGTCCAGAGGTGGCGGGTAAGAGCATAGAGCAGCTGAGATTTAGGAGCCTATACCACGTGAATGTGTCGAGGGTGCGCCGTACTGGAGTACATCTGATAGCTAAACCCAACCTGAGACTGCAGATAGGGGATACGGTGATCCTCGTGGGGCGTGACGAAGATGTGCGCCAGGTGGAGAATGTGTTGGGGAATTCGTCTAATGATCTGCGCAAGCCTAATCTCCTCATCCTCTTCGTAGTCGTGATGCTGGGTGTGTTGATCGGAAGCATAGAGGTACATATGGGAGGTATGCCTATACCGATTAAGTTGGGACTTTCCGGGGGGACGCTCGTGGCGGCTATCCTTGTGAGTAGCTTTGGCACACGATTTCGACTCAATACACACAATACACATAGTGTGAATATGATGTTGCGGGAGATGGGTATCACGCTGTTCCTTGCCTGTGTGGGTATCAGCGTCGGTGGGAGCTTTGTGGAGAAGCTGGTAGGTGGCGGGTATGTGTGGATGCTCTACGCCGCGGGGATGATGATTATCCCTCTGTGGATTACTTGTATTATAGGGAGGTATGTACTGCGACTCGATTACTTCACACTCCTTGGCTATATAGCCGGAAGTCTGACTTTCGCTCCTGCGTTATCCCTTACACCCGATGCGTCGATGAATAACATAGCATCAATACGCTATGCGACAATTTATCCCTTGACAATGTTTATCCGCGTCATGGCTGTGCAGTGGTTGGTGCTCCTACTGATATGATATAGGGGGAGAATCCTCTTGTTTATTTATCCTTTGAAGAAGGGGGAAATTGGCTGTCGAGGAAAGCTCTAAGAGGTTTGGGAAAAGAGAGAGAATTATGCTCTGAAGTGACAATGGTTTGTACATCATCAGGGAGGATGAATCCGGACGTGGGGGTACAGAGATGTACTCGGATGTGCAGGAGACGGTGCGTCAGACGGTGGAGAGGAAGAGAAATGGAGTCAGTGATGTGCCATTGAGAGTTGAGGTATTCTCGCAGTTCGTCATCGGTGGAGGGGCGATCGGTACGCTCGAGAAGGGGAAGTTGGTAGAGACCTTTCCAAATACCTGTCATGGGGCGGTGCTCTACGATCATTTGACCCGCAGAAGTCATGCAGAAGTAGTCTAAGTAACGCTCGGTGACGGCCGTTCGCTTCGATTTGAGAGGAAGCAGTTGTACAAGTTCGGTGCCACGGCTTTGGCAGAGGGTTTGGACTGGGCAGGTGAGACAGGAGGGAGACTGGGGGGTGCAGACTATGGCGCCGAGATCCATCATGGCTTGGTTGTAGAGTCCCGGATTGTCGGGATCGAGAAACGTCTGGGCAACGTGTGCATAGAAGTGTATGCCTGCTGTGGTATCTATGGGCGTTTCTGTGGCAAGAAGTCGACTGAAGATACGGTAGACATTGCCGTCAACAGCGGCGAGCGGATAGTCGTAGGCGATACTCATGATGGCAGCTGTCGTATAGGGACCCACTCCCTTGAGACTACGAACGCCATCGGGAGTATCGGGGAACTCTCCTCCCATGTGCTCCATGATTTGCTGTGCGGCAACCTTCATATTGTGCGCACGAGAGTAGTAGCCGAGCCCCTGCCAGAGGAGCATGAGTTCGTCTTCATCCGCACCAGCAAGGTCCGCTACGGTGGGGTATTTGTCTATGAAGCGAAGGTAGTAGTCATGTCCCTGTACTACTTGTGTCTGCTGTAGGATTATCTCGGAAACCCATATCCGATAGGGGTCTCGTGTCTCGCGCCATGGTAGCGAGCGTCCGTATTGAGTGTACCAAGAGTGCAAAAAAGAACGGAAAGCAATGATCGAACGCAGAGAGAGGGTTTCTATCTTCTGCTGATCGTCGCTTTCCGCATGGGGTATGGCTGGCCTTTTAGCCACGTCGTAGTGAGTGCTCTATCTTTTGACTAGATACCGTATAGGTCGCTAATAGACTCGTGTGAGCTAACACGACGAATAGCCTCGGCAAAGATAGGAGCGATGGAGAGACATTTAACGTTCCTGCCACCCTTGTGATAAGGTATCGAATTGGTGAATACCATTTCTGTAAGTGCACTCTGCTCGATGCGTGAGGTCGCGGGATCGCTCATGACGGCATGACTGGCGATAGCACGAACGGAGCGTGCCCCGTTTTCCATCATGAGGTTTGCAGCCTTTGTAATCGTTCCTGCTGTGTCGACAATGTCATCAATGAGGAGAACATCCTTGCCTTCTACATCACCGATAATTCGCATCTCAGCCACTACATTCGCCTTTAGGCGGAGTTTGTGACAGATGACCATAGGTACACCGAACGCACGAGCATATGAATTTGCTCTTTTCGTACCGCCTACATCAGGAGTCGCAATGACGAGGTTTTCGTGATCCATGTTTTCGCGGATATAGTCGTTGAAAACACTGGATGCGTAGAGATGGTCCACGGGCACATCGAAGAAACCTTGTATCTGATCGGCATGAAGGTCCATGGTAATCAGACGGCTGATACCTGCAGCCTGGAGCATATCAGCTACGAGCTTGGATGCGATAGAAACACGGGGTTTATCCTTACGATCCTGACGGGCCCATCCGAAGTATGGAATCACAGCAGTGATATAGTGAGCACTCGCACGCTTGGCAGCATCAATCATGAGGAGTAGCTCCAAGAGGTTGTCTGCCGTGGGGAAGGTGGACTGTACGAGATAGACATCCTTTCCTCGAATAGACTCTTCATAGTAAACGGAGAATTCACCGTCGGCGAATCGCTCTGTTTTCATTTTTCCCATCCGACATCCAAGGTGCTGACAAATCTCTTCGGCGAGATACATGCTCTTGGATCCGGAGAATACGAGGAAGTCATTCTGTTGCATGATGATATTTTGTTTTAATTATTTGAGGAGTACTGAAAAAGGTTATATGCAAAAGAGTAAATCGAGAATAGGGATGCCCTGAGAGGATGCAAGACTTAGTGATGCTGTAGGTATTCCTGCCACTTCCATGCACTTAGGAGAGTTTCTTCGAGAGTTGACTTGGCTTTCCAGCCAAGTTCGTCATTGGCGAATGAAGGGTCTGCCCATACCTGCTCTATGTCCCCCTCACGGCGCGGTCCGATCTTATGTGGTACCGGCACACCAGTAGCTCTCTCAAATGCACTGATGAGTTCCAGGACGCTGACACCACGTCCAGTGCCTATATTGAAAGCTTCTACCTGTTTCTTGCTCTTGCCATTCATCAGTCGCTCGATGGCTATTACGTGCGCTTTGGCCAGATCTACAACGTGAATATAGTCACGAATACATGACCCGTCAGGCGTGTTGTAGTCGTCTCCGAATACGGTCAACTCCTTGCGGATACCGGCAGCTGCCTGAGTGAGGTAAGGAACCAGATTTTGAGGCACACCGAGTGGTAGTTCACCGATGATAGCAGAGGGGTGTGAGCCGATGGGATTGAAGTATCGAAGTAGAATGGCATTGAAAGGAGCACCTGAGCGACACGTGTCCTGAATGATCTCTTCACTAATCTGCTTTGTATTGCCGTATGGTGAAGTGGCCGGGAGGATTGGAGCATCCTCAGTAACGGGGAGGTCTTCGGGCTGACCATAGATGGTGCAAGAGGAGGAGAAAACTATACCTTTGAGACCAAACTCGCCCATTAACTCGAGGATATTGAGGAGAGAGACGATGTTATTGCGGTAATAGAGCAAAGGCTTCTGCACAGACTCTCCTACAGCCTTGCTGGCTGCAAAGTGAATGACACCCCTGATGTCTCCCTCTTTTTCCATTACATGGCGCATGGCCTCCATATCGTTGCAGTCCACACGATAAAAAGTAGGACGAGTGCCCGTAATCTTTTCGATGCCACCAAGGACGTCTTCGTTGGAGTTGGATAGATTGTCGATGATGACGACCTCGTAACCCGATTGCTGCAACTCTACTGTGGTATGGGAACCAATGTATCCCGTGCCGCCAGTAACTAAGATCTTTTCTTGTGCCATGTTCAAAAAAAAGAGTGATAAGTGATTGTTTTTTCTTTTCCAGCAAAGATACCTAAAAAACGACACTATACTAATCCTGTGAAACCCATGAATGCCAGGGAAAGGATACCAGCGGTAATTAGGGCTATCGGAATCCCAGCTAAGGGAGCAGGCACTCCTGTCTTGGCTAACTGCTCTCGTATGGATGCAAAAAGAACGATTGCAAGGGTGTAACCAATCGCGATGGACACAGCATAAACAATGGCTTCGACGAGGTCGTAGTCCTTTTGAATTACCAGAATAGTAACACCAAGGATGACGCAGTTGGTGGTGATTAGAGGCAGAAAAACGCCCAAGGCTTGAAACAGTGCTGGGGAGATCTTCTTGAGGATAATTTCTAGCATTTGTACTAGCGATGCTATAACGAGGATAAATGCTATATTCTGCATGAATTGGATCCCAAATCGATCTAGTACCAACCTTTGGATAGCATAGGTAACGAGGGTGGCTATAGTGAGTACGAATGCTACTGCAGCTCCCATTCCCATGGCAGTGCTTACTTTTTTGGAGACCCCGAGAAAGGGACAGATGCCGAGAAATTGTGAGAAGACTACATTATTGACTAAGACAGCAGTTATAAATAATACAAAGTATTCCATACGAAATGTATATCAAGTGTTTGTTACTCGATTGAACAATGGGTGGAGTATTTAGATTTTGGTAACAGCCTTTCTATTCTTAATAGTATTGAAAATCCCGATCAAATATCCCAGTACGATGAAAGCTCCAGGTGCGAGGATGAACACAAGGATATTGTACTGATTCGGGAGGAGGACAATACCGAATATACTACCTCCACCAAGGATCTCACGTAGTGCACCGATGGTCGTGAGAGACATGGTGAACCCGAACCCCATACCAAGACCGTCAAATAGAGAGTCAAGGGTCTTATTCTTGGAAGCAAATGACTCAGCACGACCGAGAACAATACAATTGACGACAATTAGTGGCAGAAATATCCCAAGCGCACCATACAGCACCGGCACGTATGCTTGCAAAACCATCTGTACTACCGTAGTGAATGTGGCTATGACTACGATGAAAGCTGGGATCCGTACCGTGTCGGGGATAAGATTCTTGATGAGAGAGATGACCACATTAGAGCACATGAGTACGAACGTAGTCGCTAAGCCCATTCCCAGACCATTGATGGCACTGGACGTAGTGCCGAGCGTCGGACACATCCCAAGCAGTAGCACGAGAATTGGATTCTCATTGAGGATGCCGTTGAGGAATATCTTTTTTTTACCCATAATTTGTATCTGTTGTGTTTTAGGCGATGCTTTCGTTACTTGATCAGACTGTCTGCACAAGCTTTCTTGTAAGCTTGATGAGCCTTATTGAGCGATTCGAGGAATGCGCGGCTGGATATCGTTGCTGCCGTGATAGCATCTACGTCACCACCAGCATCCTTGCTCACAGCGAGTGAAGATTGCAGAGAGCGCCCGATTACATTGTGCTTTGTTCCTTTCACTCTAAACCACTCTTCCATACGTGACCCGAGGCCTGGCGTCTCAGCGTGTTCCAGCACGGAGTAGTTGATGATATTGCTCTCGGTGTCTATCCCTACCAGAACCTTAATGTCGCCACTAAAACCACTGTGGCTGATAGACTCTACAGCCACTCCCACAAGTTCTTCTCCTTGCTTGGCAGGGTAGAGGACAAGATCGTCACCATCGATATTGACAGCGATACCCTCTTCGTTGGGTGCATTGTCAAACTGTGGAGTCACGGCAACAATTGCATTCTGTAGCGTTTCTTGCTTCTGCTTTTCTATGGAAGGAAGAGTCCCCTGATATACAAATACCAGCAACGCTGCTGCTACACAGCAGATGACTGATAGCGATAGCAGCATATTAGGTAGTGTGGATGCTAATTTCTTCATGGTTCTTCTTGCTTTCGATTACTTACTGGACCTGGCTGCAGCCACTTTATCACCAAATAATTTTGGCTTCATGTACATATTGATCAGAGGAGTAAAGCCATTCATGATCAGGATAGCGAAAGACATCCCCTCTGGATATGAGCCAAAAAGGCGTATGAGCATCGTGATGATACCGATCATGACACCGTATAGAATCATCCCTGACTTGCTCATCGGCGACGTCACGTAATCCGTAGCCATGTAGATAGATCCGAGGAGCATACCCCCACTGAGCATGTGTACCAATGGAGTGACATACAGTGCAGGGTTGATGGTATGCATTATCGCAGCGATGGCGAATGAAGTACTGAGTATGGCCACGGGAATATGCCAAGTGATGATTTTTCTCACCAAAAGGTAGCCGAATCCAATACAGAGAGCTATCGCACTGACCTCCCCGAATGAGCCACCCACCTGTCCCACCAACATATCCAGAAGGTCTGGGATTTGATCCATGGAGAAGCCAGGTGCACCCTTCGCCAGCCCCTTGGCGATACCGAGAGGTGTCGCTGCGGAGGAGACATCTATGCGGTCGAGGAGGAGGTTGGGGCGTGGCCAAGTTGTCATCTGCTGAGGAAAGGACACGAGAAGAAATACGCGTCCGAGGATAGCAGGGTTGAAGATATTACTACCCAATCCTCCGAAGGTCATCTTACCCACTCCGATAGCGACAAGCGCTCCGATGATGACGATCCACATAGGGAGGTTTGAGGGAAGATTGAGGGCAAGGAGAAAACCTGTCAGTATCGCTGATCCGTCGAGCACGGTCATGTCTGTTCGGCCCATGATGAATCGTCGGATTGTGTACTCGAAGAGCATACATGACAGGATCGAGACGATCGTTACCATGAGGGCACCCACGCCAAAGAAGAGTATTGATACTACGAAAGCAGGTATTAGGGCGATAATCACACCGTACATATTCTTTTCTACAGAGTCACCACTATGTATGTGTGGCGAGGGAGAAACGAGAAGTTTGTTGACTTGAGACATTACTATAGTTATTCTTCTGGTGTAGGTATATGGTCTAATATTAATACATTTTCAC
>JBAKGE010000001.1:0-65874 GCA_037191085.1 Porphyromonadaceae bacterium | reverse complement strand
TCGTTGTGCCAACAGACATTTAAAGACTTTGAAGCTATTATTATCAATGATGGTTCGACTGATCAAACTGGGCAAATCGCAGATGAGTGTGCGCTAAGGGATACCCGAGTAAGAGTCATTCATACTCCTAATAGAGGTGTCGCCGAAGCCCGAAATGCAGGATTGCAACATGCGAAAGGGCAATATATTGGATTTGTGGATAGCGATGATTGGATAGAGCCGGAGATGTATGAAAAGTTGGTAGAAGCAATAGAAAAACATGCTGCCGATATTGCTATCTGCGCACATACACTAGAAACAGACAGCGGAGAGCATATTCCATCCGAACTGCCTCTCGGACAATCTGCTGTGTGGACCGCTCATGAGGCTAAAGTGAAGCTACTCATCGATTATAAGGTTAGAGCTTATTTGTGGGATAAACTCTATAAAAAAGAAGTGTTTGATGGGGTGAGTTTCCCAACGGGTCATCTATTCGAAGACCAGCAAGTATTGCCTAAGGTGTTTGATAATGCGTCTAATATTTGCTACATCAATGAGCCCCTATATCATTATATTCAACGTAATGGAAGCATCCTCGGCGACAAAAAGCTATCAACAGATGTTGAGTATCTGCGTTCTCAACTGAAGCTATTCCGTTATGTCGAAGATTCTAATTCGTTCTCCAGGAAAGAGCGCCTTGTACTTCACAGCTGCATCGGAGCAAATCTTCTTGGTGGATTCAGGAATCTCCAAAAGAAACCAGATAAAAGAGCTCAAGAAGCGAAAGAGGAGATATTAGATGAATTCAAAGCTAGTGGATTCTATCACTACCAACAATATTCATTATTCTACAAAATCCTCTTCAAACTCATAATGAAGTGGGAAAGCAAAAGGATGTAAAATCCTTTTGCTCGTTTTTCCCCTTTTGAGTTGCAAAAAATGGGGAAATATTGCACTTGGGATTTGAATCTACGTTCATGTTTTGGGGTAAAGAGTATTTGGTGGATTAAAGAAAGTTTGGTACCCCTGGCCTAATCAAAGGCTTAAGTAGCTTCGCTACAGCACTTCTCGAGGGTGTTTGCAGTGGTGGCTGGTCAGTTTTTGTGGCTAGAGCCGCTACTCTATGGTTTCAACTCACGCACCCTTACGGGTGCGACGCTCTAAAGGAACAAGGCTTGGAGTAAGACCTTAGTTTCAACTCACGCACCCGTAAGGGTGCGACGCAATGTAACCACCAGCGGTGCGGATTGCAGGGAGTTTCAACTCACGCACCCTTATGGGTGCGACTGCGGAGACTATAAGCTCGATGAATAGAGACTCCGTCTCACCGTTTTTGTGAGTGCAAATGTAATGAAAAAAAGATCCATTAGATAGAGATCCTTAAAAAGGTCTATCTTCCTCTTCGATCTCCATAATATCCGGCAGTGTAGCTATCCTGGCAATTTTTTTCTCCAGACTAATAGCTGCTTCGGGAGCATTTTGGAGCATATTACGGTAGTAAGCTGCATTGTCAGCAGCCTTGAGAGCGTTCTCCAATTCAGCACTATCGTATAGACCTCGATGGTGCCCTCCAATGCAGTAGGAAAGAACACGAGCAAAGGCTTTATCACGGTCTTTGAACAAAGAATACGCATGAATCGCTCCAGCCATGCTGTGAGGAGCTCGTGTGGGGCCATAATCTGAGAGCCCTGAGGAATATCGTATGTACTCTTGAAACGCCTTCTGATACTTGCCGTGGTCATGCAATAGACCAAGGATAATGCCCACACCTCGCCAATCGGGATTTATTTGGGCACAAAACTCGCCACACCGTCGAGCGACTTCTTCAGCATGGTTTTCCAAAGATTGAGTTTCGCCCCCCGTATCTACGTGGGCAATGAAATCAAGTATCTCCATTTATCGTATTGACAAAGTTTCCATTTTAGATTTAGAGCTGTGAATTAGGTCTCTCACAAATATAACAATAAAGTTTAATTAATATAACATCGAGTGTAAAATTAAAATTCCCTGAGATACGTGAACTATATATACCGTTGAATTATAGTGAATAATGACGAGGAGAGGGGCCTGAAACACTCCTTATCCCATCTGACAAATATGGGGTCACCTTTAGCATCGATAAACAATCGTTTCAGCGACAAGAAATCAAGTCCATTAAGTCGAATCAACCAGTTTAAGTGACCTGATACATTGAAGACAAGGTGTAGTTTCAATCGTTTTTGCCCACATACAATCGACCGCAAAATAAAACTCTTCTGAAAAGCCGCCATTCGCTTTTACGCGAACTTCGACATTCCCCCCTTCTGGCTTTAAAGATGTTCATTGAAACACTACAGAATGTTTATGACCTAAAAGGTCCAACATTCTTGAATCTTTTCCTCACTACATCAGCTATCCACAATTGGATTCAAAAAGCTCTGGGTCATCGCTTCATTGATGACCCAGAGCTTTCGGAGACGACCTCTGGGATGTCGATTTTTCGACGACCCGGAGGTTTCTACTGGGTGTATCCACATGTTTCAGGCAAACGAAGCGATGCCTCGCCTAAGATGGCGTGGTTTATCCTTGCGCAGAACTCTCGTTATCTTACGATATTTTATTTCGACAAGATACGTAACTATGGAGCATTTTCTTACCTTTGCCGTTGCAAATTACTAACACAACCACTCACCTACACAAAACATGGCACAGAGCATGACCTTCAAGGATGCCGTAGCAGCGATGAATCGCTACGGACAGGAGCACCGCCCCTTTGTCTTCGCACTCGACTACGAAAAGAGCGAGGGCTATGTCATCGCGGATCCACTGACAGCAGAGACAGACATCCTCTTCGACCTCCACGGTGTCACCAATGTCACCACGACCACAGCACCACGGGCTATCACCTGGAGTATCCAACCAGAGTCTTTTGAGCGCTACTGCGAACGATTCGCTATCGTCAGAGCAGGACTGGAGGACGGACGCACCAGGCTCACGAACCTCACCGTACGCACACCAATGACCATTGACGGTACGCTGGAGGAAATATTTCACAGCACCACCGCTAAGTACCGTATGTGCATCCCCGGGCATTGGGTATGTTTCTCTCCGGAGACTTTTGTCACGATCGATAAAAATGGTCGAATCGGTTCGCAGCCCATGAAAGGCACCATAGACGCTTCCACTCCGGATGTGGAAATGGCAATCCTCAATAACTACAAGGAGACACGTGAGCACGTAACTATGGTGGAGATGATGGTAGATGAACTCAAAGCAGTAGCCGATGACGTCAGCTGTGAGCGATTCCGCTTTTTCACACGCATAGCCCACTCTACGGGAGATATCCTACAGGTGAGTAGCGAGATCGCAGGCCAGCTCAAGCCCGAATACCGCACAGCCCTTGGCGATCTCTTCGACGCGCTTATCCCCGCTGCCTCTATCTGTGGCACCCCGAAGGTTAGCACACTACAGCTCATCCGTGATGCGGAGCAGGAGCCAAGAGGTTTCTATACAGGGGTCGTGGGATACTACGACGGCGAGACCCTTGATAGTGGGGTACTCATCCGATTCATCAGCCAGGATGCCGACGGGCACTTCACCTACCAGAGCGGCGGTGGGGTTACGATCGATAGCAAAGCGGAAAAGGAGTATCGTGAAGTGATTCAAAAGGTCTACCTCCCCTCTGGACAATGCTGATCGAAACCCTACCAATCCTACGAGGCAGTACCCCCTTTCCCCTCCTGCACGCGGAGCGTATGCACCGCTCTGCGTGCGTTATGGGGTGGGATCCCATACCGTGGAGTACGGTGTGGCAAAGAGTGCTGGAGCACTTGGCTAATGAAGGTCTCGGGACCTCCGCTGATCAACTTCTCCGCTGCACGATTGTCTACGGCGAGGAGGTACACGAAGTACGCTCCGTCCCCTACTCCATCCGTCCAGTTCACACCCTGCGGGTATTGACCGTGCCGGACGATCTGGATTACTCCCTCAAGTACGCCGACCGCTCCTGCTTCACCGCCTACAGCAGTCAGTGCCAAGCCGGAGAAGAAGCCCTACTCGTCCAAAGAGGATGGCTCACAGACACTACTTACACGAATGTAGTCCTCGAGATGTCAGACGGGCGACTGTTGACACCCGATACCCCGCTCCTCGAAGGTACGCAGAGGGCAAGACTCATCTCTGAGAATCGTATCCTACCCGTACCACTTACCCTGCACGACCTACACCTATGTCGTAAGGTACACCTTATCAATACCATGATGCCCATAGGTGCCCTTACTATAGACCACTTCATTCTCCCCTGACTACTCCGTGCAGTGTGCTATAGGTAGCTATCATCTCGCATACAGGGAAATCTCCTTGGAAGTAAGTGCCAATTTGTGTAATTTTGTGCAGTTTTAATCATTTTTAATCTGTGTATTCCTTAGTACCACGATGACCGATACGATCCCCACTCTTTCCCCTGCCAGGCAGACAATAGTAGGTATTCAGTACCTCTTTGTAGCATTCGGAGCTACCGTTTTAGTACCACTGCTCGTAGGCTTGGACCCCTCTGCAGCTCTCTTCTCTGCAGGTATAGGTACACTGATATTTCACATGGTCACGAAGGGCAAAGTACCTATCTTCCTCGGCAGCAGTTTTGCCTTCATTGCACCTATCCAAAGTGCCTCGGAATTGTATGGTCTCAACGGGGCTCTCCTCGGCATAGTAGGCGTAGCATTGGTATACTTCATCATGTCGGCACTGATTCGCTCCTTTGGGACTAAGTTCATCGGACGTCTCTTTCCTCCCGTCGTCATTGGTCCAGTGATCATGCTCATCGGGCTCTCCCTCTCCGGCTCGGCGGTTAATATGGCTAAGGAGAACTGGATCCTCGCTATCATTGCTCTGAGTACTGCGATAATTGTGACACTTTATACCAAAGGAATCATCAAGCTCATCCCTATCTTCTGCGGTATACTTGTGGGTTACATCGTAGACCTTATCTTCTTCGACGTTGACTTTTCCGGTGTTGCAGCGGCCAAGTGGTTCTCGCTCCCTGCTCTCACCATCCCCGATCGCTTCAGCTGGGAACCTATCCTTTTCATGATTCCTATAGCTATTGCTCCTGTGATTGAGCACATCGGCGACGTCTATGTGGTCAATAGCGTAACAGGTAAAAATTTCGTCAAGGATCCTGGTCTGCATCGTACTATGTTCGGTGATGGTCTCGCTTGCTTCGTGGCAGCCTTCATTGGAGCACCTCCCGTGACCACCTACTCTGAGGTCACGGGTGCGATGTCCCTCACCAAGGTCACCGATCCTCGTGTCCTCCGTATCTCCGCTATCACGGCCATCGTCTTTTCTCTTGTCGGCAAAGTCAGTGCTTTCCTCAAGAGCATCGATAGTGCTGTCCTCGGTGGGATCATGCTTCTACTCTTCGGAACTATCGCGGGAGCGGGCATCAATAGCTTACTCAATAGCAAGGTCAACCTCTCCAGCTCCCGCAACATTGTGATTATCTCGGTTACCCTCACTACGGGTATCGGCGGCGCGGTTCTCTCCATGGGAACCTTCACCCTCGCCGGCATCGGTCTCTCGGCACTCGTAGCTGTGTTGCTCAACCTAATCCTACCCGAGAAGGACGAAGATCGCAGACCCTCAGTTCCTCATACTGAAAAAGCGGAGTGACAGACAATCCCGAAAGAAAGTACTTTTTGACTTCATAAACTTTTCCAAAAAAACACGCAAAAGACATTCGACTGTATGAATAAGATCTACGCAGCATTGGGTTTTGATCCCTCCCACTACAAGCTCCGCACAGAATTCGTAGCAGGTCTCACCACATTCCTCACGATGAGTTACATTCTCGCCGTCAATCCCGATATTCTCAGTGTAACGGGCATGGACAAGGGAGCTGTATTCACCGCGACGGCATTAGCGTCAGCCCTTGGCACACTATTGATAGCTTTTCTCGCCAAGCTCCCATTCGCGCAAGCTCCGAGCATGGGGATCAATGCTTTCTTTGCCTTCACACTCGTACAGGGTATGGGGTACAGTTGGCAAGCTGCCTTAGCGGCAGTATTCGTGGAGGGTATCATCTTCATCCTGCTGACTGTCTTCAATATCCGTGAGCAGATAGTGAAGTGTATTCCTGTCAATCTACGCTATGCCATTTCGGCAGGTATCGGAATGTTCATTGCCTTCATCGGGCTAAAGAATGCCGGAGTCATCGTCTCCAATCCCGCTACATTCGTGACCCTCGGTGACTTCAATGCAACAGCCACTATTGCTTGCGTGGGTATCCTCTTAAGTGCTGTTCTGATGGTACGCAAAGTCCGGGGAGCACTCTTCTACGGGATTGCCATCACCACACTCATTGGTATTCCTTTCGGTGTTACACAGATCCCCAAGGGCTTTATCCCGGTAGCTATGCCACAGTCATTGGAGCCCACGTTCCTCAAGTTTGACTTCAGCGCACTGCTCAATGTGGACATGGCACTTACAATCTTCGCTCTCGTGTTTATGGACATCTTCAATACCATAGGTACTCTTCTCGGTGCAGCTGCCAATACAGAGATGATGGACGAGGACGGTAATGTCAAAAACGTCAAGAGTGCCATGATGGCTGATGCTATCGCAACCTCTGCCGGTGCCGCACTCGGGACCTCCACCGTCACCACGTTTGTGGAGAGTGCCTCCGGAGTAGCAGAAGGTGGGCGGACCGGCATGACGGCTCTCGTAACCTCAGGCTTCTTCCTCCTCGCACTATTCCTCTCACCTCTCTTCCTTCTGGTGCCGTCGGCAGCGACGACGGGTGCCCTCGTCATGGTCGGCGTACTGATGATGGATGCTATCAAGAATATTGACCTCAAGGATGTCAGCGAGGCATTCCCCGCATTCGTGACCATGCTCACCATGGTACTCACCTACAACATCGCCGAAGGAATGGCTTTAGGTATGATTAGTTATGCACTCGTCAAGCTCATCAGCGGTCAGTGGAAGCAGCTCAACGTCACTCTTATCATCGTCGTGGCACTCCTGCTGCTCCGATACATTTTTCAGTGATTAGGTCAGAGATAGATCGGATTATCCACGACCTCTCCATCGATGCGTGGGGCGTAGCTCGTCTCTCCCCTGTGGCTCAAGATCATCAGGAGTACCTCTCCTCATGGCTGCAAGAGGGTATGAATGCTGACATGGCATACCTCGCACGCAATCATCACATACGCACATCCCCCACGGAGGGGATACTTGAGGGAGCGCAGTCGGTCATCGTCTGCGCTTTCTCGTATTACCCCACTACACTCCAGCCTGCGAATGCCCCCCAGGTGAGCAAATATGCCTACGGGAAGGACTACCATACGGTGGTGCGTGGTGTCCTCCAGACATTGGGCGAAAGAATCGGAACCGAGGTAGCCGAACACTCGTTTCGTGCCATTGTAGATACTGTGCCATTCCTCGAACGCTACTGGGCACAGCAGGCAGGGATAGGTTTCATAGGGAAGAATAAAAACCTCATCATCCCAGGCAAGGGAAGCTTTGTCTTCCTTGGTGAACTCCTCACCACTCTCACACTCGAACCCTCTACCCCTATGACACAACGCTGTGGGGCGTGCCATAGATGCATAGATGCCTGTCCCACCTCTGCCCTCAGAGCAGAGGGTTTGGATGCACGTCGGTGCATCAGCTATCTGACCATAGAGCATAAGGGAGAGATTTCGGACGAGTTGACCGAACACTTCGGCAGACGCTTCTATGGCTGTGACACGTGCCAGGATGTTTGTCCCTTCAACCACCGCCCTACCCCTCAGCGACACTTCGCTCCCTCAGACGCTATCCTACGTCTCTCCCGACACGATCTCCACACTCTATCGCCCGATCGGTATCGCTCACTCTTCCGTGATAGTGCTGCATCCAGAGCCAAATACCCCGACATGCTCCGCAATGCCAACATCTGGCTCTCCAATAACCCTCTTCCCGATCCTCCCAAGGACTAATCTATCCTCTCTTTACGCTCGATTACCCATACCTAAGACCTTATATGTGGGGTATCGGCTTCGACTCTCATGTATGCCCTCCTCACCACGGTATGAGCATACAATAAATAGTATCTATCTGGCACAAAAAGATTTTGCAGCCTGCATTTATTTTCACCAACATTTCGGAGAAAAACTACAGTGCACGATCGGGCAGCGTACAGTGTTCGATCGGGCACTATACAGTGCCTGATCAGGCAGCATACAGTGCTCGATCAGGCACTGTAGTTTTTACCCACTACTTTTATAATCATTTATCTGAGTTCTGCTTCCAATGGATTATGATCGTATACCTTCTTTGACCCACGTCCTGGTAGCATCTGCACTTGTCACCGCCAATCTTATCTACCCTTTACTCTATACAAGCGCTGTACAACCGATGACCTTACGATGTATCGGCACATCAGCAGCATAATGTTATATCCGAGTAATGTCTACCGACCGTGGATGTTGTGGATGCCGGCTACGGTAGAGATTCTTACGAGCCTCATGCTTGGAGAGTCGCTCCTCGAGGTTTTTGACCTCCACATAGGTAGTATAGAAAGCATACGTCTCCGCTATCGCATGACGAGCCTGAGGAGTGAGAGTAAAGGTACTGACTGTGGTACAGTCAGGGGTGAGGAATGCGACCTTGAGGACAGGAGCAGACGAGGATGATGCCACGAATGCTCCTATGCGTTCTGCCGCCTGGAGAGAGAGGGTCAGGCGGTGGTGGGTCTGTCGACCATCCTGGTAGCGGTAATTTCGTCCGCGATCGTAGGCGATGGTATCACTGACGGCATAAGTACCGTCAGATGCTATCACTCTCAGTCCGACAATATCACGCGTACGGCTGTCGGTGTAGCCTCCTACCATTTCTATCTGCCCATCGGATTGAATGTAGACATCGAGAAAGGGAGCTCCGATGGACTTGGAGGGATCATAGCCTTTGTAGCGCATGAGTGTCTCGTCAGGCATATCAGGGATCATCACCCGTACATAGTCTGTATGCCGACGCTCGAGATCTGCCATGAGTTCCGCTATCCTCGGCACGATTAGAGCAGAGTCACGAGTGCTGATGTGCAGGCGCAGCGTACGGCTGAGGGCGAGGGCTTGGCGGCGCTCCTCGACTGCCTTAGGATAACTGGTCTGTAGGCTGTCGAGGAGTTGTATCGCCTCCTCATACTGCTCATCAGCCTGCATCGTCTGCGCTTGGATGAGGAGAGAGCGGGCGGATTTGGTTTCCTCGGACTGGCAGCCACTGCAAAGAAGGAAAAAGACGAGGAGGAAAAGGAATGAACGGGGTTGAAGTCTAGACATGAGGGGAATATTACTTCTGGAGTTGGGCAAAGGTGCGCTCCCTACATACATGATAGCGCCATAAGAGCGTATGCCGGTAGAGTCGTTGATAGCCCCGGTGTTTGTCCACTGTCAGGTCTATATCGTGATCGGCACGCATAGTACGATAGTCACGCCATGCCCTACACACGGCACGAGCATCAGCGCACTTGCCTCGGAGGATGAACACGAGTGCAGCGAATGCATCGAGGAGGGTACGCACCCCTATCACATGCCTACGCTGTGGAGTCGGAAGATTGCGATGAAGCATGAGGAGATTGTTGCGAAAGTTTAGGTAGGTCTTGCGAGGATTATCCGCACTGAGGGAGGCTCCGCCATAGTGGTAGACAGTACTCTCCGGTACGACATAGAGGTCATACCCACGATTAATCCAGCGCCAGCAGAGGTCTATCTCTTCCTGGTGGGCAAAGAAAGCCCCCTCAAGTCCGCCACACTCGATATAGGCATGACGACGAACAACCATGCAGGCACCCGTAGTCCAGAATACGGACGACGGCTCCTGACCGTACTGACCATGGTCAAGCTCGAGCGTATCGAAGACACGGCCACGACAGAAGGGGTACCCCCACCGATCCATATACCCACCCTGCGCTCCTGCATACTCATAGGAGTCAGGATGACGATCCCAGAGAAGCTTAGGCTGGACGGAAACTACCGTGGTATGTGTGTCGAGGAATGCAACAAGTGGCTGTAACCAGCGGTCGGTGACACGGACATCGCTATTGAGTAAGCAGATATACTCATGGTCGAGGTGCGCTATAGCACGATTGTACCCTTCGGCAAAGCCGTAGTTTTCGGAGAGGGAGAGTGCCTGCACATCATACTCCTGTAGCACCTGTAGAGAGTCGTCTGTACTGCCGTTGTCGGCGACGATAATATCAGCGACCTCACGTGGCGTATGCTGGAGGAGTGATGGGAGGTAACGACGTAGGAGCGTGGCACCATTCCAATTGAGGATGAGGACACAGACTCTCGGGTGGAAGGGGAGGTTCATCGCTGTACAATCTCTTGGGTGGGATACTGACGACGAACATCATCGATGGTATACTTCCAGCGTCGGTGGCTCCAGAGCCACTGCTCCGGCTGAGCACAGATATCGCGCTCAAGTCGGCGCATGAAGTCGGCAGTGAGTTCATTTTCAGCCACAGTGGAGGCATCTTCGGTCAGGAGTTCCACATCGACAGCATAGTGACCTCGACGAGTCTGACGACTACTGATGTAGACGACAGGGGCTTTCATCGCTCGAGCTAAGCGCTCCATACCCGTAAAGGTAGCTGTGTTCTGATGTAGAAAAGGGAGGAAGAGATGCACGTTGGAGAGACCCGGTACCTGATCGGCAACGAAGATATAAGTCTTGGAACCAGGGGACTTTCGCATACCGATGATCCGACGGGGAGCTGTATCACGATTGAGGAGACAGCTACCAAACTTGCTACGGATACGGTAAAAAACATAGTTCCACACCCTACTCTGCCATTGGTAGAGGACATAGAACTGAGTGTCGGGAAGGATCGTCTGGAGACCTGTGTACCACTCCCAATTACCAAAGTGACCAAGGATCATAAAGGTATGGGGATCATTGGCATACAACTGGTGCAGTATTTCAGCATGGTTGAGGGTGACATGTCGGAGGTAACGACGCCGACTAAAACCTGCCATCATCACATACTCTACACCCATGTCACCGAGATGACGATAGTAGCGGGACACGGTCCTACGTATCCAAGCATCATCACGATCAGGAAAGGAATGGCGAAGGTTTGATTCGATAATTCCTATCCTATACCGAAATACCCGGTGTAGTAGAAAGGCAAGGACATCGGCAATCACGTAGTGAATGACACTCGGCAGCTGACCGATGAACCAGAGGACACCATAGACTATACTGCCCCAAAAACGCTCACTCCTATCGAATATCTCCTTTGGATCTTCCATAACTAACTATATAGTATCAGCGTGGTAGTGGACAAAATCATAGCATTCTCTCAGCAATCACCACCTCTGGTTCGTCGTCGGAGAGCCGTAGCAGACGAATCGGAACAAGCTGGCCCATGAGAGTGGGTTCGTAGGGCAAACACACACGGACATAGTTCCCAGTATAGCCATACAACCACTGGGTACTATCGGTATGCTCAATAAGAGCAGCGTGGCTCAAACCAATCTGGGAAATATTGAAGTCTCGGAGCTTCTGATCACTGAGAGCGATAAGACGCTGACTACGTCGGTGCTTGTCACGTGCGCTGACGACATGGTCGATATCAAGGGCATCGGTACCGGCTCGCTCACTGTAACTAAAGACATGGAGCTTGGATACCGGGAGGTGCTGAATGAAGTCATAGCTATCCTCGAAATCCTCATCCCGCTCACCACGAGCACCGACAATGACATCTACACCGATATAGGCATGGGGCATGAGGTCACGAATGAAGCGTACCTTCTGGGCAAAGACTTCACGCTTGTACCTTCGCCTCATGAGACGAAGGACATGATCGGAGCCACTCTGGAGGGGAATGTGAAAGTGGGGAGCAAAGCGACGAGACTGGGCGACAAAACGTATCACCTCCTCGGTGATAAGGTTGGGTTCAATACTGGAAATGCGGAAGCGGTCTATGCCCTCAACTTCGTCAAGAGCACGTATAAGGTCAATGAAACGCTCACCGGTGCTCCTCCCAAAATCCCCGACATTAACCCCCGTAAGCACAATCTCCCGACCACCCTCACGCGCTACCCGCTCCGCCATAGCAACCATAGAGTGAATGCTACCATTGCGACTACGACCACGAGCCTTAGGGATGGTGCAGTAGCTACAGCGGTAGTCACAGCCATCCTGAACCTTGAGGAAATGTCTGGTGCGCCCCTCACTGGAGACGGACGGAGCGAATGAAGTAGCATCCTCGATAGCACTGTTCAGAACGACAGCAGAGCCGCCACGAGACTCCATGCGATCTAAGTACTCGATCAGTTCTCCCTTCTCCTTAGCTCCGAGAACAAGGTCGACACCGTCGATTCCTGCAACCTCGTCTGGTTTGAGCTGAGCATAACAGCCTGTAACCACGATACGAGCATGGGGATGCTCACGATGCAGACGACGAATGAGCTGACGACTCTTCTTGTCTGCCAGCTCTGTCACCGAACACGTATTTACCAGACAAAGATCCGCCTGCTCTCCCTCCCCTGCCACGCGCATACCTCGCTCGAGAAGTGCATTGCCGAGGTAACTGGTCTCTGCAAAATTGAGCTTACAACCAAGGGTGAAAAAGGCCACCTTTTTCTCTTCAAAGAAAAAACGATCAATCATGCACAAAGTTACCAAAATTCTCCAAAGGCTCAGGGCACACCAAAGCCCGGCGAAAATCGCAATAACCCTACACAAATTCGACGCAAAAAATTCCCTTCTTCAGAGCAGTCTAAAGCATTCTACCCGAAACTCCCTGAAGGGTAGCCTCATAGTATCTATCATGATATCCCATTAATGTAAATTCTATCCATACGCATGCACTAAAAAAGCTCTGGGTCATCGGATCATCGACAACCCAGAGCTTTCTCTAACGACCTCTGGAACATCGCTTCATCAACGACCCAGAGCTTTTCTATGAGATATATGCTCTGAATGAACTTACAAGTCTCACTTGCTCATGAATAATACCAGACCATCAAAGTCGAATTAATCAGCTGTCCCCATGAGTAAGGATACAAAGCATAGGATGAGCTGCCATAGTAAGAGTAACCAACACCTACCCCAATCCATGTTCCATTATCCACGTTGGAGTACTGATCTTCTCCAATTTCAAAACTTATATCATAGCCATAGCGACCATTTTTATATTTCGCCGAACTATCAATGTGATAATAGGAAGTGATATCAGTATCTCTATAATTACCAGATCGGATTGCCCAGAGAGAGGGAGTATAACCCGAAGGCATATAAGTATCATAATATCCCGATGACGGTTGATGGACCAAAAATCCCTTCACCTTGATCGCAGCACCTTTAAATGCATCGGGTCGCTGAAGATCACCTTTGTATGTTAACCACTCGGAAACAGTCTTGGAGCCCTTGACCAGCAGGTTAAAACTACCATAAATATTCTCTCTCCTTACCCACACCGACATCTCAAGCTGTTTATCCTTCAGGGAATCATCTAGGATCTCTAGAGTGAAATTTCCCCTATCATCCGCCGCTTTCAGTTTGATTTTATCTCCAGAATAAATGACTCCATCCAACCTGAACGTAACATCATTCGGTGCTGTAGCAGGCATTGTTTTCACCGTACCATCAGGGATCTTGTATGAAATAGCAAAAGTATTCTCCAAGACCTTTGTGGCTTCACCATGGATTGTTTCGTCAAGGTAAAGCTCCGATGACAAAGTAATATCTCCCACAACTTTCGTCGTTCCATCGTTGATCGTCACAGGAATCTCTATCCTAGGGTTATTCGACTCGATTTTTTCCTTAAACACCTCAGGTCTGATCATATAACGATAGTAAAGCTTGTGCTCTCGTTCCACAATCATCAAATCGGTATTGAGTCCTTTGTTACGCGGCGATATATCTTTGGCTTGAATCAATACCTCCAGAGGTAATAGAGCCTCTGGTATCGTCTTGTATATCTGGAAAGACAATATCATATCGCTTGGATCAGAAGACGTATAATCCTTATCTAACTTTGCATTAAACTGATACGGCTTCCTTAGCGTAATATGTACGGTACGAGTTATCGGAGTGGTGGCCCCCGTAATGCCGTCGATTACCGGCACCTTGGCATTGGGATCATAACCAGGATCCTCGGGGTTGAGTCCTGAAGTCTTATTGGCATAACGCAAGCCAACGACATCTACCTTATACTCTAGTATATTGTCAGAAGGGATTGATTTTACCTTGAAGTCAAACCGAGTCTGTAACTGGGTTGGCTTGGTACTATCAAAGGAATAGTCCCCCATATAAGAATCACTAGATTTATCCCAATTAGGATAAAATCTCGTATACTTCTGCGTTCCATTAAAAATCACATCAAAGGAATAGTCTCCGGGCTTTACAATAACAATTTCAATAGGATCAGCTGTCAATTCATATTTGCCATCAGAGACTTTCGTATAGCTTTTCATCTCCACCGATGCAAAAATATTGTTATCCGCTGGAGCTTGCAGAGCTTCTTCAAATGTGCTATAACCATCTGCCTTAACCGATGATACCTTGACCACATACCAATTGTTTCGCAAGATGGGTAAATATTCATTAACCGAAAAAGAGCTAGACCTATTGACGAAGTCTATTTTATAGAACCTCGTCTGATCTTTCTTCAATCCTTTTATGATTACACAGATCTTCTTAGTCTCGTGCTTATTTTTATGTTCAAATAAGTTAAACGTCTTAGAAGGGTCAATCATGTTGGCTTCGACTGCTGGTAAGAAGTTAGCGTCAGCAGGAACAGTAGGTTGAGTGACAGTAAAGGGGAAGGAATATGAATAATTATCTACCTTAAATGGTGCCACTGTTCCTTTATCCATCGAATTGGCGATACAATAAGACTGCAAGACAAAATCATCAGTCGTCCGAACCGACTCAGCTACCTCTATCGAAACTTTTGCATAATTACGCAACAACTTAATAACCCTGTCTTTTAGTGTATTTTCATCTAACTTTTCCACCCTGATCACAGACCACATCGGACTGAATGCATCGGCGGGATTATTGCCGTTAGCTGAAGTCAGTGTAGTCTGTAGCCGCGTTACCAACTCCCCGGCTGCAGTACCCTTCAAAAAGTAATCTTGAGAGAAGTTCTTCCAATCATAATCTGCCACAAAATGAAGATAGCGAGGTTTGGAACTCTTTATTAACTGCACTTCAAACGGACGCATTTGGGTGATTCCCTCTCTTTTTTGATCTGGTAAATACTTCTCGTCTTCACTAGGGGAAGCCACAGGGTTGCCTCCAAGGACAGATACAGCTGTGTACAAAAACTTCTGATCCTCATCAAAAACCAAAACCCGCAGATTTTGTACTTCTGAGATATTCTCGACCCCACCGCTGCGCAGTTCATTAAGGAGCAAGCGGCTGGAATACAATCCCAATGTGGTTGTGAATGGGTTACCCTCACTTAAGGTTGAATCCAGAGTATCCTCCATATGCTTATACTCGTTGTGACTACATCCCGCCGCCATGGAAAATATCCCAAGCAACATTGCACCGACAAGTATTCGAACAACTGTATTGTATAAGGTATTAGCCATTGGTTATGTTCTTACTTTTTAATCTCATATTCCCCTTTATCATCCAAGCCAAAGGTATCAAACACACACCTAACGTAAATATTTGGGATACTTCCGTAACCATCAACGAGCACGTTCGATCCAATTCTACTATCGCCATAGTATATCCTACTATCTTCAGCAAATGCATAAGCATAATCCTGCAGAGCAGACCAGTAGTAAGCCCCAAACATCAACCCTTTCACAATTGAATTCGGGTTCTTCTGTAATTTGTTGATCATATCTACTTCAGCCAACGTAGGGATACGCCAGCGTCCTTTGTACTTAAATGTTTTGTAGATGTTTCTGGTTCTCCATATGCCAGACGTGTCCAAATAGTGTTCTGTGTATACACCATCTGCTCCATATTCACCCTCAAAGTAATTGTAACAGCGATCTTCTGCACTGGTGTAGTCGCGCCAAAGATACTGAGCGTTAATCTGTGGATTAGTAGTTGATGATGTAGCTATCTGGTCCACGACATAGTAATACCCTGTTTGGGCATAATAGTAGTAGTAATGATAATCTGAACTAATATATCCATACCGATTATTGTAATACTCCGGAAATCTATAAAAACGACCGGAATTGGGGCCGTACATGTACCCAAAATAGGTTCTATTTGGTACACCTCCGACAGGAATACCATTATTGGTCCTTTGCTCGGTGGGTAAAGACATCCCATACTGGCTCGAAATTATAAACTCAGGAGAAATCATTTTGTTTGACCGCTCATCCGACTTGGTTTTGCCACCGGATACAGCAGTCCCTATTATCTCTCCGGAAAGGGGCACAACGGTAGTTACTCTCGAAAATACCTCATTTTTCTGAGGTTCATATACATCACTGCCAATTGCACTATATCTAGCCAAGGCTCCTAAAGACGTGTGATGTCTGAAGTCAGCATTGACAGGAGTTCCGGACTCTGAATCCAATCTTTCTTTCCCATTTTTGCGTCCAGGTGACATCTGTCCCGTAACAAATCGAGGTGGGTACTGCGTTACGAGAATCTTATCCATCAAGACCCCAGGCGACTTTTGCCTGACGTCAAGTTCTATATAAAACGGTACGAAGTTAATCGGAATATTGTGCTTCACTGTGATCGTTCCATCCAAGTGATTTGCCGATGCCGTAACAGTGGTATTATCCCAACTGTTGGACAAATCAAATTCCACCTTATGATACTCACCTCTGATGTCATAGTACTGATAGTATGCTTTCGTGACCATCACATCAATCGGAGTACTGGAGATGTAACCGATATCTCGGACAGATATATTGGGCATAAGGGGGTTGTGTTCCTTCACCACCAAAAAGTGAGCAGCTGAAAGAGATCCATCAATCACATCAGGTTTGTTCCACTCCTGAATGGCTACATATGATTTGATGTCCATAGGCGTATCTTCATCAATGCTTCCCAACACTTCTATAGTGGTGCGGATGTCATAAAGATGGTTTCTCTCAAGTTTGCCAATCTTCTCCGTCGGAACACCATCCATATCCATGCGATAATTAATTGGCAATCGATAAAAATATTCTCTTCCTGGATCTTCTATCCCAGAGCCATCTGTCGTGGGATTTCCTTGACTGTCTATTTTTATAGGGTTCCCACTTGAGTCCAGAGGTCGCATTCTGATTTTCATCAGAAGATAGGTTTCCTTATCCTGAACCTTACTCCAATCATTTTGGTACGTGTAGAACGGCATTGAGGCGTAAAACTTACCATCATAATGGGGATATGAGCCCACATCCTTACCCGAAAAAATCCTTTCTGGCATCCTTCGATATTCGGTGGCAAATCTCCATTCATTGGGTTGGACGTCATACGGCACATCACTCGCTATGACAGTACCTTTCTCTGTGTAGTGAAGGAGTTTAACGTAAGGTTCCCCTATCATTTGATATTTAGTATTTCCTCCATTCTGATGATCGGTGACATCTACCCTGTCAACTCTAACTCTGATCTTTGATGCTGCACGCCGTAGTTCGATGATCGGTGTAACATGATGCAACGGTTGGGTACCCCACACGAGGTGATAATTGAGTGTGGCACCATCCATCAAAAATCTCTCCTGAGGTTTCACATCTGCATCCGGAGTCACGGGGTTTGGACTCAACGAACCAGAATCATCCTGTACTAAGGCTTTAAGAGCACTATAAGTGGTAATCCCAGAAAAATCCTCTTGCTTAGCATTAGCAACGAGATAAATATCCACCGACTTATTTTCAAGAACATCGACCTGAGCTTTGGTGATCTTTGCCTTAACAGTTGAACTAACCTCATCAATGACAAGTGTGCTTTTTTTGCTCGAAAACCAAGCAACAATATTACCACCATAAGCAAGAAATAAATCCAATTTATCTATCTTGTTTTCATTCAATCCTGTATCATAACTTGCCTTATCAAAGTCTCCATCTTCAACCGATATTCCACGTAAAGAAGACAGCGTTATAATATTTTGAATGGGAGAGTCATGACTGATCACACTAAAGGGTACTTCTATAAGCCCTCCAGCTGTGGGATCATCAATGTCACCTCTAGGAACTGCTCCGTTTATCTCGTGACGACAACCGGGAAGGAAGAGTATCGACACAATCATACATCCAAGTGTGTAAGTGTGACGACTAAAATATCTAATCAAATCCATCTATTACCTTGACTTACTGCATTACTTGCTTTATGTTCCATCTCTTTGCACTGCCCTCATTTAAGTATCGTCCATCTTCACCTGGATTCACACTCAAATCTATCTCCCTCCCATCTACGATGATAAAGAATTGGGTATACCTTGCTTCGTTTTCAAACTCTGCTCGATAATGAATTTTCATGGTGTAATCTTTGACAGGATTGGATCCTATAATATCAGCTCCCGCGATCACATCCTTAAAATCTCCCTCAAGTTTGAAATCATGCCCATTGGTTATGGAGGCAACCCAAATCGCTCCTCTTGGCTCTTGGATTTGAAACTTTATCTCCACGTAACAATCGGGAGGTAATATCACCTCTGACATATTCGCGTAGTCTCTGGTTTCACTAGTTTTTTTATTTACGACTTTTAATCGGAATGTGTACTTTGGGCGCTTGTAGGACATCTCTGATTCTACCAAGGTCCATGGCATGACTTTGTACCCGACTACGATTTCTTTCCCGTCAGCAGGAACCGAGATGTCAAAGTCATAGTGGCGATTGCGGACTATGCTATAGTCAGCATCCTTGCCCTGTATTTTGTTTCGTGCCAAGTCCAAGTACGAATAATCATATCCATGAATTGCCCAGTCAGAGGGACTAGCCGTAATCACAGGAATTAGATATGCCTGGCCACTCTTCATCTCGACTCGGATATATATTGGCCTACCAAAGGGAGTATTATTTATGGGATCCCACCCCTTCGTCAAACGATCTCCCTTTCCTATAAGTCTCTCTGGTAGGTACATCTCAGTTCTAAAAACTCTGCCTCCAGAAAGGAGGTTGTCGGAGATATTATCACTTTTCCTAAAAAGGCGTGGAGTGTTTTCAATATGGGACATATCCACGTCATTGGGTGGAGTACTCTCCATGAAACTATGCTTGGAGGCAATGTTGCAGAGTTCTATCTTTGTAATGTCGGATAACCCTTCGCCGCTGACATTGAGACTTACTTTGGCTGAGGTACGTACCAGGTTGACGAATTGTTGGGTGGTACCAGTCTCCTTATCTGTCGTCCATGAGCTGATAGGCGTCAGAGAGCCCGAAGCAGTCACCGTGGGATTGAAAGGAATAGGAGAGGTCTCAGATCCTCCCCTAGGTATAGACTGATTCTCATAGATTCGAGACATCGGGAAGAGGTTGTCCTCAGATGCTCCGTCGTAGAGGGGTATCACGGCAGCAGTTCCCCCTGTTGATTGCTTGGTTCCAAAGTCTTTAAATTCCCTCAGTGTCGTCCTAAGAGCGTCGTACGTATGCAGACTTTCAAGGGTATTTCTCCAACTCTTTGGGTAATTAGCAACAAAGCAGAAGTGGTACCTCTTGGAGACATCAGGCTCCAGCTCCATCACAAAAGACTGATAAGTGGTGAAATAAGATTTGAGTAGAGAACCTGACGACGCCTCGTAGATGAGGACAGCTATCTCACCCACATAGTCTTCATAGTCCTCCGTGTCCGTGTGAATGGAGGGCTGATCGCCTTGTGCTCGAGTGGTGACCACTTGCGGATGAATTCCCGTCATAGAGAACTGGAGATAAGTCTTTCCGCCAGCTCCTGGAATTAGGTCATCTACTCCCGACTTGCGACACCCAGCAAGGAGCACACCCAAGAGTGCGACAGTGAATAATACTGACGTATATACTTTGGTATGGTACATAATACTATGAAATAAGTGCCAAGAGACTTTCTATCAATACCTATTAGTCAGATCAACTGCGAAGGAGTGAATCTGGTAGTTATTAATGATGATGTGCACTACGAGATTATTGTCTGAGCAATTCGCGCACTTGTCCTCTATCTCCACGACGATGTCGTAGTCGTGTTCGCACTCAAGGTTCACATTAGGATTCTCAAGCAGTACCTTGCCCAGCAGGTCCTGTACGAAGTAATCCTTGTCCTCCTTCTTATTGTATATTTTGAGGACGTTATTGTAGCCGCTTTTGAGTTCCATCAGCGTATACGATAGCTTTTTAGAGAATTTTTCTTCGACTACTAACGTTCCTGGATAGTTTAGTTTGGACGCCTTGAGAGGCATTCTCTTGTTGATAGAGTAGACGCCATTGGCGGATGATGCTATAATGTCGAAGTCACCTATATCCAGCTTGTCGCAGACGCTCTCATGGAGTTTAAGGGTGATATTAATCCTGTTAGTTACTTCGAGCATATTGATTGAGATCTCATCGAATACTGATCCGTGAGTCTTGCGATCAGGTAGGTTAACCACCTTACTCTCCCCCTGCCATACTCTATGGTCCTGTAGTGCAACAGCACTACCTTCCTTCGATCGAAGTACCATCATAACATCTTCCTTGGTGGTCTTACCCTCCACGAAATCATTTAGGTCAAAGTATTTCCCTGTTGCTCCCGCCCATGCGATAAAAGAGTACTGCCCTTTCTCCACGGGAGGTAGTTCAATCTTATAGGCTTTGCCAAGGTCTATCTCGCCGTCTACTTTCTCCAGCTTTACCAAGACATCATTGAGGTCAAAAGCAAAGATATAAAGATCTTCCACCTCTCCTATCGGCTGAGGTGCGTCCATACATGGAGTCTGGTTATAGAAACTTACATACACCCCCTGAGGGCATTCTTCAAGATTTTCGTATATAAGCTTATCACACCCTGTGAGGAGCAACACCGAAATGAGAGAAAGAATAAGTAGTCGAAATACCGGTTTCATAACGCCTATTTTGAGAAATAGAATAATGTAAGCAGCTACAGAGATGCCTCCGCTCATCTGAATAGATGCCGTCGAAGCATCCCTGTAGCTCTATATAGTTCGTTGTATACAATCGCCTCAGACCTATCTATTCTCGGGTCTTCATCGATCCGTCATGTTCGTACTTTATGTACTGCTATTCAATAGCGATTGCCCAAGTCTACTGTATAACTATGCATACCCCACGGGAGTACATTGAGCTTGACTGACAAGTAGGTCTTGTCGGTTTCTAATGGGTCTTCAGGCTTAATTTCGTCCTTATTCGCCAAACCAAGTTCCTTGAAGCTACTGATATGAGCGTGATAAACCTGATTCCGTACCGTAGGAGACATTGTGATCTTTTCAGTGCCACTATATGGCTTATTAGGATTCAACCAGATATAGTAATACATATAACCATTCGTGTACTCCTTAACTTGCTGCTTCGGGGCCCCCGTAAGCGTAGACGCATCTTTATTCATCATTTCAGCCTTTACCTTTGTAGAATAGAAGAAGCCATCAGACACACCATAATATATGGTGGTACCAAGATTGACAGAAGTAAGATCTTCAGCCTCAGGAAAATCAACAGTATTGTTTACAGCGTTAAACTTCGCACGGATTTCAAACATAGTAGTGTTACCTTTTTTATAGTTCCCTGTAGCATGGGTAACTGGGAGAACGAATTGGCTATTCATCTTTTCAGCCACAAGTGCTTTCTTAATGCTCTCTGGAGTATCATCATCTGCACTCAAAACTTCCTTAAAATCAGCATCATTTTGACTGAAAAGGAAATTGGCAGATGCCGTTGTATTAACGTATAGTTGAGCCCACGTAGTAGTTCCATTAGGAGCAAAGTTATAAACATCATCCACAACCTTGACCCCATTTTCAGCAGGAGTTGTAGCCAAGACATTTTTCATGGCATAAACCTTTCTAGCTCCTCCTGATACACGATACTGAATATCACTAATTGTTACAGTGGCCGTTTTGGCTTCTTTTGTATCACTGCTAGTAACAGCTCCGCTAGAATCTTTCTTCGTGATGGTTTTGATCATTTTAACCTCAAGTGTCTTTTGCAAGTCTTTTTTCTGAGTTACGATACCCCTAGATGTAACACGAGAGACCTTTACAACCATCTGATTCTTAGTTCCAGCTTTTGCGGTATTCTCATCCACATTCGGGTCAATAGTCACCTCGGCTGGAGCTTCATCATTTGTCATCACGATGATATCCTTGATTCCAGAGTCATCAAGAGTCATAGCCACGTCGCTGATAGCAGTAACTTCAGCAATCACAGTTGCAAACTTAGTCTTAAACTCAGCTGGTGCAAGTTTATCAACCTCGGTTATAAACCTTGCTTTCTTGTCGTTAAGGATGACATAAGCTTTCACATGTTCACCTGCTTTAGCCCTGACAGCAATACTAGGTGTCAGTTCATTATTGGATGCATTTACGTTAAATTTCGACAGATCATAGGAGGATGAGTTTACAGTAGCATCGTCAGTAACAATATACACCTTGGCTGTTTCAATCTTATCCTGACCATCCCATGCACCTTTCGAATTGTAATCTTCGGGCAAAGCACGTGAAATTGCCGGAGTGGGGAACTTTATGGTCAGACCCACGTAGGTGTCGGTCGCCTGCTTACCATCGTTATCGGGCGCATCCTGCTTCTTGCTGCAGGACGCAAGACCGAGGGTGAGAGCCACAATGGCTCCCACTGCAAAGATTTTGTTCAGTTTCATTTTGAAAACTCGAAAAAGTTAAGGGAAATTTAGTATTTGTTCAATTATCTTGTACGTATTATTGTTCAAGTCAAGAGTAATATCAGAGACTCTCGATGTGCTTATTGAGTTCTTCAAGGTTCTTTCGAGCATCCGCATTGCCCTTGTCAGCAGCCTGCCGGAAGCATTCCTTGGCTTTCTCCAGATCTCCCATACGAGCGTAAGCTACACCAGTATTGTTGAGTGCATTGGCATTGGAGCCCAACTTGTGAAGTCTATCAATAGCAGCTCGATAGTTGCCACCCTCGATATCAACAGCACTGGCATTGATGATAGCTACCGGCTCATTCGGATAGAGACGTGTAGCAATGTCGAAGACTTCCTTAAACTCTCTGCTATCCGCAGGATAGGTACGAGCGACGAGGTACATTTCATTCAAACTAAGTAGCTTGGGATTCGTCTTGATCATCTCTTTTGCCTCCTCCACATCAAATGCACGCACATTATATGCTATCACGTACTCTGTACGGCGCAGCGGTGGATATAGTTCCTGTAGGAGACGATTGTAGGTTTTACCGCCATCAAGTGCGACGATCTTGGCATCACGAGCATCAGGGTTGGAGGTCGAGGAGATGATGCTGAGTATAGCATCCTTATTGGGGAGGGATGAGTTTTCGAGAGCTTTCTTCAGCCCCTCCCAGTCTTCTCCGTATCCTGTGACGGTAAACTTGCTACGATTCACCCCATAGGTAGCATTAAGATAATCGGCAAATGACTTGGCACGGCGGCCTGCGAGAGCACGGTTGGATTCGAAGTTACCCTCCGGTGATGCATATCCAGCTACTGCGAACTCTGTTATGGTAAGGTCCTTATTCTTGACCACTTCACCCACGACTCTATCCACACGTGCAAACTCGGCTGCATTATTCTTGTAGTCACGGAGGAGGTCATGCTTAGCTACAACAAAGTTAAATGTAGCTGTGTGCCTATCGGCGCGAGCCTTGACCGGCTCCACGTCCGGGGTGATGTACGTCAATACATACTCAGGCGAATACGGCTCACTGACGAATGGTGTCAAAAGTACTCTGGCATCCTCATGCACAAAGCAGTCCGCACAGCCATGTACCACTTCCATGAATACAAGATCCGTCTCAGCCATCCAACGCTCGTAGTAAACGGTGTGGTGGTAGGCGATACTCTGAGGTTTGCCGTTATATCGACGTACGTCCGAGACTATCTCTGCATTGACTTGGCGGCGCACTCCGCTGCGCTCCATACGATCGAGCACAATGTCACGTGTGCGCCCCGTTACCTGCACGGCAGGAAACACCATAGACACCTCCTTGGATCCAGAGTGCCGGAGTACCGGAGAGAAGAGGATCGCATCATTGGAGCGAATCTGCAGGTCATCAAGGATAATATTCATATCCAGCGTGACCTTGCCGTCCTGCTTGTGCACCCTTACGTTCTCCACCTTTATCTGCTCCATGTACTTCCTCTGCGCCATGAGAGGGAAAGAGGAGAAGAGGGTGAGAAGGAGGAATAGCGAAATAATTGTTTTTTTCATCACTCTGTATGTTATGCTTTTACCTGTTATATATCAAGATTGAAACTCTGAGAGCATTCTGCTGCTTGTACACCCTTGTCCCTTAGAATACGTACAGGAGAGAAAGCGTGGCACGTGTGACACCCCAGTAGTCATAGTTACCCTCGCCCAGCAGGGTACCACAGTCAGTACATGGATACTTGGCGTAATGGAATCGTGCATACCCTCCACCGAGAGATGCTTCGAGGTTCCAGTGCTGTCCCAGCACCCACTGGTAGCCGTAGCTGAGACCTGCACCATAGAAGTAACCCTGATAGCGGCTATCCTTGAAGTGCGCGAGCCTGCCGACAGGGATATCAAGCTTGCCTACATTGAACTGACCTCCATGCACATGCAGCCCCAAAAAGTGACCATTGAAGACATCACATGTCCAGAGTCGCAGCTCCGGCTGAGCAAGCCAGTGCTTGATGCGAATACCGGACTGAAAGTTCCAGAGATTAAAGCCGCCACCCAGCTCCATGGTCACTCTGTCGCCGAGACGAGCCTCGAGAGAAAGCTGCGGAGAGGTGGTAGCTAAGTACGCCAGATTAGTCTTGAGAGCTACCCTCTGTGCGTCTGCTCTATCAGCAGCGAACGCTGCCACGAGCAAGAGGATTAGTGGCATCAAAACACCGACAATTCTTTTGGATTCCATACTTTTCACTTCGTTTTACATGCTCATTATCCCACCGCCCTGCACATACTATCAAGACGTGCAAGGAAAAAATATTACCTTGGGTTGAGAGTTATATGTTTTACTGATTTAAAATTACTTTGAGACACGAATGTGTCAGACTAATATGCCCCGTCATCCGACACGAACTACAACGACTTTCTTTCCGTCCAGAACTACACGACCGACAACAAAAACTCCATGCACCCCTCTCCGATGCTACCGGCCGTCGGCAATCCTGTCCACAACATTTCCTGTACAAACTAATAAAAGTCTAATTCCCTAAAATTCTACGTCCAATAATCTACTGCCTCTCCGCTTGCGTCCGCTGCTCCAGCTCACATTTTTGCCTGAGCACCAGGAATTTTCGCACAATTATCACAGAGATATCTTAGATTCGCTGGCAAATTTACAATTAATATTCAGACATCCAAAATGCTTATTTTTTTCGCCAAATTTATAAAACGACATACTCCCCTCTCTACAAAAGACCTCCGGGCAGATTCGAAAAATTATATCGTTAAATATTATTGTGTTTACCCCCTCCTAGTTAACTTTTGATAACAATTCAAATGGCAGCAAGAGAAGCCATCTCAGCTGAAAAAGAAGAATTTCCCATCCAATTGTCCGACATTTTGCATGATCTCCAGGCGTTCAGGCACTTGATTCGGAAACATCACATAATTCTGGTATTGAACGGTATATAAAACCAATAAGTTACCACCAATCATCCCTCTGTTTATGTGTATTTGGCACGCATTCCGGAGGGTTCAGATAACACGCGCCAGCAGATACTCAAGGAGAGGAGAACAACACGCATGGATGCAACAGTATCGCTCCTCACGACAAATTTCTCTGGGTCGTCGCTCTGTCAATGTCCCGGAGCTTTTCTCAGAGACCTCTGGGACGTCGGTGAATCAACGTCCCAGAGAAATCTGTGCCATTTCAAGGGCAAATAATAGCATCCCTATGTAATGCGATAGTAGAAAGCCACTTACACTCCATAGAGAGGACCGCAAAGAGGAAAAATGTAACTGAAGAATAAATCGAAAGTGAAGCCGGAAAAGGAACAGGAAAGAGGAAACAGAGAGTAGGACAATGAACCTCCCATTACCGATTCCCGGTAGAACCACGACATACAAGGATACACGCATCTATAATCATTTTGGTTAAATACCTGAATACATATTACTGTATGTGCAAATTCGAAGAAAACCCGTCTCGATGCAAAATTTTGGAATCCATAGAGCTGATAATCCGCGATTGGAGCAGAAAGTCACTGTAGTACAGGACTATCTACGAGGAGCGGAGAGAGCAAAGCACGAAAGAAAAAGAGGAAATATATCTTCCTAAAAGTCACCAATTCTGAATATTTTTAATTATTTTTGCGATCGAATTCAACAAGGTTGCGTAGAGCCGATTTAGGGCTTTCTGCCGAGGTCTTATCTACTTCGCCACATGACTGTTCTATTTATGGAATACGGTATTTTTGACTTTATCTACTTGATTGGTTCGCTCGGTCTTTTCCTGTACGGGATGAAGATCATGAGCGAGGGACTCCAGAAGGTCGCGGGCGACCGCATGCGCTCGGTGTTATCGGCGATGACCTCCAATCGTTTCTTCGGGATCCTCACGGGTTTCCTGATCACCACACTCATCCAGTCTTCGTCAGCTACGACACTAATGGTGGTGAGCTTCGTGAACGCAGGGCTCCTCACGCTGGCACAGTCCATCAGCGTTATCATGGGTGCCAATATCGGGACTACCGTGACTGCGTGGATCATCTCACTGCTGGGCTTCAAGGTCAGTGTCAGCGCCTTTGCTGTCCCTGTGATAGCACTGACGATACCCCTAATTTTCTCTAAGAAGCCGAGGTGGAACTCGTGGGGTTCATTTGTGATGGGCTTCTCGTTGCTCTTTCTGGGTCTGCAGTTCCTCAAGGATTCGATGCCCGACCTACAGGCTAATCCCGATGCGTTGTCTTTCCTACAGAGGTACACGGACATGGGATTTGGGAGCGTACTCATATTCCTGCTGATAGGCACGGTACTGACATTCGTAGTCCAGTCGTCCAGCGCGACAGTGGCGATCACGCTAATCATGTGTAGCAAGGGGTGGATTCCCTTCGAGATGGGCACCGCAATGATCCTCGGGGAGAATATCGGCACCACGATCACAGCGAACCTCGCAGCGCTGAATGCGAATATCAATGCGAAGCGGACGGCATTTTCACACTTTCTCTTCAATGCATTCGGTGTCGCATGGGTGCTGTGCTTGTATTACCCTATCGTGCGTCTGGTGACGATGCTGGTGACGAGCATGGAGGGGGCAGATCCCAGCCAGCTTTTCCCGCAGATACATGATCTTGCACTGCGCTATGAGCCGGGGGATATCGCACTGATGACGGACGGAAGTCAAAAGATATTTGATCCCGAAATGGCAGGGATACAGTCGAGCCTCCTGGCTATGGCAGCAGCATGCAGCACAGGGTTGGCACTGTTTCACACATTGTTCAATATCACGAATACAGTTGTCATGGTGTGGTTCGTTCCGCTGTATGTAAGGATATGTACTGCCGTTATCACCCCGAATAAGAAGGCAGCGGATGAGAAAGAACACTCACACTTGCAGTACATCAGCATGCGCATGCTCTCCACAAGTGAGCTATCGATGCTACAGGTACAGCAGGAGGCGGCGAGCTATCTGCGGAAAGTGAATGAGATGCTGAAGATGACACTGACCCTCCTGCAGACGAAGGATCAGGAAGAGTTCGAGAGGACATTCAATCGCATGGAGAAGTATGAAAACATCTGCGACCGTGTGGAGGTGGAGATCGTACAGTACCTGAGTGCAGTATCTGAAGGTGACCTGAGCAGCGACTCACGCCGTGATGTGCGTGTGATGATGCGTATCGCCACCGAAATAGAGAGCATGGGGGATGCGTGCTTCAATATGGCACGAATACTCAAGCGAAAGAATAAAAATGGTATCACCTTCTCTCCCATGCTGGAGGAGCAGCTGCGCAAGGTGCAGGAGATAGCACAGGAGGTGTCACAGCATACGATACGTGTGCTGGAGTCACCTACAAAGAACGAGAACATGCTCTTCGAGACCAACAACCTGGAGAATAAGCTAAACAACAAACGTGATGCCCTACTCAACAAAAACCTCAAAGACCTCGAAGACAAGAAGTATGAGTATCAGGAATCCGTACACTATCTGGATCTCATAGATGAGTATGAGCACTTCGGAGACTATGCAGTGAACGTGGTGGAGGCTTTCGTGGTCTATAAGCTCTAAGGGTGTAGAGCACTCGGAGTGTTCAGAATCTTCCGCCTAAGTGGGAGGTGTCATTAAGGAGAACGAGAGTGAATGGCTCGGGACCGTCAGCGATAGAGAGGGAGGTATTGAGGAGTTCGGGAAGCTCTGTCCAGTCATCGGCATCTCTGCCCGTGAGGAGAGCGAGGAGCACACGGATGGTGAAGCCATGGCTCACGAGTAGCACGCTGTGATGAGCATGTCGGGCGATGAGATCGTGCAGGAGGGAGAGAAGACGACAAGCGATAAGGCGTGGCGTCTCTGCCTCGGAGAAGAAGAAGTGATCGGTGTGTGACTCCGTAGGGAACACCTGCCCCTGATAGGACCCGAAGTACCGCTCCCTAAGGCGGCTGTCAGTGATGACCGGGATGACAGTGGAATGCTTCGATGATATGATCTCAGCTGTTCGATATGCTCGACGGAGATCGGAGGTATAGCAGATATCGATAGGGATATGCGCCAAACGACGACCGATTAGGTTCGCCTCCTCTATTCCCTCAGCGGTGAGGGTACCATGGGTTTGCCCCTGACAGATGCGCAGGCGATTTTCCTCAGTTTCTCCGTGTCGCACGATGTACAATCTCATAGCCTGCTATTCATCATAGCCTGTCGGGAGACCGGGAAGATTGCTTTCTTGCCGGAGACAGGATTGGTACCTACTACGACAGGGGTCTCGTATACTTCCTCGATATTCTGGTGGGTAAGAACTTGGTCGGGCGTGCCTTGTGTGAATAGCTTTCCTTGCTTCATCATCACCAGATAGTCGCAATACTCCGCTGCCATAGTGAGGTCATGTATGATCATCATCACCGTGAGCCCCAGTTCGAGGTTGAGCTGCTGCACGAGATCCATGAAACGTATTTGATGCGTAATGTCGAGATGGGAGGTAGGCTCATCAAGGAGCAGGAGACGAGGACGCTGACAAAGTGCCATAGCGATGCTTGCCATCTGGAGTTCGCCGCCGCTGAGCTCGGTCATCATCCTATCCCTGTGCCTGAGAGTACCGGTCAGACGCATGTAGTGTTCGGCCTCAGCGATGTCCTCTTCGGTGTCGAAGAACTGGAACTTCGATCGATACGGAGTACGTCCCAGGAGTACGTACTCCCGAACCGTTATATTTGTCTTCTCCGTGAACTGACTCACGATAGCTACCTTCTGTGCCCGCTCCTTCACCGAGAGGTCGGCGAGCGCCCGACCCTCTATCACCACACTGCCAGAGCGCAGAGGAAGGTCTCCCGTACACCCACGGAAAAGAGTAGTCTTGCCCGAGCCATTGGGACCTACAATACCTGCGAAAGTTCCCTCAACAAGTGAGAAGTCTACTCCCTCAATCCGGAATCCTGACGAGTAACCGCACGAGAGATCGGTAATGCGTAGTACCTCTTTCATCATTGCAGAAGTCTGGATTTCTTGGATGAGCGAGCCAGGAGCACTATGAACGTGATCCCTCCCACAATGCCGGTAATAACTCCGATAGGAAGTTCATTGGGAGCTATGACCGTACGTGCAAGCAGATCCGACAGTACGAGGAAGATACTCCCACTGAGGAACGATGCCAAAAGCAGGATCCGATAGTCCGACCCTACCCATAGTCGTATGATGTGTGGCATCACAAGCCCCACGAAACCTATCACTCCTCCTACGGCAATGCAGGCACCTGTCAGTAGAGAGGTGATGAGGAAAAGGATACGTATAGTAGCAGATGAATTAATCCCAAGATGCGAAGCCTTCTCTTCCCCCAAGCGCAGTGCATTGAGTGGAGTGACGAAGAGGTACACAAAAAGCAAGCACACCAGTGCAAGTACCAGCATCCCCCATACCAGGGTAGGATTCGACTCATTCAACGAACCCATGGTCCAGAAGATAATGCTATGAATATTCTCCACTTTCGTAATCGACATCAGGAACATCACTCCTGATGAGGAGATGAAACTAAGCATCACACCTATGAGGAGCATGCGATTGACACTCACCTTACCTTTACTCAACCCCAGCGTAGCAACCAAAAAGATAGTAATAAATGCTCCCACAAATCCCGCTATGGGCATCAGCAGGACATTGACCAAGTGTAGTCCCAGAACGATCACCAGTGTCACTCCCAACGATGCCCCACCTGATATACCGAGAGTGTATGGCTCCACGAGAGGATTTCGGTAGACCCCCTGCAGTATTGCCCCTGCAAGGCTTAGGCTTCCTCCTATGGCTATTCCGAGTACAATTCTCGGAATACGGATATAAGACAATACCCCATACTCCACTCCCTCAGAGTCCGAAAGTGCCTCTCCGATCTGCTCTATCGGTATGGAGATCTCACCTATGCTCAAGGATAGAAGTACCGATACCGTGAGTATCACGAGTAGCAGAAGGATGTTTAATGCCCAGCCGAGCCACTGTCTCTTCATACCCTATACATTCGACAAGTCCATCCCCTCTCTCAATATTCTATCCCTGCACGGCTGGTAATACCCTCATCGTAGGGGTGCTTCACCTTCTTACAGTAGGTAACGTAGTCTGCCAGTGCTATGATTCTATCTGTCGCAGCACGCCCCGTAAGTACAAGCTCCATATCAGCAGGCTTGACATTCTGCACAAAGTCCAGAAGAACATCTTCCTCTATGTAGTGATCACGTACCGAGATATTCGCCTCATCCAATATCATCAGATCATAGTGTGTCGTCCCCAACTCCCGCCGTAGAATATCAAAGGCTTCATTCGCCTCCCGACGGATTACATTCTCGTCCAATGACCTATCCAAATGTGGATGTCCCTTGGCAAAATTGTACACCGTAGCACCGAGCTTGCGCAAACTCTCCATTTCGGTGTAACCATACTTCTCTGGGCATTTATGGAAAGAGCAGTAGCATACCTTCAGCCCTTTGCCAAGGGCACGTGTCGCCAGTCCGATAGCGGCCGTCGTCTTACCTTTGCCGTCACCTGTGTATACGTGTATGAGTCCGAGTCCTTTCTTCTGTCCCATAGTTCTTATCTTCCTTATTTGATTAGTCTGTCCATCTCCCTCAGTGTCTGTAGGAATGTCTCCGGGGTAGGCTGACAAGCGATCTCCGAGTTCACGACATAGATATGCTTGCCCTTCGTCGCCTTGAGATTCTGGTGTCGATTCCACGCCTTAACCTCATTCTCCCCCACTATCCCCATGGTCGCTATGAATATATAGTCAGGGTCTTGTGCAAGGATATACTCCCGCCCCACCGTACCATTCTGTAGCCCCGATGTCACATTTTCTCCCCCAAGGATCGTGATATAGCTGTCCATAAAAGTTCCCTTGAGGACTGCAAATATCGGATCCGCTCCGATCTGAAAGAATACCCTTATCCGACCGTTCTCCTGTGCATGGCGATTACGTATCTCCTGAATCGCCATACGTGTCCGAGCTACGATTTGCCCCGCGCGGTCACGAGCGTCAAGGTATTCTCCTATGGTCAAAAACTGATTGTAAATTTCCTCCAAGGCTATCGGTGACGACATCGTTGTCACCTGAATACCGAACTTCCTAAGTGTCTTCACATCCTTGGGATTAATGAGCCCCGAAGCAATCACGATATCAGGTTTGAGCTCCACTATCTTCTCCACATTCATCTTGACAGCTGTGGATACCACCGGCTTGCCGTCAGTCACACCATCCTTGCAGTAGCTGGTACACCCCACCAATCGCTCCTGACCATTCAGCTGGTAGATACTCTGAGTCACCGACGGTACCAGCGACACGATACGGTGGTACGACTGCCGGCTCCAAGCCTGAATGGTGAGGAGTAGCAAAAACAATGAGACTAGAAGTAGTCGACGAGGTATTGTTGTATTCATATGAGTTCCAGGAAAAAGTTTCGTGCATCCTCTGTCACAGCTCCGTGCCGAATAGGCACCGGGCTCTCGAAAATGGGACCATCGTACACGTACGAATGATATTCGCCATTCTCACCACAGACGTCCACACCCGACATATTCGAGAGCTGGAGGATAAAATCCTCATCTATCGTCCGTCCGAGATATTCAACCGAGAGACACTCCTTGCGAAGCGCTACCACGACGGACCGGAATCCGTCTTCCACAAATCCCCGCATCAGCTCCTCTGTGGACTGTCCCCAGAGTGGAAATATAGGGATCACCCCTAAGTCACCACAGACACGCTCAACCCACACCCGATGCTCCCTGAGGTAGATGTCACCGAAGACTCCGGCCTCTACCCCGTAGCTATCCCGGAGGGTACGCACCCCGGCCTTGAAGTCCTCCTCATACCTTCCTCGCAGGGTCGGACACTGGAGAATCGGTAGTCCCATGTGCTCCGCCTGACGTGCCACGAGAGTAGTACGGATTCCATGCGAACGTGAGAGATCGGAGTTCACATCCGTCATATTCATCAGTACTACCTGAGCACTCCCCTCAGATCTGAGAAAGCGGTGGAGGGCATACATACAGTCCTTGCCACTACTCCAGGATACAAAAGCATTCATCTCTTGTCGGGCATCTATTTGGTATTATTACAACGACTCTCACACAGTCCACTAAAAAGCTGCAGGACAAAGGTAACTCTTCTTTTTCACAATACGGTAATAAATCCTCTGCGAGAGACGCAAAAAAGAGACAGTCAGTTCGCTCAAACGTTTTGCCTTGACGCACGGTTTTCCCTGCATCTATAGACACAGTGACCGTAAGATTATGATGGCAAGCTTCCCCCTACCACTCGTCCAAAACGTGCGGGCATCCCCCCAAGAAACCTCTGGGTCGTCGATAAATCGACCTCCCATAGGTCGCAGGAGAAATCTCTGGGTCATCGCTTCATCGACGACCCAGAGATTTTTTGACACATGTCTGAGCGTGTGTATAGCCAAGCAGGCCACCATGACATTATCCCAGAGGAGTGGTGATTTTTTGCTCGAGCTGTAGGAGGTATCGCTTGGTCTCAAGTCCCCCGGCATAGCCAGTGAGGGTACCATCGCTACCGATGACACGATGACAGGGGACGAAAAGGGAGAGGGGATTGGCGCCGACAGCATTAGCTACGGCACGCACTGCCCGAGGTCTGCCGACACGCTCGGCCAGCTCCCGGTAGGAGATAGTATTGCTGTAAGGGACTGTAAGGAGTTCTCGCCAAACCTGCATCTGCAGGGCCGTACCTGCTATGGTGAGAGGGAGGTCGAAGCGAGTTCGTGCCCCAGTGAAGTACTGATCGATCTGGGACCTGGCAGCGACGATAACGGGAGTTTCGGACTCCTTCGGCACGGCAGAAAGTCGGTTTTGGAGCCGACGACAAAAAGCAAGAGCATCACGACGGCACTGCCAGTCGCATAGGCACAAGGTATCCTTGACACCACCGAGAATGATAGTACCACAGGGGGTATCACAAGAGGAGATATAAACAGTCTGAAACGTCGAATGAAACTGGTCCATTTCAGTGGTAGAATCGGTGAAACAACTAATGCACAAACCTAATGAAAAAAGTACTTGACCAAGACATCAGGGGTATGGAATATCGCTGACATTAGGTATTGTTCGGGAGGTATTATGGCGGTACCTTTGCCTTGATCCGGAGACAAGAAGGCCCCAGGAGAGAATAATGACAATCAAGGAGTAATGAAGAGAAAGACTTGGAGGACGCACCACAGGTGGTTCGGGCTGATCCTGACATTTTTCATACTAATGTTTTGCCTATCAGGGCTGGTACTCAATCATCCAAAGCTGCTTGGTGGCGCGAATGTTTCGCGAACTCTCCTACCGAAGAGCTATAGATATGACCGCTGGAACCAAGGCCTCCTGCGAGGAACGCTTAGAAGTGGCGATAGCGTACTGATATACGGGAATGGTGGGATATGGCGGACGGATAGCATGGGGAGAACGCTTGTAGCGTACAGTAGAGGGCTGCCCACGAGCATGGAGCACCGCAACATCAGAGGGCTCGTGCGTACGGAGGGAGGTATGCTGTTTGCTGCAGCGACGTGGGGTCTATACTCCTATGATCACGCCAGCGAATCTTGGGTGCGAAGACCGCTGACGACAATACACGGGGAGCGGATCAGCGACATCACAGCACGGGGAGACTCGCTGGTCATCACAGGGAGATCGCACATATATCTTTCTCTGCCACCATACAATACGTACACTCCGATGCGCATCGCGACGCCAGAGGGGTATGACAGGAGAGTTTCACTCTTTCGGACGATATGGCTACTGCATAGCGGAGAACTATTCGGGATTGTGGGCAAACTCGTAGTGGATGCCATCGCTATTGTGCTGATTTTCCTAAGCATCACAGGATTGGTGTACTGGTTCATCCCTCTTTTCTCCCGCAAGTCTCATGCCCATACAAGAGCCTGGCTGTACAAGTGGCACAATACGATAGGGAAGATGACGATCTTGCTCACCCTCTTCCTCAGCATCACGGGTTGGTTTCTCCGCCCACCCGCACTAATCCTTGTGGCGAGAGCCAGGGTGATGCCGGTGCCTTTTAGCGTTCTGGCAAGTGATAATCCCTGGCAGGATATGCTAAGAATGCTACGCTACGATTCCTACCAAGGAGACTGGGTATTGTACTCTTCAGCAGGGTATTACTCCCTGACTGCTCTCGATGCCATCCCCATCAAGACTACGGAGCAGCCCCCGACTAGTGTCATGGGACTGAATGTGATACAGCAGGACAAGCTGGGACGGTGGGTGCTGGGATCATTCAGTGGCATGTGCGTGTGGGACAGGAGGAGAGGCACAGTGACAGATTACTTTACCGGCAAGCCCGTGGAGCATCAGCAGGGTAGACCCGTAGGCTTTCACGTCATAGCTGGGTACAGTGATGACATAGACGGCGGTAACATAGTTGTGGAGTATGATCGTGGGACAAATCGCATAGCGATGCCCGAGAGTCTGAGGTATCTTCCGATGTCGCTCAAGGCGTTAAGTCTGGAGATACACACAGGTCGCATCTACACGTTCTTCGGTGAAGCCGGTGTATTGTACATATTTGTCGTCGGTTTGGCTATGGTCTGGGTCCTATGGACAGGCTGGGAAATCAGAGGAAAAAGAAGTAAAAAGCCCCAAATTACTACCCTACACGGACCCACCGATGTGGGGACCATGTAAAGACGTGGGTGAGCTTCTTTTTGGGAGTATTAGCAATTATAAGTAAATTTGCCGGTGAGTTGGTCGGTGTCTCTTTGAACTATCGGCGGCAATTAAACAAATTGTTATGACTGACGTCAAAATGTTGTAATCGCAGTAGAGATTTATCCTCAAAGGCGATCAACCGACTCGGAACAATTGACATTCGGGACAGGAAGTTTGAACCAAGAAAAGTTAGCAGGAATATGAAAAGAATAGTTGCACTACTCACCGTAGTAATGGCGATCTTCGCGGTATCGTTGTATGCGCAGAATAAGAAAGCCAATATCGAAGTACCAAAAAGCGAACACAACTTCGGCACGATTAAAGAAGCGGATGGTAAGGTTTCCCATGAGTTTGAAATCAAGAACACTGGTGATGCTCCTCTGGTGATCACTCGCGTCATCTCCTCATGTGGTTGTACCACTCCTACATACAGCAAGGAGCCTATTGCTCCGGGCAAAAGTGGTAGTATTACTGTCACCTACGACCCGGCCGGGCGCGTATATCCTTTCGTGAAAACAGTATCCATATACAGCAACGGCAAAGAAGGACCTGCGGTAATTACAATCAAGGGCGAGGTGGTGAAGTGAGCCGCGACAAGTGTTAGATACAGCCCTCTCTGTCCTTTTGTACAGAGAGGGTTTTTCTTTATCTTTACGCGTCGAAAGGCAGATTAATCCCTACAAACAATTCCAAATCATGACCAACGAACCTCTGAATAATAGCCCCAACGGGCTCCCAACTCCCGAGACTCGGATAGAGTGGCGTCGCCATTTCAATATCGCCATGAAAGCAGGCCTATATATCGGACTTGCCTTTACCCTCGGTGCTATCTCGTGGTTCTTTTACAGCAGACCTCTGATACAGGGACTCCTGCTGCTCGTGGGCTTCATCATGGCGCCAATACTAATGGTCACACAGGCTATTCGCTATCGTGACCAAGAACTCCTAGGGCATATCAGTTACCTTAGAGCCGTGAGCTTTATGACGTGGAGTTACCTCTTTGGAGTCATCATATCCACAGTGGTATTTTACACTATCTTCTCACTTCTTTTCAAAGATCCCACATTCATGGCCACGTTAGAAGAATCCTTTACTCTCCTCATGAGCATGATAGAGAGTAACGAAATTCGCGCTTCCTACGAAGAGGTGCTCGGCAGCATGTCTCCTCGCTTCATCGCCTTCAATGTAGCCACTACACAGTTATTCTTCGGGCTTATATTCATGTACATAGCAGCCCTTTTCGTACGCAGATAGGCACATCATCCAATATGCACACCACCCCCTCCACTGACCTAACGGTACTCATCCCTCTCCTCAACGAAGCGGAGTCACTCCCCGAGTTGTACAGCTGGATAAAGCGCGTCGTCACTGACATGGGTATCAGCCACGAGATCCTCTTTGTCGACGACGGCAGTACAGATGGCTCTTGGAGCATCATCCAAGAACTATGGCAGCAGGATCGCACTATTCGTGCCATCTGCTTCAGCCGAAACTACGGTAAGTCTCCCGCTCTCCAGACAGGCTTCTCGGCGGCCAATGGGCGCGTTATCATCACCATGGATGCAGATCTACAGGATTCTCCCGACGAGATCCCTGAGCTCTATAGAATGATCGCAGAAGAGAAATACGACGTAGTCAGTGGCTGGAAGAAAAAACGTTATGACCCCCTTTCCAAGACCCTGCCTACTAAGCTCTTCAATGCCACTGTCCGAAAGTTCTCAGGCATCAAGTTGCATGACTTCAATTGCGGGCTCAAGGCTTATCGCTGTGATGTAGTCAAGAGTATCGAGGTCTACAATGACATGCACCGCTTTCTCCCCTACATGGCTAAGCAAGCAGGCTTCGGGCGCATCACTGAAAAGGTGGTGCAGCATCGTGCACGGAAGTACGGCACCACTAAGTTCGGCATGAGCCGATTTGTCAATGGTTATCTTGATCTTCTCGTGCTCTGGTTCACCGGCAAATTTGGTCGCAAACCGATGCACTTCTTCGGTCTCTGGGGAAGCATCATGTTCATCATCGGCTTCATAGCTCTCCTCGCCATTCTGGTACACAAGTTTGTCATGCTACGACAGGGCATCCCCGCACGTCTGGTCACAGATCTCCCCTACTTCTACATCTGCATCCTCGCTATTATCCTTGGCGTACAACTCTTCCTCACAGGCTTTGTCGGCGAACTCATCGCACGACAAGCTCCCAATCGCAATAACTACACAATCATCGATCAACTCTAAACAAAAGATTTCCCCATGCATACCACGATGCGTTCACTCCTCATTGTCTTTTCCTTTTCGGTCCTCCTCGCTGTAGGATGTAACTCCAAGGGCAATGGCGAAGTACACAAAGAGTACTTCCGACAGGAGGGTACCCGATTTCACACCGTGTACCATATCATCTACGAGTCCGATCGACAGCTCACTCAACAAATCGACTCCACACTGACGGCATTCAATAGCGTGCTTAATAACTTCGACTCCACCTCTCTCATCTCTCGCTTCAATCGTAATGAAACGAATGAGCTGCACCCTATGCTCCAGGACGTGGTGCTCCAGGCTGCCCGTGTAAGCGAAGCCACCGGTGGTATCTACGACATTACAGGAGCTCCACTCTTTGATATCTGGGGATTCGGAACGAGGAAAGGAGTCACCTCTCTGGCCACTGACGCTCAAGTGGATTCGATCTTGGCATTCGTAGGATATCGGAAGCTCCATGCTGACACCATAGCGCACACGATCACCAAAGAAGATCCTCGCATGATACTCAACCCTTCCTCCCTCAGCAAGGGTTACGTCGTAGACCTCGTAGCACAGACACTGGAGGAATGCGGAGTAATGAACTACATGGTAGAAATCGGCGGCGAGATTGTGACTAAGGGTAAAAACCCAAATGGTCAGTGCTGGAACATCGGTATCAATAAACCTATCGAGGACAATACCTCCACCATTAGCGAACTCCTCTACAGTATACAGATGTGCGACAAAGGGGGAGTAGCATCCAGTGGTGACTACCGCAACTACAAGGTCATTGACGGTGTCAAGCTCGCACACACCATGAATGCCCTCACAGGACGCCCTGCACATCAGGATATCCTCGCAGTTACCGTCATCGCTCCCTCCTGCATGGAGGCAGACGCATGGGCGACTGCTTTCATAGCTATGGGACTGACCAAGAGCAAAGAGATCCTTTCCTCTCAGCCACAGCTGAAAGCACTCTTCATCTACGCAGATCCAGAAAGTGGCGCCTACACCTCCTACGAGCACGGGATCAGCCCTACCCTGATAGAGGAATAACTTTTTCTCCCTCAAACGATAGAGAACCCTTCGGACAAAGTATAAGAAAGCTCTGGGTCGTCGATGAAACGATGACCCAGAGCTTTCGTTTTCGTTCTCTGGGACCTTTCTTCATCGACGACCCAGAGAAATTTTGTACGAAGTTACGACTCTCTCTGCCCGAGTGGAAGAAGTTGAATGTACGTACGCACCACTTCTGAGACGTGGTACTGCGCCACTGTTGCCGATATTTCCTCGGGAGTCGGATGAGGATAGCACGGCTCCGAGAGTCGAACAATCTGGCGCGCCATCTCCTCGACATCATAAGGTGAAATGAGGACACCATTGCCCGCCTCCGGGCGGATTATATCAGATATACCTCCGACGTCAAAGGCTACTGCCGGGGTACCGCAGGCTATGGACTCGAGGATCGTCTGCCCAAATGTCTCGAAGCGTGAGGTGGACAGCGTAAGGGTAGCCTCTCGGTAGTGTGCGACCAGCTCCTCAGGTGTCACCCTAGGGATATGACGGAGAGGCAGAGCCCAATGGGCGAGAGCAGAGGTCACCTTTGGGGCACCAATGCATACGAAATCAGTCTCACGTGCGAAGTCCTCCGAGACATGGCAGGCATGCTCGAGTACCTGACGGCAGAGGTCAAGACCCTTGACAGGGTCATCGGGACGTGCGGCGACAAAGAGAAGTGTACGGCGCGCTCTCGTCTGTATCTTTGGCACAGGGCGGAAAATACGTGGATCTACCATATTGGGCAGGCAGGAGACGATACTGTCAGAAGTCAGAGCAGACTCTCGCACCTGCTCCGTAACGTATGTGCTAACGCCAAAGAATTGTATAGGAGCCATCTGCCAGCGGGATTTTCGCTCGTGGATACGATAGGAGAGATCGTACGTGTCGTGTGCACCAAGGATCGGACACTGACCGCAGTGGTGCCGGTAGCGAGAGCAGAAGTGAGTAGTCCCGTCCTCTCCTATAGTGTATGGGATATGACACCCTCCTGTGATCGGCCAGAGGTCGTGGAGACTCCAGAGTACTTTCTTCCCCTCTAATGATAACAAACGCTCAAGTCCCGACAAGGACAGGAATCCCTGCTGGACCCAATGCAAGTGAATAACATCCGCCCATCGCACCCATGGATGTCGGGAGATATCGACACCTATAGACGCGGAAGAGAAGCGAAAGAGACGGGTACGATCGAAGCGGAGAGTGCGCAGAAGACTTATCCGCTCTGCATAGAAAGCCCCACGCTGCCACAGGGAGTGCACGCTACGTACATAATGGGGCGCATCGGAAGGGAGAGGTGAGGAGACAAGGAGACGAGCATCATAACCATGTGCACGCAGCCCCTCAAGAAGTCGACGCGCGGAGACGGCAGCACCTCCGCCACTGTAGTAAGTGCAGAGGAGCAGAATACGGGGACGGAGGCTGTAGTTGCTATCCTTTCTCATCGGTGGAGGAGAAATGGTCAATATATCATTAAAATGTTATTCGGTGCCCCCGGAAATGTGTACTTTTGCGATAGTATTCACGAAAAGACAAAAGAGGTTGAACCGCAATTATTTCATACATACTCTCTCCAATGGACTCCGCGTGGCATTACTACCAGCACACAGCCGTGTAGCGTACTGTGGCTTCGCCATTCATTCCGGTAGCCGCAACGACCCTGCAGAGTACCCTGGCTTGGCGCACTTCGTGGAGCATTTGCTCTTCAAAGGTACCGAAAAGCGCCGTGCTTTCCACATCAACAAACGCATGGAATTGGTGGGTGGAGAACTAAACGCATATACGACAAAGGAAGATACATTCATCTACACCAGCGCTCCACGCAGAGAGTTAGTTCGTAGCATTGAGTTGCTGGGCGACCTCGTGCGGTACTCGACCTATCCGGCACACGAACTGGAGAAGGAGCGAGTGGTAGTAGCGGATGAGATCAACCTGTACAAGGACACGCCATCGGAGCAAATCTTCGACGACTTCGAGGAGTTACTTCTGGGTGATTTTCCCCTCGGGCACCCTATCCTCGGCACATCCGAAAGTCTCTCGCGCATGACCTCGGAGACGTGTCTCGACTACGCACACTCCGCATTTCGTCCCGAGCAAATGGTGTTCTTCTGCATGGGACAGGTATCGGAGGAGCGATTTGTGATGCTCACAGAGAAATACCTCGGAGCTCCCTTCGGATCCGCAGAGGATCACCGGACCCCTAATCATCCGCCAATCCCTCGGAAGCGGATAGGGATACACCGTATCCCAAAGGGCACCCACCAGTCACATACGCTGATAGGTGGCATGTGTTCGTCGTTGCATGATGAGGGGCGCATACCAGTGGCTTTCCTGATGAACATGCTCGCAGGGGCAGGGATGAATACCCGTCTCAATCTGCTACTCCGTGAGCGACACGGCTGGGTATATGGGGTGGAAGGAAGTAGCTCTACGCTCTCGGATACAGGGTGGTGGGAGATTTACTTTGGCAGCGATCCTGACCACGCAGAACCTGCACTGCAAGTAACGCTACAGGAGCTACAGAGGATGACGGAAACCCCGATTACTCAGACCGCTCTTCGGGCTTGGATCAAGCAAGTCAAAGGGCAATTAGCCATGGCGACGGAGAATAGCGAAGGAACTTTTCTATCCTTTGGTCGACAGATATTGCACAGGGGGAATTTTGAACCATTGGACGTAGTATACGGACAGATAGAGCAGCTGACGGCAGAGAGATTACGGCAGACTGCAGCAGAAATATTCCACCCCGACTGCATCGCGGGACTGGTATACGAAGGGAAGAGTAACCACTGAATAGATCAGAAACCATACGCATATAACACATGATACATAGACTATTAGCTATCACGACAACCACCATAGCACTCGTCCTATCTGCCGCTTCATGCAATGGCGGCAAGTCACAGTCATCCAGTACGACCAGCACAGAGCACACAACCGATATGGAGGAGAATGCCCCCAAGAGGACCTCACCTTTCGTGGCGGATTCTGCCCTACTTCACATCCGGCGGCAGGTGGACTTCGGTCCTCGTGTACCCAATACTTCCGCCCATCGTGCTTGCGCTACCTATCTCGCCGACTACCTCCGCAGTCAAGGGTTGACGGTGACAGAACAAGCGGCGGACTTAACGGCATGGGACGGAACAACCCTCCGGGCTATCAACATCATAGGAGTGCACAATCCTAATGCCACGACCCGCATACTCCTCTGCGCTCACTGGGACACTCGTCCACTCGCAGACCACGATGAGGATCACGCACTCAGGTCGAAGCCAATCGATGGGGCCGACGACGGCGCCAGTGGTGTAGGAGTGCTCATGGAGATTGCACGGCTCCTACGTACACTACCGATGCAGAGTATCGGTGTGGATATAGTGCTCTTTGACGCGGAGGACTACGGGGTCCCCGCTCACGTAACCTACGAGGGCGACACCTCCACTACTTGGGCTCTCGGTTCACAGTATTGGGCACAACATCCACACACGACAGACTACAGAGCAGACTTCGGCATCCTACTAGACATGGTTGGATCCAAAGATGCCACGTTCTATCGAGAACAGTACAGCCAAGAATACGCAGGCCAGTACGTGTCAAAGGTATGGGAGACCGCTGCTCGACTGGGATACCAGAGCTACTTCCGCAACGAAATGGGTGGTGGTGTGACCGATGACCACGTATTCGTAATGCAGTACAGACGAATCCCCTGCGTAGACATCATCAACTACAATCCTCATACTGCCAATGGCTTCGGACACTATTGGCACACACACAAGGATAATATAGACAACATAAGCACCTCAACCCTCCGGGCGGTAGGTCAGACAGTATGGCAAGTACTCACAGACTACGATGCTGCCCATACAAAGTAATAGACTAGAATATGAGAATGAAAACAATCGACGAAATACAACACGAGATCATAGACGAATTCGCCTTTCTGGACGACTGGATGGATCGCTATGCGCTCATTATCGAGATGGGCAATGAGCTTGCTCCCATAGCCGTAGAGGAGAAAATCCCCAATAATATCATCGAAGGTTGCCAGAGTCGTGTCTGGATTGTGGGGCACCCACAGCCCGACGGTACTATCCTCTTCACCGCTGATAGCGATGCTGTCATCGTAAAGGGTATTATCGCTATGCTCCTCAAGGTACTCTCCGGACAACAGGCACGTGATATCGCAGAGGCTGACCTTTTCTTCATCGACGAGCTGGGGCTGCGCCAGCACCTCTCCCCCACTCGCTCCAATGGTCTTCTTGCCATGATTCGGCACATCAAGCTCCTCGCTGCCGCTCAGCAGTCCAAGTAAAAAGAAGACCCACCCATGACCCGACGCCCACGTATCATAGCAGAGAGCTCACTACCCTACCTCCGTGGAGTGATAGAGGAGCTGGGGGATGTGCAGTATATACGGTCCGATGACTTCAATGGAGACAGTGTGCGAGATGCGGACTGGCTCATCATACGTAGCATCACGAAGTGCACGCCGAAACTACTGGAAGGAACGAGTGTCCAGCTCATCACCACTGCTACCATAGGCTACGATCACATCGACACCGACTATTGCACTGCTCATGGTATTCGGTGGTACAATTCGCCCGGCTGTAATGCCGGTGGTGTAGGTCTTTATGCCGGTGCTGTGCTCAGCACACTGATAGAAGAGGGTGGCTACGACCTGAAAGGTAAGACCATGGGCATCGTAGGAGCCGGGCATACAGGCATGTACGCCGCACGCTACGCTGAGGCGTTGGGCATGCGTGTCCTCCTCAACGATCCACCTCGTACCGAGCGTGAGGGAGCATATGGTTTCGTCTCCCTTGAGACAATAGCAGAGGAAGCAGACATAGTAGAATTTCACCTCCCCCTGACCCACGAGGGACGTCATGCGACCTATCACATCTGCGACGAGAACTTCATCCGATCACTCAAACGCACACCCATAGTGACAAACTACTGCCGCGGTCCTATCACCGACACCCGAGCACTCCTCATGGGCTTGGACGAAGGACTGATCGATAAGGTCGCTATTGATTGCTGGGAAGGTGAACCCCATATCTCACACGAACTACTGGATAGAGTATTCATAGGCACTCCACATATCGCAGGTTTCTCGGCCGACGGCAAAGCTAATGGTGCACGCATGTGTGTGGAGAATGGTCTGCGACACTTCGGACTCACCAGCACTCGCCTATCGCTGATGACCCCACCGCCCCCCACGACACCAATCATCGACCTCAACGCCCTGCCACAGAGCAAAGATCGCATCGCCGGTGCCATACTTTCTACATTCCGTCCTCGGCTGGTGGATAAAGCACTGAGGGCAAATACAGAACGATTCGAGGAGCTACGTCGCACCTACGACTACCCCCGTGAACCGTTGGCGTATACCGTACTAAACGCTACGCCTAGCGAAGAGAAATCACTCCGTCTCATTGGCTTTGAGTGTCAATAAATACCCAATCAATAAACCCATACAATCATGAAAGTAACCAATACATACAATGTTAATGGTATGGCGTGTGCCATGTGTGCATCAGCTGTCAAGGTAGCACTCTCTCAAATCCCAGGTGTGGAGTCCGCGGAAATTCACCTCCCCGAGAAGCAAGTCACTATCACCTACGATGATGGCACTGTGAGCCTCAGGCAGCTACAGGCAGTGGTAAAAGATGCGGGCTACGACCTTGTGCTCTAAGACATGCAGAGGAGGAAGCACTACAACTACGACCCAACACGATACTCTATCACTTTCGTACACAGGCACGTACACGATATACCACGTGGATTGCATGCTTGTATAGCAGGTGATTCGGAGACAACCACCATTTCTCCGAGAAAAATTTCTCTGGGTCATCGATAAAACGATGTCCCAGAGTTTTCCAAAAATTTCTCTGGGACATCGTTCTATCGACGACCCAGAGAAATCTTGGCCATTCAATAGACAAGTCTACGAGCGAACAGACGAACATCAGCAAGACTTCGCGCAGTGGGTATTGTACATTGAGCACACATATGGGATGATGTCCTACATGTCATCCCCCCTGCAGAGACACATGGTATCCTCCTGCACATAGGTCAAGTACGATTTATGCCAGAAGAACATACAAATAGATAAATAACACATATCAATCAATGAATAAGACCAAACTATATACCGTCACAGGCATGAGCTGTGCGGGCTGTGTCGCGGCAGTGCAGGACACCCTCTCCAAGTCTCCCGGTGTCGCCTCTGTGGAGGTCAACCTACTTGAGGGACGCACCGCAATCACCTATGATGACGAAGTCACATCCCCACAAACCCTGCAGTTAGCTGTACGCAGCATCGGCTACGACCTGCTGATCAGCGACTCGGTAGAGGAGCAGACAGCCGTGCGTGAACAGGTGGAGCACCGTGAGGCACACAGGGTACTGGTACGCCTCATCGTGGCTGCAGTACTTGGCACGTCGATGATGATCATCGGCATGCACCCACACCTGATAGGTCTGAGTCCGGGGGCAGGGCATACCTTCAACCTCATAGCTGCCACCGTGGTCTACTTCTTCTGCGCATGGGACTATCACGCCCGCACCTTGCGGCAGTTGAGACATCTGACATTCACTATGGACACGCTCATAAGCATGAGTATCACTGTGGCTTATACCTTTAGTCTGGTACGCTACTTCACGGCAAGAGATGCGCAGCTACAGGGGATCTTTGGCAATTCATACTTCGATGTCATCGGGATGATCATAACATTTGTGCTCTTGGGTAAGTTCATCGAAGAGCGTGCAAAGAAGGAGACGACCGAGTCTCTGCGAAAGCTCATGGCACTGGCACCTACCGAAGCCCTACGGGCAAACCCCGCCAAGCAAGGTTCATGGGACACAATACCTGTGAGCGAGATACGTGTGGGCGACCTTCTTATGCTACGCAGGGGAGATAGAGTCCCTGTGGACGGAAGACTGGAGGAGACGGGATCGTTCGACGAGAGCAGTATCACCGGCGAACCTATTCCCGCTGAAAAGGGAATAGGCGACGCGGTATTCGGCGGAACCATTTCGGTAGGTCAGGTGACGACATTTAGGGCAGAGAAGGTAGGTGCCGATACACTCCTCGGACGTATCGTAGATGCGGTACGACAGGCTCAGGCATCCAAAGCTCCCATACAGCGTATCGCAGATAGGATATCGGGGGTATTCGTACCAGCGATCATAGTCATAGCTCTCATCACCCTTATCGCCTGGAGTATGAGCGACACCGAGGCTTCGTGGATATATGGCTTATACTACTCTATTAGTGTCCTCGTCATTGCGTGCCCATGCGCGCTGGGGTTAGCGACACCGACAGCAATTGCTGTGGCTATGGGCAAAGCCTCCGAAGCAGGACTCCTGATCCGTGATGCCGGTGCTTTGGAGCGCCTGAGCAAAGTCACAGACATCATATTCGACAAAACAGGCACACTCACCCAGGGTGAGATCATGGTGGTAGAGGATCTGTGGCTACAGTCGAGTCCCGAACTACAGGCACTCATGGTGACCGCCGAAAAGGGCTCCAATCACCCCATAGCACAGGCCATTGTGCGAGCGTATGACTCGGTAGAGGGATTCATGGCGGAGGGCTTGAAGACACAGGAGGTAGCTGGCAGAGGGGTGACATTCACCCACGGAGATAGTGCATACAGTCTGACGAATAGATATGAGGGTGCAGACATCATGATCCCAAGGATACAAACATTCATGGATCGAAACGCACACCAGAGCCTGGTATACTTCGCTCGAAAAGACAGATTAATAGCAATACTGGCACTATCGGATGAGGTCAAAGTCGAAGCCCCCGACGTGCTCTCACGTCTACAGACAAACTATCACGTGACACCGCACATCCTGTCGGGTGATACGCCTGCACGTGCTCGACTAATGGGCGACAGACTGGGCATCCGCACGGCACGAGGAGGGCTATCGCCAATAGATAAGAAAGAATATGTCGAAACACTACAGCGAGAGGGGAAAGTGGTGGTAATGGTAGGTGACGGCATCAACGACTCACCTGCCCTCGCGACAGCAGACCTAAGCATCGCTCTGGCTACTGGCAGTGATATCGCCACGGACGTGGCACAAGTGACATCAGTAGGAGGGGCACTCTCATCAATCCCCAAGGCGATAGAGCTGTCACGGAAGACGGTACAAATCATCCGACAGAACTTCTTCTGGGCTTTCTTCTACAACGTAATCGCTATTCCTCTGGCAGCAGGTGTATATGCCCCAGAGCTGACGATTACGCCGATGATTTCAGCTGCAGCCATGGCATGCAGTTCCGTCTGTGTGGTTCTCAATAGTTTGAGACTACGGTTTATTCATCTCAAATAATCATCCGAGGGACAATACAATGCTTTACTTCGACAACGACTACACGGCAGGAGCACATCCGAAGGTGATGCGCCGAATAGAAGAGACAAACCTCGAACACACAACGGGCTATGGCACGGATCCATACACAGCCCGAGCTCGTGCACTTATCCTTAAGACATGCGGGCTGGAGGATGGGGTTGTACATTTTCTGATCGGTGGAACACAGACAAACGCGACTGTGATAGATGCCCTACTGAGACACCATGAGGGAGTATTGGCATCTGAGACAGCTCATATCAACGTCCATGAGACAGGTGCTATAGAGGCAACCGGGCACAAGGTACTGACCCTGCCAACTTATGAAGGCAAGATAAGGGCTAAGGACGTAGACAGGTATGTGAGGGACTTCTACAAGGATAATACGTACGAGCACATGGTAGCTCCGGGAATGGTGTACATTTCATTCCCCACCGAGGTGGGTACTCTCTACAGTCGACAAGAGTTGCAGGAACTGAGTAAGGTCTGCCATATACACGATATACCACTGTATATAGACGGAGCGCGTCTCGGCTATGGTCTCACATCTCCGATGTGCGATGTAACGATAGAAGATATAGCAAAGTGGTGTGATGTCTTCTATATCGGTGGGACGAAAGTCGGAGCACTCTTCGGTGAAGCAGTGGTGACAGACCGCCCTGAGCTCCTCCCGCACTTCATGCCACTGATTAAACAACATGGGGGATTGCTCGCGAAAGGAAGACTACTGGGTGTGCAATTCGAGACCCTATTTAGTCACCGCCTGTACTGGGACATCAGCCGACAGGCAGTAGAGTGTGCGCTTCGACTAAAAGCAGCATTCGTATCCAGAGGTTATCGACTGTACATCGATTCACCGACGAACCAACAGTTTATCATCCTCCCGAATGAAATCATAGATAGTCTCCGCAGTCATGTTTCTTTCGAGCTTTGGGGTATCAGAGGAGAGACAGAGACACCTGTCCGGTTCGTCACCAGTTGGGCCACACAACCTGAAGACATCGATGAATTAATCTCTTACTTGTAACGAAAAAGGCTACCTATAGCATTAACTATAGATAGCCTCTACTTTTTGTCCCTTAGTCCAGCTCTACAATATGACCACATCGGAGGGTCTGACATATGTCAACGATTCGCTGATTACGGCTCCCTCGAAAGAGTAGGTCCTCGTCTTTCAGTGCTTGGACAAAAGGACCATCGACAATGACATCCACGTAAGGCAGGATCATAGACAATCGTCCTGACGCAATAATCTGATCAACAGTATAGCCGGTATACAACCAGATAGTCTTGGTCGTACGGGCTTTGATCAGCCGGCATAGCTCCGTCACCGTCTCTACTTGATAAAGTGGATCACCGCCTGAGAGTGTGACGTTGGAGAAAGTCTCATTCTCCACCACTTCCATAATATCCTCGAGGGGTGTAAGGGTCCCATTTGCTATCGACCACGACTCGGGGTTATGGCACCCTGGGCATGCATGAGGACAGCCAGACGTGTAGATACTGGTACGAAATCCTGGTCCATCCACCGTAGTGCTCCGACGTATGTCGAGGATAGAGAGGAGGAGATCAGTCGTGCGTGACCCGGGCATTGAGCTCAGCGAGCTTAGCATTATTCCATCGGTCAGTGGTGCCCACAAGATAACCAGTGATACGCTGCAGCCTATCTACACGAGTGCTGCCACACTTGGGGCACGAGTGCATCTCTTTATCTGCATTCTCGTATCCACAATCTGAGCATCTATTGCGATTGTGATTGACAGATCCATATCCTATGTTATACTTGTCCATCATATCGACTACCTGCATTATTGCTTCCGGGTTGTGGGTTGCGTCCCCATCTATTTCGACATAAAATATATGTCCTCCTCGGGTTAACGTGTGGTATGGAGCTTCTACTCTGGCTTTATGCTCGGCGGAGCACTTGTAGTAGACAGGGACATGGTTGGAATTAGTGTAAAACGCCCTGTCCGTAATCCCCACCAATGTACCGAATGCTTTGCGATCCTTGGCAGTGAATTTCCCTGCTAATCCTTCAGCTGGTGTAGCCAACACACTGTAGTTGTGCTGATAGCGTTCAGAGAACTCATCTACTTTCTCTTTCATGTGTCCTATAATCTGTAGTCCCAGATCCTGTGCCTCCGTGCTCTCGCCATGATGCTTACCGACAAGAGCCACCAAACACTCGGCAAGTCCTATAAATCCGATACCAAGGGTCCCCTGGTTGATAACACTCTCTATCGTATCATTGGGTTTGAGGGATTCGCTTCCACGCCAAAGCTTGGACATAAGGAGAGGAAACTGCTTGGCAAGTGCTGTCTTCTGGAAGGAGTACCTATCGTGCAACTGACGTGCTGTAATCTCAAGGAGTTGATCCAACTTTTCGAAGAAAGCTCCTATCCGCTCCTCTCTATCCTCTATCCCCATACACTCAATGGCAATGCGGACAATATTAATGGTGGAGAAAGAAAGATTGCCACGACCAACAGAGGTCTTCTCCCCGAATCGGTTCTCGAAGACACGTGTACGACATCCCATAGTAGCCATTTCATACATATACCTCTTAGGATCATCGGCGCGCCACTTCTCGTGGGTATTAAAGTCTGCATCAAGGTTGAGGAAGTTCGGGAAAAAGCGCTTGGCTGTGACCTTGCATGCAAGTTTGTAGAGATCGTAATTCGGATCTTCAGGAAGGTAGCTCACTCCTCTTTTCTTCTTCCATATCTGTATCGGAAAGATTGCCGTAGAACCATTGCCCACCCCTCTATAAGTACTGTGAAGCAGCTCTCGGATGACACACCGTCCTTCGGCAGAAGTATCTGTACCATAGTTAATGGAGCTAAAAACCACTTGGTTACCTCCACGAGAGTGAATCGTATTCATATTATGAATGAATGCCTCCATCGCCTGATGTACCCGCTCGACAGTCCTATTGATGGCGTGTTGGAGTATGCGAGCGTTTCCTTCCAGATGTCCGAGTGGTTCCTGCACATAGTCAACAATCTTAGCTCCGTATAGGTCGGAATAGTCAGCTCCATTCATCTCCTCCAATACCTTCACCTCCTCCACAAAGCTACTGCGTACAAAGGGGGCAAGATAAAAGTCAAATGCCGGTAGCGCCTGACCGCCGTGCATCTCATTCTGTGCCGTCTCAAGAGATATACATCCAAGGATACTTGCCGTCTCAATACGCTTGGCAGGGCGCGACTCTCCGTGCCCTGCATAGAACCCTTTCTCCAGTATTATATCCAATGGATGTTGGACACAGGTCAGACTTTTGGTGGGATAGTAATCCTTGTCGTGCACGTGCAAATAACCTTGCTCCGTAGCGGTACGAGCCTCTTCGGAGAGAAGGAAGTCGTCCACAAAAGGTTTGGTCGTCTCACTGGCAAACTTCATCATCATCCCTGCCGGAGTGTCAGTATTCATATTGGCATTCTCTCGAGTTACGTCGGTGGACTTAGCCTCTATGATCTCAAGGAACATATCCCTTGTCTTTGCCTTTCGAGCCACACTACGCTGGTGACGATAAGCGATATACTTCTTAGCTACATCCTGCCGCGGGCTGGACATGAGTTCGGCCTCTACGAGATCCTGTATCTCCTCCACACCCATCTGTTCTTTGGCACTGCAGGAAATCCGCGTACTGATACGCTGGATCAGAGCCTCATCCTCTCCTCCGTCGGTATGGAGCATAGCTTTTCGGATAGCTGAACAGATTTTTTCTTCGTTGAATCCCACGATACGCCCGTCGCGTTTGATTACTGATCGAATCATGCTACATTGTGTTTTAGTAGTTGTTTGTAATGTAATGATGCCGTATTCGGCAGGTCTTCTGACTCTGCTCGCCTCCTGAGTAGTGCATCCTTCCCACCCTATAGACAGTCATTAGCTATCTGCGGACAGTGGATATATCGCACCGAGGCATCTTGAGCTTACAGCTACGGGGATAGTCTGGGATTCTCACCCAATTCCCATTTTAAGCCTACACAATTTCGAGAAGCAAAGCTCCCTAATTGCCAAGCACCGAATACCTGAACAAAGATAACAATATATTCCATTGATACAATCAGAAAAGATTGTAAATTTTCACAGACACCAACCAACAAAAACATAACAAACTAACCCACAACAATATAAATAAACAAGTGGGAAACTATTCAACAAAATCAAACCAATAAGTTTCCCAAAATAGAAAACTTTATGGAGGATTTCCGGAAGATTCATCCCCACAATATCAATATTTCATTACATCCACAACAGCTAAACACCAGAAGCACAAGCGAAATATTTCCGTGAAAATAAGTACATTTGCCCAATCAGATAGAGATAATATTAGAATCTGAAGCATATATGACATCCGACAAGAAATATTCCTACTTTGGCAGGGATATCAGCTGGCTCTCTTTCAATAAGCGTGTGCTCTTGGAATCCATGGACTCCACAGTCCCACTGTTCGAGCGTATCAAATTCCTGTCCATTTTCTCCTCTAACTTAGAAGAATTCTACCAGATCCGAGTAGCCGGTGCGAAGGCCTCTATTGCTCGGCGGCGTGCCGCTAAACGCGAAGACTTACAGGAGCGTATCGATGATCTACATGACGTGATCGCGGAAGTCAATGATCAGGAGTCTATCTTCCGCAAGGCATGGGAAGATGTCATGGTGCCTGACCTACGTGCTGTTGGCATAGACGTGTACACGGATTTCCGCTCCTTCACGCCAGAGGTGCGGAACTATATCGAAGGATACTTCAAGAATGAGGTATATCCTTTTCTCCAGCCTGTGCCAGTAAGTCCCAGTTTAGTCAAGACTTTCCTCCGCGACAAGCGTATCTACCTCGCTGTTCACCTCCGCCGTCATCTCAACGAGGCAGTACGATGCTATATCATCAAACTCCCATTCACAAAGGTTCCACGATTCCTCCGCGTCCCCTCGCCGGAGGGACGCTATGCCTACACGTTCGTAGACGAGGTGGTACGCTTTGGGCTAAGGGATATATTTCCGGGCTACGACGTTCTTGGGTCATACAGCTTCAAGACCTCCCGAGATGCGGACATTGAGATTGACGACGAAGGTGGCGAACAGCTTGCAGAGAACATAGAAGAGCTTATCAGCAAGCGTAAGATCGGCGACATCACACGCTTTCAATACGACGACGAAATGCCCATGGAGGTACTACACATCCTACAGGAAGCTTTTGGCCTAAAAGCCGAAGATCTGCTCAAAGGGCGCCGTCACCTGCAGCTGCAGGATCTCATTAAGCTGGAGAATCCTCTGGGCCCAGACTTCGCACAGCAGTACCCGAAACCAATACCACATGTCCGCTGGGATACACATCAGAGCAAGATAAACCATATCCTACGTCAGGACGAGGCTGTATTCGTCCCCTACACATCATTCTCCTACCTGCTATACCTCCTCCATGAGGCAGCCGAGGATCCGAGAGTCAAAGGCCTCAAGCTGACCCAGTATCGTGTCGCAGAGGATTCGGACGTCATCGATGCCCTTATAAAGGCTGCTAATAATGGAAAAGAAGTTACCGTATTTGTGGAACTGAAGGCGAGATTCGATGAGGAGAATAACCTCAACACCGCACATCGCATGACCCGGCATGGAGTCAAGATCATTTACTCACTGCCGGGTCTCAAGGTGCATGCCAAGACGTGCGTCATCGAGTTTCACACCGATGCGATTCCAAACAAGTCCGGAATCGCCATTTTCAGCACGGGGAACTTCAATGAGAAGACTGCACGCTTCTACTCCGACGTCTCCATATTTACCTCACGCATAGCACTCACCGATGAACTGATTCTCCTCTTCAACCACCTCGAGCAACCCAGAAAAAAAATAACATTCGACCACTTGCTCATAGCGAGCCACGGCATGGCAGAGGAAATACATAACCTCATCGACTACGAGATCAAGGAAGCCAAAGCCGGTCGGCCCTCACGTATTATACTTAAGATGAACTCCATGGAGGATCCCGGTGTGATTAGTAAGCTCTATGATGCCTCAGGAGCAGGGGTACAGATAGATCTCCTCATACGAGGTATTTGCCGCGTGATTCCCAATATGCCCTTCAGCGAAAATATCCGTATCATACGTCTCGTGGATATCTACCTCGAGCATGCTCGTATCTGGTACTTCAAGCACGGAGGGGAGGAAAAGTACTATATCTCCTCAGCAGACTGGATGGGGCGTAACCTCTACCGTCGCATAGAGTGTGCAGCACCCGTCTACGACTCGGTGATCAAGGACTACCTACGCAGAGTCCTCAACCTGTGCATGGCAGATAATACTAATGCGGTGTACATCAACGAGAACCTCGAAAACGTCCCCAAGCGAGACAATAGTGCACAACCTATCCGCACGCAAATGGCGATGTACGACCTAACACGAGACTTCGTCAGCCTCCCCGGTACCTCCGGAGCGATAACAGATTCGACATTCGTCCCACAGCAGAAACCTCAGCGAAAATCACTCTGGCGGAGAATATTCGGCAAATAAGCCGACGAAACACAGCAAAAACAATATGGACAATGCCAAGAGTATCTACCGCTCTGAGGTACTCTTGGCATATCTGTTTACGCACGACCTGCGCTCGTTAGTCAGGCCTAAGCGATCTTATCATCATTTTCTCTTAACTACATTCTATACACAGCGGTCAAAGAAAGCTCTGGGTCGTCGATGAAACGATGACCCAGAGCTTTCTTTGACGATCTCTGGGACATCGGCAAGTCGACGACCCAGAGCTTTTCTCACGATATATCGACAGATCTCACATAAATGAGAGAGGTACAATCCGCTACGACGCGCCATACTCTCCCCTCCACCAACGCACGAAGCCCTTAATTTCATTAGATTAGACCAGCAATCCCGAAACAATATCTCCCATTTTTAAGATCAGGTCGATGCTTCATTTTACAAACATTGAGTCCGGGGTAAAACACATCAAATCGAGACTGTCAACATATCATAGGCCGGATATACATGAGGAGGACAAAGAGTCTCTATGTGCTTGTGGGTACCAAAGGTGTGGGCAAAGTGGGTAAGATAGGCTTCGCCAGGCTGGATGATATCAAGAAGTTCGAGACATTCCCCGAATGAGAGATGAGCCGGGTGGGGATAGGTATGCAGAGCATTTATCACGAGGAGAGGAATCCCCCGTATGGCTTCTATGGTCTCCGGAGAAAGGGTCTTGCAGTCCGTAATGTAGGCGAGATTTTCCCCTATCTTATAACCAACGATAGGGAGTTTGCCATGGAGTACACGGAGCGGGGTAATAGGCACTTCGGGGACAAATGTCAGAGGAATATAGGGATAAACAGGATGAAGAATAAGGTCGGGGACACCTGCATATTTATTCTTCGCAAAGGCATAGGGCATACGCATCTGCTCAGCCTCTATGACCTGCGGCTCTGCGTAGATAGGGCACGGCATTCCGCCACGGAAGAGAGGACGGATGTCATCCAGTCCGCCCACGTGATCGTAGTGCTCGTGTGTGACGAGAATAGCGTCCAGTCGGGTTACACCGGCGCGTAGACACTGATACCTGAAGTCCGGTCCGGGATCGATGAGGAGGATATGACCGTTTAGTTCAATAAGCGCAGAGGCACGCAGACGCTGATCTCTTGGGTCTGAAGAGGTGCAGGCAGCACAGGCACATCCTATCTCAGGGATGCCTGTGGAGGTACCTGTACCGAGGAAAGTTAGCTTTTTCATCCGTCACTTATCGTCGTGGTTGGGCAGTCCTTCAGTATCAGGACTGTGTAGCAGAGACGATATCATCAATACTCGGACAGTCAGCACTGCGGACAAAGCGCACCTCGGGCTGTAGATGAACACCAAAGCGTGTATGAACAGTCCGCTGTATATACTCCGACAGCTCTACAATCTCACGAGGAGATGCATTTCCTCGGTTAACGATTACGAGAGGTTGCCGCTCGTATGTCCCCACATTGCCGAGAGCAAAACCCTTTAGTCCCGCCTGCTCTATGAGCCATGCGGCAGGTATTTTTATCAACGCCTTTCCCTCCAGATCTACAGCGTCATAGTGCGGGATGGCTGGGTACTTTTCGTATAGACAAGCAAACTCCTGCGGTGAGATAACGGGGTTGAGAAAAAAACTCCCGGCACTGGGAATTTCGGTGGGGTATGGGAGTTTGGACTGCCGGAGAGCTATAACAGCATTTGCGACATCCATAGGGGTAAGGTCACACTTGCCCTCAAGGTCTTGGAGACCTTTGTAGTTCAAATTGGGGCGAGGATCCTTAGACAGAGTCATCTCCACCTCGCAGATGAGTGCGGTAGCCATGCGTGGGTGCTTGAATACCGAGTGACGATAGCCAAAGTCGCACTCCGATACACTGATACGATGTGTGGTACCATCTGCAAGGTTTACGTAGGTGACAGCTCTCACTATATCCCTGATCTCGGCACCGTATGCCCCCACATTCTGTACCGTAGAGCCCCCAACTTCTCCCGGGATGAGTGCCAGATTTTCAAGCCCCCACAGCCCCTGCATTGCCGTCTCCAGAACCAATTCCTCCCACTTCTTCGCTGCACCGACAGCAATTGTACACGTGTGCTCATCCTCATGAATCGTGCGCACATCAGCTCCGGTATAGTGGACGATAGCCCCCTTGAAGTCTCCAACAAAAAGGAGCTTACTTCCCGCTCCCAGCATGAAGAATGGCAGGGAGCGAAAGTATTCGTCGCGCGAGAGGAGTACGGCATTGTCGACCGTATCCACCTCTATGAAAAAGGCGGTCCGCACATCGAGAGCAAACGTATTGTGCGTGAGGAGTGAATGGTCAGGAGAGATCTTCATATTCTGATAGGTGTAGGGATGGAGAAGAGGATGTGTATCGAACGATAACAAACACGGGGGAGTGATAGCACCGCCAGCACTCCCCCGTATACTTTCTGTCACCGGGATCTACAGGACGTCAATAGCGTTATTAAACCTTATGTCCCTTATCATTCGGTTTAATTTGTATCCGATACGGATAGATCAGTACGCACGCTGTAGGATCCAAGCGTCACTGAATAGAGGAGCAAAGCGAGCCTTGATATCCTCACGACTACGTACGGCCTCGTCCTTGGTATCAAAGCTGGTAATGATCACACGATACATTCCCTGTTCATTCTGTGCAAGCATGGCAGACGCAAAGCCCTCACTTACCATACGTTCCTTGAGGGAGCGAGCATTGGTGATATTCTGGAAGCTCCCGATTACTACACTGTATGCACGAAGACCATTTGCATTCTCACCATCGGCAGGATTAACACGTTCAGAGCGGAATGTACTATTGTCCGTCGCGGTGATAGGCTCCACAGAATCCTGAGTTCGCTGCTGAGCTAACTCGCGCTGCTTTGCACGCTCGTATGCTGCGCTATATGCACTTTGCTTCGGCTTGCAGGAGGAGAAACCCACAACCATCATCAGCGCAGCTACCGCTGCCATTAAATGTCTTGTTTTCATAAGTTCAATTGCTATCTAACTAATTACGGATGGATATTGTCTCAAAGTTTAAAATTTGCTACGTTCCTATTCTTCCTCCCACAAAGTTAGATATATTTTTCGTACTTTCGCAATCAGAAAGCCGCAAACTGCGTTTCGCTAAACTAAAATTCAGACAATAGTAAAGCATGACAACATTTATTAAGCAAGCCGTTACCCTTACTATCGCAGGTATGATGACACTCAGCACCTATGAAGCACTGGCACAGGAGCAGAAGAACTTCACTCCCGAATCCATGATGCAGATCTATCGCATCGGTTCTCCCGCTCTATCTCCGGATGCGAAACACTTCATCTACTCACGTTCTCTGCCTAACCTCTCGGGAAACAACTCCAAGAGCGAGATTATGATCGGCAATGTGAATTTAACGGGGAGTGTCCGCTCGCTCCTCCCCGCCGACGTGAAGGGGCACTCAGCCACTTTCCTCTCCAACGACCAGATTGCCTACATAGAAACCTCAGGTGACCACGCACAGATAGCCATAATTAGACCCGACGGCAGCGGACACAGAGTTCTGTCATCTTTCGATTTTGACGTGCAGGGATTCCTTTTCTCTCCTCAACGTGACCGTGTCATAGTGATCCGCACCGTGGAGCTCCCAAAGATCGTGAAGATAGAGCACCCGGACCTCGACAAGACCTCCGGGCAGATCTTCGATGATCTGATGTATAAACACTGGGATGAGTGGAACGAGACCGTGCCACAGTCTTTCATTGCTACCGTAGATGCAGATATGGCGGTAGGCACTTCGCTCACACCCATACTGGGAGAAGGAGAACTATACGAGCTCCCCACCAAACCTTTTGGTGGCGTAGAGCAGCTATCATGGTCTCCTGATGGACAAAAGATTGCCTACAGCTGCCGGAAGAAACAGGGTCTCGACTATGCACTCTCCACCAATACAGACATCTACATCTATGACCTCGCTACCAAGGTGACGACAAATATTACCGAAGGCATGTTAGGCTACGACACCCACCCCACGTATGCCTCTGACGGTAGCTATATCGCATGGTTGAGCATGGAGCACGATGGCTACGAAGCAGATGTACCTCGTATCTTCGTCATGGATCTTCGGACCGGCACCAAACGCCACCTCTCCGAACGGTACGAGTACTATCCATCTCAGATTGCTTGGGTGAAGGACAATAAGGCACTACGTTTCGTGAGCAATGACCAAGGGCTCAATAACGTCTTCGAGATTACAATCAAAGACGCCAAGATCACACAGCTCACAAAGTTCGACATGGCAGATGTGACGGAGTTTGCCGGAACTGGAGACAAGTTCATCTTCGGACTACAGTCGATGCAATCTCCTACCGACCTATATGCCTTCACGCCAGCAAAGCGAAGTCAGAAGAATGCAAACATTCTAAAGCTAACAACTGAAAACGACGACTTCCTCGCACAATTCCCTAATATTGAGATCCAGAAGCGCTGGCTCACGACCACTGACGGTGGCAAGATGCTCACATGGGTAGTACTTCCCCCAAACTTCGATGCCACCAAGAAGTATCCCGCTATCCTCTACTGCCAAGGTGGTCCTCAGAGTACAGTGAGCCAATTCTGGAGCTACCGCTGGAATATCCGCACGTTCGCATCACATGGATACATCATGGTCTGCCCCAACCGGCACGGTGTCCCAGGCTTTGGTAAAGCATGGAACGAACAGATCAGCGGTGACTACGGTGGTCAGAATATGCGTGACTACTTCACCGCCATAGATGAGGTAGCGAAGGAACCCTATGTCGATGCCGAACGCCTCGGTGCCACTGGTGCGAGCTACGGAGGATTCTCGGTGTACTGGTTGGCAGGACACCACAACGGTAGGTTCAAGGCTCTCATGGCACATGCAGGAATATTCAACCTCGAGGCTCAGTATCTGGAGACGGAGGAGAAGTTCTTCGCCAACTGGGATATGGGTGGAGCCTACTGGGATAAGGAGAATAAAGTGGCACAGAATACCTTTGCCAACTCTCCCCATCGCTTCGTAGATAAATGGACAGCCCCCATCCTCATCAGCGTCGGAGACTACGACTTCCGCATCCTCTCCTCACAGGGTATGCAGGCATTTGATGCCGCAAAGATGAGAGGTATCCCAGCCCGACTCCTCTACTACCCCGACGAAAGTCACTGGATCGTAAAACCACAGAATGGAGTACTCTTCTATCGCACGTGGTTCAATTGGATGGATAAATACCTCAAAAGATAATCTTCCCACCATTCCTTCACGATAAGAAAAAGCTCCTACCGTATTTGTATCGGTAGGAGCTTTTCCTTTATCTACACTGAAGGGTCAGTAGTGAGTGATAATCCCGGGATGATCGGATGAGGTTTTCGTCGTCTGCTTCTCTTGAGTTCCAGTGCGAGGGATGACACGTCCGCCATTGGCAATAAACTCTCTGACATAGGGAATCTCGGCACGTATAGCCTCGATGCGCTTCTGATTAGACGGGTGAGTACTGGCAAAATCCTGAGTTCCACCTCCGGATCGTTTGGCCATATTAACCCAAAAGTTTTCTGCTTGAGTATAGTCATACCCCGCCAATGCCATTAGGTACAGCCCAATCTTGTCAGCCTCATACTCATGGGTACGGCTATAGGGTAGCTCGAAAAGGTACTTGCTCCCCATTCCCAGTGCGAGTTGTGTGAGCTGCTGCGTAGTGTATCCCCCTCCTATGATAGACGCGAGCGCCGAGACACCATAGCTACTCATGACCTTTTGGCTCATACGCTCATTGGAGTGCTTGGCCATGGCATGGGCTACCTCATGAGCTATCACGCTGGCGAGTTCATCGTCAGTACGGGCTACGGGTAGGATCCCCTCGTATACCACAATCTTGCCTCCAGGCATACAAAAAGCATTAACCTGATTGGATGCGACGAGGTTGAACTCCCATTGATACCTGGCAGCATCAGCGGACATCCCGGCATTGCGGAGGTAGGTATCCGTCGCCTTAGCAATACGGCTGCCGATATTCGTCACACGCTGAACCTGCGCACGATTGGTACTCTTGGGAGACTTGGCCATGAAGTCACGATACTGTGCAAAACTCATCGCTAACACTTGATCATCCGGTATCATATTAACCCGACTACGCCCAGAGATAGGCACCGACGAGCACCCCACAAAGCCCAGCGCGAGTGCTCCCAATGCGAGAGACATCATCCAGATACGTATACTTCCTATAACCTTCATGTTTAATTTCCTTTCTTTAGATAACAATAAATAATCGTGGAGCCATACAGCTCCCTGCTCCCAAAGGTAACGAAAATAACGCAGTCATGCCGAAATCAATCTCACCTCAAGTCTATGCCCCGCACCGGAGACAGGGAAGAGAACTCGTTCCGGGGAATGAAAAGGCGTTATCGCGTTTAGGATCAGTTTTCTCCAGACACAAAATAGGGTGTCGAGCACATCAGTCACATTGTTGTTAACCAAGTAGCCTACACCCTATTTACTCTCAAGTGATCGAGTTGGGATTCGAACCCAAGACCCACAGCTTAGAAGGCTGTTGCTCTATCCAGCTGAGCTACTCGACCAGTCTATCTATCCGTCTCATTTCTTACGGGTGCACAAAAGTACAAAAAAATAATCACATTACAGAGACTTGCCAGCACTTTTATCCTCGGACAGCTTTTTCAGTTATGACAAGACAGGTCAAGTGGTATGTCAACGGACGGGAGGGCGAAAAAAAGGGAGAAGGGCAAAAGTGGGTCAAAAACGAGACAGTACACAATTATTCTCACAAACGTCCAGGATATATTCTACGCTGCCTGATCAGGCACTGTACAGTGTCTGATCGAGCACAGTACAGTGCACGATCGGGCAGCGTATAGAGCATGATCATGCTCTATAGTTTTTGTCCGCTACTTTGTGAATTATAGGACACGGTAGATAAAACCTATGGGTACGGACTCTTCGCACATCTCCCGGCAGTAGGTGCTATGAGATTATCCCAATGTATCAGGGAACGTCATCCCGGAAAATTACCGACACCTTGTACCGCAGGATGCCTCACAGCCACTGAAGTTAATCAAACTAAATTCAATATCAGGTATACCAAAAACCTTCACAGAATGAGAGACACCGGTGCCCATGTCTATCCAAACGGTTAACCCTGCAGCACGATCTTGCTATATCGCTTACCTATATTGATTTACCCTGTGGGTTGATTTTCTATAGGGCTCTGAATTATCATGCCTGAAATTAACCTCGATACAGTGGTCAGGTGTCATCGTGACGGAGCGGGAGTCTCAAATCTTTGGTAACTTTGCGCATCGGTTGTGCTTTCTGTGGAGAATGACCACTCTAAACACTTGCATACGTATTGTACCAGACACAATAATACTCTTCATTGAACTTATCGAAATGGAAGCAATGGATTTTCGGAGCGACTTCTGGCAATGGGTTTTCCAGCAGGATTTCAATATTTACTTAGATTTCCTCGGAACCTTCGCTTTCGCCATATCGGGCATCAGACTGGCGAGTGGCAAAAATATAGACCTCTTTGGTGCCTTTGTGATCGGAATGCTGACCGCGGTAGGCGGCGGTACGCTCAGAGATGTGATGCTGGGCGTAACTCCTTTCTGGTTAACCACGCCGTCGTACGTGATCATAACCCTCTTGTCATTGCTGCTGGTGATCGTATTCCGCAAGTTCTTGGTGAAACTTAATGAGACGGTATTCCTCTTCGATGCCATAGGATTGGGCTTTTTTACCATCGCAGGTCTGGAGAAGACGATAGCACTGGGGTTCCCCTTCTGGGGTGCTATCATCATGGGAGTCATCACAGGTTCATTCGGAGGTCTGCTGCGCGACATCTGCATCAATGAGATACCGCTTATCTTCCGCAAGGACATCTATGCTATCGCAAGCCTGATCGGTGGCGTCATATATGGTCTACTGCTACTAACGGGGATGAATAGCGTAATCGTAGGCAGTATCTCGGTGGTAGCGGTGATAGCATGCCGACTCATCGCCGTGAAGCTACACATCAGTCTACCGACCCTCAAAGCTGAGCTTTAAGTACAGATTCGGGGGCAACTACAAGGAAATAGCCGTTCCCTCGTATGGATACGAAGTAACGGCTATTCACATTTGTCAGAGGGACAAGATCACCTACTGACTGTAGATTCGAAGGATTACTCTACGATCGTAATCCAGCCATGCTTGTCCTCAGCATCTCCGTATTGTATGGCACGCAGGGCATTGTAGAGTTTGGTAGACACTGGACCTGCATTACCATCCTTGGAGATCTGGTAACTCTTGTTTTCGTCAAGGTCATCGATACGGAGGATCGGACTGATGACTGCAGCCGTACCACATGCCCCAGCTTCGTCGAACTCGGCGATTTCATCCTCAAGCACAGGTCTCTGCTCTACCGTCATGCCGAGGTCTTCGGCGATCTGCATAAGACTCTTATTGGTAATGGAGGGGAGGATAGATGATGACTTGGGGGTAATATAAGTATTGCCCTTGATGCCAAAGAAATTGGCAGGACCGCACTCATCAATATACTTCTTCTCCTTAGCGTCGAGGTAAAGTACAGCTGAGTACCCTTTCTCGTGTGCGATGTGACCACTCTTGAGACTGGCAGCATAGTTTCCGCCCACCTTGATTGTACCGGTACCGAGAGGCGCTGCACGATCGTAACTACGCATGATAGCCATAGGAGTGGGCTTGAAGCCGTCTTTGAAGTAAGGACCCACTGGAGTCACAAACATGAGGAGAAGGTACTCTGTCGAAGGCTTCACCCCCACGATAGGACTCATCCCGATCACAAGAGGACGGATATAGAGGCTTGCGCCTGTCTCATAAGGAGGTACAAAGTCTATATTCTTCTTAACTACGAGCTTGGCGGCTTCGATGAAGAGATCTTCTGGAACGGGAGCCATCATTATACCCTCGCAGGAGCGACGCATACGCTTAGCGTTCTCCTCGACGCGGAATAGACGAACCTTGCCGTCCTTTCCCCGAAATGCTTTCATGCCCTCGAATGCTTCCTGACCGTAGTGGAGACTCGTAGCGGCCATGTGAATGTTGATGCTGGTGTCTTCAGTTACTTCGAGTTCGCTCCACTTACCGTCTTTGTAGTACGAGCGGACATTGTAGTCAGTAGGGTAAAGACCAAAGGTCAGGTCAGACCAATTTACATTTTTCATAATCCTTGAAAGTTGATGATTAACTGTTACTGTGTTATTGAAGGGTGAATTATTACGTTATATCCGGAGCAAATCTACCGATTACTTTTTAGAATTCTTACTCTGAAGTTCATCTATTTTCTTGTGAAGTTCCTCTATCTCGTCGCCTTGGTTTTGTATCGTGGTGAGGAGGGCACTCAGCTCTTCGTTCTCGATAGAGGAGGGGTACTCAGCTTCGACGCGGAGGATGAAGTCGCTGAGGACATTCATGTAGTTATTATACGCATCATAGGCAGAGTCATAGGGGCGATAGAGGTGGACGTCGCTATTACTGGTGGACATGTAGAGAAAGTGATCACTGGCCTGTAGGTACAGCCAGTCCTGCATGATACGCCGGTCCATAGACAAGCGTGTACGCTCAGACCACTGGACAAGCTTCCCAAACGCATCGTGCTGTAGGACATTGCCAAGCCAGCTGATAGTGTTTTTCTCCTCCTCTGACCAGGATATGGTATCTGGAACTGCGAGGGAATCACGCGGTGTGAGGAGCGCAAAAGCTTCTGAAGGTGTAAGGAAATCAATCCCCGACTGGAGAATGAACTGCGGCAGCGCTCTGAAAAAATCAAAAATGCCTGAATCCGCGCGATGCATCTGCCCTATGGTGTCGTAGCTCATGTCGAGGTAGAGGATTTCGTCAGCAATAGGCATGGACATGATCCAGGAGGTATACTTATCTGCGGTGAGGGGGTACTCCGTCCAGTCCTTTCGGGAGAAGTGTTTACTGACATTGTCGGACATAGAGGCATTGCGAAGGAGGAGCTTGAGGTCTGGTGCAGCAGCACTCTTATAGACGAAGTTAGGGCTCTTCCAGCCGAGGATATGCTTAGCTCCCTCAGTAAGAATGCCTTTGAAGCCAAGCTCTGATGCTGTCACAGCTATGGTATCATCGTAGAGAAGCTCAGGATTGCGCAACACCTTGGGTTCCTGACCAAAGACTCGTTGAATCTTGTCGGTGTATTTCTTCACTTGTGCCACAAACTCATCCTTATCTCCCGATAGTGCCGATAAACTGTGGGCATAAGGCTCAGCCACAAACTCGATCGACCCGGTCTCTGCCAGCTCCATAAAGCTATCAATAAGTTCCGGAGCGTACATCTCCATCTGGTCGAGTGCCATTCCAGAAATCGCGTAGGTGACCCGAAAGGCTCCTTTTGTCTGCTTAATAAGACTAAGCATGAGCCTATTGGCCGGCAGGTAACATTGCTCAGTGGCACGACGGAAGATCTCTTCGTTCCGAAAATCATCGAAGTAATAATGATCATTGCCGATATCGAAGAAGCGATAACGCTTGAGTCGATAAGGCTGATGGAGCTGAAAGGTAAAACAAATCTTTTTCATGGTCTATAGTCGGGGAGTTGAGTGATTCGACAACTGTTTATTCACTGGAAAGAACGAGGATTGCTGATCGTAAGGTCATAAATCTGTCGAACCTTAAGTCCCGTATCCTCCCAAGTGATCCCTGCCACCTCTGCCAGCCCTTCCTCAGAGAGAAACTGGTGGAGTGCAGGATAAGTAACAAGCCCGTACATGGCGTCGGCAAGTGCTTCAATATCCCAAAAATCTACCTTCACTGCGTAGTCCAAGATCTCGGCACAACCGGATTGTTTGCTAATAATACAGGGGACACCACACTGCATCGCTTCCAATGGAGCGATACCAAAAGGTTCGGACACCGACGGCATGACGTAAACATCACTTGCCTTATATATCTCGTAGACCTGCTTGCCCTTCATGAAACCGGTGAAGTGAAAGCGGTCACTGATCCCTCGCTCGGCAGCAAGATTAATCATCTGGTTCATCATATCACCACTTCCCGCCATGACAAATCGCACGTTCTTTGTCTTCTGCAGGACCTTGCACGCAGCTTCGACGAAATACTCGGGACCTTTCTGCATCGTTATACGCCCAAGAAATGTTATAACTTTGTCTTTCACTCCCTTCTTATCCGGGATAGCAATGAGGGAAGCATCGAGTGGAGTAACTGCATTGTGTACGGTGGAAACTTTGCGAGGATCCTGATGATACTTCTCGATCACCGTTCTACGGGTCAGTTCACTGACGCACATGATATGATCGGCGTAGTCAAATCCATTCTTCTCTATCGCATAGACATCGGGGTTGACATTACCACGGCTGCGATCGAAGTCTGTGGCATGTACGTGTACGACGAGGGGAACTTTCAACACATTCTTGGCGTGTATCCCAGCGGGATAAGTCAACCAATCGTGGGCGTGTACGATGTCGTAGTGCTCTGCTCGAGCGACTACACCAGCCATGATTGAGTAGTTATTGATCTCATCGTATAGGTTGTCCAGATACTTGCCCGAGAACTCGATGCATCCGAGGTCATTCGTCATCATGTATCCGAAATCTGCATAGATGTGATCACGAAGCTTATAATACAACTCGGGCTCCATCACATGACCTATTCTATCCTTGATGTGATCATAGGAAACATCCCTACGCACCACCGGAACCTGAGATGCCCCGATGATGCGCATAAAAGACCTGTCCTCATCGCCCCATGGCCGCGGTATCACAAACGTGATATCCATATCCCTCTGGGCACTCATCCCTTTGGTCAGTCCATAGCTGGCAGTCCCCAGTCCTCCTAATATATGCGGTGGGAATTCCCACCCGAACATCAATGCTCTCATACCTGCATTCAACCCTTACTTTATCCTCTTAGATATTACTTCTCCTCCACATCTGGCGATGTCCGATGGTGTGCCGTCAAGCTCAACTGCAAGTCGAATATATCATCTGTGTCGAAGTCGTTGAACTCCTCCAGTCGGTTTTGTATCCGCAATATTGCTGTCACACTCATCATGAACGATATGCCACTTCGACCCCTAAATGGCGGTGTCCCATCGTACAACTCTGATATATTACCCACGCCATGCAACTTCATCTCCTCCTCGAATGGGATCAGTAAACGATCGACGAAAGGTACGCCTCCACGCTGGAAGAGCTTAAGATAAGCACTCAGATAGTAGTATAGTAGCCAGCTCCATACACCTCCCTGTAGAGAGGCATAATAGCGCTCATGGAGTGAGCCATCACAATAGCCACGATAGTAAGGACTCTCCAGTGAGTTGTGTTCCTCCCTTTGGCCTGTGCGCCAGCTCTGATTGGATGCAGAC
>JBAKGE010000091.1:0-8306 GCA_037191085.1 Porphyromonadaceae bacterium | reverse complement strand
GGTGATCTTTAGAGTCAGCACCCCCTTACCTCCACGGTTAGTCACCCTATAATCCTCTACGTTTGAGCGTTTACCGTAGCCATTCTCAGACACTACGAGCACAGTTTCTGCTTCCGGATTTTTGACGTACACAGAGCCTACAACCTCATCGCCATCAGCCCCGAGGCGCACTCCGCGCACCCCTGTCGATGTGCGCCCCATAGGGCGGAGTATACCCTCGTGAAAGCGTATAGCACGTCCCTGACGAGTGCCTATAACAATCTCACAATTACCATTGGTAAGCATCACACTCACTACCCTGTCATCTTCTCGGAGATTGATAGCGCGGATACCCATCTGCCTGGGACGGGAAAAGTCAACGAGTCGGCTCTTGCGGATGATTCCATCCTTAGTAACAAACGTGAGATAATGAGTGTTGACGAAGTCTCGATCGGTGGTCAGATTCTTGACACGGATGACCGCCGTGATATGATCCTCGGAGTCAAGATTGAGGATATTCTGTATCGCACGACCTTTGGAGTTACGTGCTCCCTCGGGGATTTCAAAGACTCTCAGCCAATGACACCTACCGGTAGTGGTAAAGAACATCAACGTAGCATGATTGGATGCGGAATAAATGTATTCTACGAAGTCCTCATCCTTCGTATCAGAGCCCTTGGCACCCACACCACCGCGACTCTGTGCCCTAAAAGCTGCAAGCGGTGTGCGTTTGATGTACCCAAAGTGGGAAATAGTAATTACCATATCCTCGTCGGCAAAGAAATCCTCAGGGTTCATATCCGCAGTGGCATACACGATGTCGCTCTTACGCTCGTCGCCATACTTATCTACGATCTCCTGTATCTCGTCCGTCATCACACCATAGAGCACATTCTCATCGCCGAGTATTTCCTCATAATACTTAACCCGTGCCTGCACCTCCTCATACTCGGCACGGAGTTTCTCTATCTCCATACCCGTGAGCTGTCCGAGGCGCATCTCCACGATCGATCGTGCCTGTATCTGTGATAGACTAAAGCGCGTCATCAGACGTTCGATCGCCTCAGGCTGGCGAGCCGATGAACGGATAATCTGTACCACCTCATCGATATTGTCCGCTGCTATGATACGTCCCTCGAGGATGTGAAGTCTCTCCTGAGCCTTGATGAGGTCATAGCGTGTACGACGAGTGATGACCTCGAAGCGATGACGCACAAATTCGCTGATGAGATCCTTGAGATTCAGCAGCCTGGGACGACCGTCTACGAGGGCTATATTATTGACACTGAATGAACTCTGCAGTGCCGTGTAGCGGTACAACTTGTTGAGTACCACGCCTGCGTTGGCATCACGCTTCACGTCGATGACCACGCGCATACCAATCTTACCACTACTCTCATCCTGGATATTACTGATCCCTTCTATCTTCTTAGCGGTAGCAAGTTCGGCAATGTTCTTGACCAAATCTTTCTTGATAACCCCATAGGGTATCTCGGTGATAATGATCTGTTCATGCTGTCCCTCCGTTTCTATTTCTGCCTTACCACGCAGTATGACACGTCCCCTACCCGTCTCGAAGGCATCACGCACACCCTGATAACCATAAATCACGCCCCCGGTGGGAAAGTCCGGAGCCTTGACGTAACGCATCAGATCCTCCACTGTCACATCACCACGCTTCTCGATAAATGCGAGAGTACCACGTAGCACCTCAGAGAGGTTGTGCGGCGCCATGTTTGTAGCCATACCTACCGCGATCCCCGAGGCCCCATTTACCAGCAGGTTGGGAATCCTCGTGGGGAGTACCTCTGGCTCCTTGACAGAGTCATCATAGTTGGGCACCATATTGACGGTATCCTTATTGATATCTGCAAGCATCTCCATCGCGAGAGGAGCAAGTCGACTCTCGGTATATCGCATTGCCGCAGGACCGTCACCGTCGACAGACCCAAAGTTACCGTGAGGATCCACGAGCGTATAGCGCATGGACCACTCCTGTGCCAGGCGTACAAGCGCCATATATATAGAGCTATCACCGTGAGGGTGATACTTACCCATCACATCACCGACGGTACGAGCACACTTCTTGTAGGCTTTATCGGGCGTATTGCCCAGTTCATTCATTCCATACAGGATACGACGGTGTACAGGCTTGAAGCCGTCACGCACATCTGGCAGTGCCCTACTCACTATCACGGACATAGCGTAATCGATATAGGAGGACTGCATCTGATGCTCCAGGTTCACCTTGATAATCCTGGAGTCATTGGTCTCAAAGTTCTCTTGCATGAGCTTTTCTTATTCTATAACCACAAAACGAGAAGCCAATCCAATCCCACGGATCGACCCCTCTATTACACTCCAAAGATACAAAAAAAATGAATAATCCCCTGATTAGTTTCGGTATCAAAAACTCCCTTCCTTAGTCGCTCCCAAAGGCAGTCAGACACAGTCGATACCGACCTCACCCAACACTCCTACATATAGCGAACGAAAAAGAGAAACAAATTTCTCTGGGACGTTGATGAATTGACGTCCCAGAGATCAAAAAATCGACGACCCAGAGAATGAAAGATCATTCTCTGGGTCGTCGGTAGAGCGTGTAGCAGGATTATCCACAAAAAGCACATCGGATATCGCTTCCGCAAACACGTGTAAAACCAAATAAAAAAAGATGAGACTCAGCATACCATTATGCCAAGTCTCACCTTTCTCTCCAGTCGGGGTACCAGGATTCGAACCTGGGACCCCCTGCTCCCAAAGCAGGTGCGCTAACCGGACTGCGCTACACCCCGTTTTTGAGTGATGCAAAGGTACCACGTTTTTTGATATTACCAAAAAAAACGGAAGAAAAAATTCACATCTACGGGAAATATTCCTCCTTCTATTCTCCCGAGATATGTCATTAGTCCACTGTAATACAATCTATTGTATAGACCTACAGCAACCATAATACCTTTCCGATTCAATCCATCTTCCAATTAAATTTATACGCCACGCAATTGCGGAGCATGTCGCTTAGCCGCCCTGAGAGTTTCCATATACAACGAAGACTCCACTCCAAGGATAGCAATGAGGAGTGGAGCCTTCCATGAAATAGCAATCTCCCACTCGGGGAAGAGGGGTCAGCCCTTGTATGCTACGACTTCTATCTCGACAAGACCGCCAGCAGGGAGTGCTTTGACCGCATACGCAGCACGTGCAGGATACGGGGCAGTGAATACATCTGCATAGATAGCATTGACCTTACCAAAGTCAGCAATATCTGCGAGGAGGACATTGACCTTGACTACGTCATCCGTAGACATCCCTGCCTCTGCGAGAATAGCCTTGATGTTGGCGAATGACTGACGGCACTGTGCTTCGACGTCATCTGAGGGAAACTTACCGGTGCTAGGATCAAGACCGAGTTGACCTGAGATGTATAGGAATCCATTGACCTTCACTGCCTGTGAGTAAGGACCGATAGCTGCAGGAGCATTAGAGCTCGTGATTACTTCTTTTGCCATAAGTTGTGTTGTTTGAAGTTAGTTTATTGAGTTAGTTAATTGTGGTTCTTTTATGCACGTTTTAATCCCGAGTCTGCTTGCGTTTCTGCCTTATACCTTCGTAGAGGAGTATGCCCGAAGCCACAGAGACGTTGAGGGAACCTATATCTCCATACAAAGGGATGCGCACGAGGTAGTCGCAGTGGCGTAGGGAATAGTCGGAAAGTCCCGTATCCTCCGCACCCATGACAATGGCCGTAGCACCCGTAAGGGGAGCATCGTACATCAGTGTACTGCTCTTCTCTGTCGCACCTACAAGAGTGAGCCCCGACTGCTTGAGGTAATCCAGAGCTAACTCTACGGAACGCTCACGGCAGACCGCCACACGTGAGAGGGCGCCAGCAGAAGTCTTGAGGGCATCGGCGGTAACGGATACAGAGTTCTGCTCGAAGATAACAATAGCATCCACCCCGGTGCATTCACAGGTGCGTGCAATAGCGCCAAAATTGCGAACATCAGTGACACCGTCGAGGACAACAATCAGTGGATCACGTCCTTCTTCGTACAGAGTGGGTATGACCTGGTCGAGGTGATAGTAGGTGGTAGCAGATTTAATGGCAATAACCCCTTGGTGGTTCTTCCGAGTCAAGCGATTGAGCTTTTCGACCGGCACCTTACGGATGGGTATGGACTGCTCGCCGATGGCGGCAAGGAGTTCGGACATGAGCTTACTATTGCTCTCACGCTTGACGTAGATATGGTCAATCTCGTCTCCTGCGCTCAAGGCTTCAAGCACTGCACGGATGCCAAATATCATTTCATTGTCTCTCATGAAGTTCTATTTACTGTATTTGATTATTTCTGATGTGATTGAAGGAGTGCTCGAGCATTAGCTACTGCAGCATCAGTCAGACGTGCACCGGAGAGCATACCAGCGATCTCATGGACACGATCTTCACCATCAACGGGACGTAAGTGTGTGCGGAAACCTTCGTCACCGTCCGCCTTGAATACCACGAGTTGATGATCTGCCATGGCTGCTATCTGTGGGAGGTGGGTTATCGTGAGTACCTGCAGACTCCGACTGAGTCGGGACATAACGCGACCAAGTTTCTCGGCGATTTCACCACCAACGCCCGTGTCAATCTCATCGAAGATAACCGTAGGAAGTACAGCACGCTCAGCGAGGATTGTCTTGAGTGCAAGCATAAAACGTGAAATTTCACCACCTGAGGCTATCTCACTAATGGGCTGTAGGGTGGTTTTCTTATTGGTCGCAAGAAGAAATTGTATGCTGTCGACTCCATTCGGAGTGAGCTGCGAGAGAGGGGCTATGTCAACCCTGAAGGTGGCGCCTGCAATACCGAGTTCATCCATGAGGACATGCAGGTCCGGGAGAAGGGCCTGAGCAGCCTTTTCCCTGCTGTCGGTGAGCATGTCGGCTACTGTCTGAGCCTTTTTTTGAGTCTCGGCTACGGCTTTCTCCAGCTCCATCAGTCGTTCATCGGAGTGGGTGATACGCATCAGGCTGTCAGCATACTGGTCACGTAGGGAGATGAGTTCATCGGTATCCGTAACGCCATGCTTGACCATAAGGTTCTGCAGGAGGTCGAGTCTGAATTCTACAGCTGGCAATTCATCCGGATCGACCTCTGTAGTATCGCTAAGGGCATCAGCCTCAGAGACAATGTCACCGAGCTCTATACGCAGTGACTCAAGACGGTCATAGAGGTCACGGACCGGGCTATAATGAACAGAAACTTTGGATAACTGTCTACAGACGCTACCCACACGCTCGATGACACCCCCGTCAGACGATTCGTCCTCGACAAAGGACGTAACAGCGTGAAGTGCCTCGGCGATCTCCTGAGCATGCTGAGCCACCGCCAGACGATTCTCCAGATCGATCATCTCACCTCGTTTGAGATTTGCTTCTTCGAGCTGTCGGTACTGGAAGCTGATATAATCCTCCTCTTTCTTTTGGCGTGCCACATACTCCTGCTCCTCTTTCAGTTGCCAAAGCGCATCGTGGTAGGCGTCGTATGCGATCGCATACTCTTCCCTCAGAGCACGGTTATCAGCAAGAGTATCAATGATAGACATCTGAAATTTCGGGTCTCCGATAAGCATGTTATTGTGCTGAGAGTGTATGTCCACGAGGTAACTACCTACCTGCTTGAGCACTCCGAGGGAAACGGGAGAATCATTAACAAACGCCCTGCTCTTCCCTGTTGACGTGAGCTCCCGACGAAGAACACACGAAGGGGAATAGTCGAGGTCATTGTCGGCAAACAGCTGCCGCATCCCCTCGATCCCTTCAACATCACACTCAGCTTCTACGATAGCCTTCGTGCACCCCTCTCGGACGGTACGACTGTCTGCTCGGGCGCCGAGAATTAAGCTAATGGCTCCGATAAGCATAGATTTACCCGCACCCGTCTCCCCAGTGATTGCAGTAAATCCACCACTGAGCGCAACGTCGAGCTCTTGAATAAGGACGAAGTCTTTTATGTGTAGATGCTGTATCATGCCTGACTCTAATGTAGCACAAAGGTAGGAAAAACTTCTCTAAAGACAGCCCTGAGATCCGCTGATTGCGATGCAGACATACCATCTATGACCGTAGCTATCTCATGCGCCTTGGTGTCGGAAAGGAGACGAAAGAGGACAGGGATCTGCTGCTCGCGATATAACTCGGACATCAGTGGTAGTACCAGAGACATATTCTGCTCGGCCACGTCTGTCCGTTCACTATCCAGTACTTCTCGGTGGTAGATATACCAGATCTCTCGCAAGGCCATCCCCGGAGGTGATTCAAGCTCCATCAAGTATCGCTCTGGAGTATGAGCGGTCAATCCGGATCGCACCGTGCCCACATCCCACGCAGATCCAAAGCGCGCACGCTCTCGCTTCATGAACTCAATGATCGCATCACCACCATACACATCCATAGAGTCATAGTAGGACACCAGTCCCTCATACACACGGTACAGTAGGCGTAACACCAGCGGATCCGTAGGTAGCTCCTGACCATAGGAAGCAAATCCGATATTGCTATTAACCTCAAAGGGAACTTCCCTATCCGCTGATACGAATATAGGGGTCTGCTTCATTGATCCATACACCGGTCGAGTCATCACAACCTCTATATCCCCCACGTATCTCTGGCTGTCTCCCGATCGGAGTGTCAATTGGATGCGTACCGGGACAGGCTGTATCGGTAACAGCATTATGGGGAATGGCAGTGTATAGGCTGCCAAATACTCTACAATACGGGTTCTGAGATCTTCTATCTGCCGTGTATTGGAGACAGAAACACCGGAGGACACTATCTCCACCTCCGGCCTCAGCAACACAAACTGGGCCGATATCGGGCTACACACCCAACACCAACCAACGAGTAAAAGACCTATTATCCGAAACCTCATCTCCGCACACTCCTCAATCTACCAATTGCTCCATGACGTCCAAGATCTTGCGTGCAGTCTCCACCTTGGACAGCAATGGTAGCTCTTCCTCTATGATGCCATCGGCATCTATAATAGTGACCTTATTGGTGTCCGTACCGAAGCCTGCGCCCTCATCCTGTAGCGAATTGACCACTATAAGATCAAGGTTCTTACGCTCTATTTTGTCACGTACCCCCACTCGACTCACACTCGTCTCGAGGGCAAAGCCGACATGCACCTGATCCTCTCGCTTATGTTCCCCGAGGGAGGCTGCGATGTCTGGGTTGGGAACAAGGTCTATACTCATAGGTCCTGTCTCCTCTCGCTTTATCTTATAGTCCTTGGGATCTGCTACTCTGTAGTCGGCTACAGCAGCACAAAAGATCGCCAGATCACATTCCTCATGAACGTCCATGCTGGCACGGTACATCTCCTCCGCACTCTCGACCTTAATCACATGTATACGCTCCCCCGTAGGATACTGAGGCACGGGGCCTGTAACGAAAAAGACCTCCACTCCACGCCGAGCAGCATCCTCTGCCAGAGCCATGCCCATTTTACCCGTTGAGTAGTTACCGATAAACCGTACTGGGTCTATCCTCTCATACGTCGGTCCAGAAGTAATGAGCATACGCTTGCCCGAGAGCTTAGAGGTCGGGATATCACCGCCCGTCAGCACTTCACACGCAGCACGGTATATCTCTTCGGGTTCAGCCATTCTACCCTTTCCGACGAGATGACTCGCCATTTCACCCACACCCGGCTCCACCACGCGTACTCCCCATTCCATCAATCGTTCTATCGACTTTCGGGTGGAAGGATGAGCGAACATATCCAGGTCCATTGCCGGTGCTACCATCACAGGAGCACGGCATGACAGGTAAGAGGTTATTAGGAGATTGTCAGCTATGCCATTCGCCATCTTGCCAAGTGTCGAGGCAGTCACTGGAGCAATGATCATGAGATCGCTCCACAGCCCCAAATCCACATGGCTATTCCAAGAGCCCGACCTCTCCTGAAAAAAGTCACTCAACACAGGTTTACCCGTAAGGGTGGAAAGCGTCAGAGGAGTGATAAACTCCTTTGCCGACGGGGTCATCACTACCTGCACCTCGGCACCAGCCTTGACGAAAAGTCGTACGAGCTGCGCGCTCTTGTATGCTGCTATGCTTCCCGTAACCCCGAGGGTTATGTGCTTACCTTTGAGTTTGTCCATGGTCTATTTTCTTTTCTCTGTGTCCTATGGGTGAGTACGTCACAAATTGGACTTCTCCAAGTCCATTCTCTTCTTGATCTGCATAAGTGAGTATAGGGTATCCTTAGCAAAATCTCCCTTCATCATCCAATCGAAATACGAGGGCTCCATAGTCAGCACCTCCTCCACGGTCTT
>JBAKGE010000090.1:0-8365 GCA_037191085.1 Porphyromonadaceae bacterium | reverse complement strand
ATAAGGATCATGGTATCCACGGAGGTAATACCCGTAATCAATTGTATCGGCAGATTACCAATTATTTCATCCTCCACCTCGTGAAGAACAAGAGATGACGGAGATAGTGAAAGGTACGAAACTGGGGCTGCTACGCAAACCAGAGTGGCTCAAGATAAGTCTGAGTAGTACAGCAAACTATACAGACACATCCAGTACGATACATGGTGCAGGGCTGCACACAATCTGTGCGAGTGGCAAGTGTCCCAACATGGCTGAGTGCTGGAGTCGTGGGACAGCAACCTTCATGATCGGAGGGAATTACTGCACACGTAGTTGTCGTTTCTGTGCTACACAGTCGATGAAAAATCCCCCAGCTTTGGATCCGCAAGAGCCACGGAGAGTGGCGGAGAGCGTGCGGAGTATGGGATTGAGATATGTTGTCATCACCTCTGTAGATCGTGACGACCTCCCCGATGGAGGAGCAGAGCACTGGAGCGAGTGTATCAGGCAGATACGTCTCCTTTCCCCCAGGACAACGATAGAGGTACTAATCCCAGATTTTCAAGGGAGTACAGAGGCTCTCGACACCGTTCTTTCGGCACAACCAGACGTAGTGGGGCACAATCTTGAGACGGTTCGACGACTCACGCCCGAAGTACGTCACCGTGCTACATATGACCAGAGCCTGGAGGTCCTTCGATACATCTCCGATGCCGGCTTTGTCGCCAAGACAGGAATAATGGTCGGATTAGGCGAAGAACCCGATGAGGTAGAGCAATTATTTCACGACTGTATTGCCGTCGGCGTTTCGACAATAACGATAGGACAATATCTCCGCCCTACCATGAAGCACATTGCAGTAAAGGAGTATGTCACCCCGATGCAGTTTAAAGCCTACAAGGAGAAGGGAAAGATTCTCGGATTAGCACACGTAGAAAGTGGACCACTTGTCCGATCGTCCTACCGTGCTGATCAGCAGTTTGAGGTGGCCAAAGAGCACATAAACCTCAAAGAGCTGCTTGGGAAGAAAAATCTCGAAAATCAAGAAAAATAAGTACTTTTGACGACAATATTAGGACAAACAGATTAGATTTATGAAAATAAATAGGCTACTATATACTGGAGTGCTTGCTCTTGCTACGGCATCTGTCCTCGGTGGCTGTGGCGCTCTCTCACGACTCGGACAGAGCGACGGCGGACTGTCGTCGGCTGCTAGCAGTACACAGCAGATTATGCTGATCGGTTCTCTCGGAAATGGTGCCAACAACGGTATGATACAAAGTTACAGTATCAACCCTCACACCTTAGAGGCACAGCACACGGCATCATTCAACACACCCGATCCCACGTTCATGGCACTTAGCAGTGATCGCAAACGACTCTACGTAACGAACGAAATATCTGCCAATGCCACTCTCACCGCTCTTAGCGTTAGTCAGCTTAGCGGTGAGCTCACGATGCTCAACCAAACTTACACCATCGGAGGACAGCCCACCTACGTATCCGTTAGAAATGACAAGGCGATTACGGCCAACTATGGGGGAGGATCTATCTCCCTCATGTACATCCAGAAGGACGGTTCACTCGGTCCAGCAGATTGGCAGATAAACCTCTCCAACGAAAGCAAGTCCCAGCCTCATGCAGCCGTCCTCTCACAGAACGGTCGGGATCTCTACGTCCCCGACCTCGCACAGGATAAGGTATTTCACTTCAATATCCACACGAACGTTCCTCCCCTGACGATCAGTACCGATTACCTCGAGCTTCCCAAAGGCTCCGGACCACGCCACATGGTCTTTGACAGCAAGAATAGGTATGCCTACCTCGTCTGCGAACTCACTCCCACAGTGTACGTTCTCTCCTATGACAGCACGAAAGGTAGCCTAAACATCATCCAAGAGATATCCACTCAAGGGCGAGGAGGGAAGGGCGGTGCCCACATTGCCCTCAGTAAGGACGGTAATTACCTATACACCTCGCATCGACTGAATGGGGACGGCATTGTAACCTTTAAGATCAATCGCTCCAATGGTCAGCTAACCTATGTCGGACAGACATCCACCGGCAAACATCCACGGCAATTTGTTATCAGTCCTGACAACCGGTACCTCGCTGTTGCATGCCGTGATGCCAATGCAGTCGAGGTCTACAAGCGTAATCCTGCCAACGGGATGCTTGAAAAAACAGCATTGACCATCCAAACCGAGAAACCGGTGTTCATCCTATGGGAGGATTTTGATAGATAAAAACACCTCTCAGTTCCGTATTAGAACTGTACAAAATAGATAGCCGGAGGAGATAATTACTCTTCCGGCTATCTATTTTGCATATTTCTCTACGAACTCCGATGACAATTCCGGCTCGGTCGGCAGAAACTCCCTACAGCTTTGTAGGAAAATAGCTCACTACTCTCCTCGTCGTCTTAGCTCCGAAAAAGACACTAGCAACCCCTCATCAGCAGCTATTGTATTCGGATGAATGTGCGCTGACTGTAGACGCAATTGTTCTATGGCTTCTGCCGAGTTGTACCGTGCACTGTAGTGTCCTATCATCAGCCACATGGCACCGGCAGACCGTGCTATACGGGCAGCTTCCAACGTGGTAGAGTGCATACGTACCTTCGCCTCATCGGCCAGTTCATCTCCAAAAGTCGTCTCATGGTATATCAGATCTACGCCATGTGCGTACTCCGCTAGCTGAAGATCGTAGACCGTGTCTGAGCAGTATGCGTAACTATATGCAGGACGGTTAGGACGTGTCAAGCGTGCATTGGGAATCACATCACCCTCCTCTGTGACATAGTCTTCGCCGGCCTTAAGTCGTCCATAGTACGATATCGGGACTCCATAAAAGTCGGCGGATGCCCTATCCAGATGAGGACTTAACGGCTTCTCATCGAAGCGATAACCGATACAGGGGACACGGTGTTTCATGGGGAAAGCTGACACAGTCACCGAGTGATCTTCATATACTTGCTGTAGTCCTGACGGCTCTACCACATGCACGATAATCTTATCTCTGTCCTCATCGCAGCAAAAAAAACGAACTGCATTGTCCACATACTGATCTATCCCGATCGGACCATATACATGTACCGGATGCTCAAACCCCATGAGCGACATAGTACTAAGAAGACCGGGGAGCCCCAAACAATGATCGCCGTGTAAGTGTGTGATGAATATCCTGTGCAGTGTCGACGTCGGCACCGCATACTTCATCATCTGCATTTGCGTCCCCTCACCACAGTCGATGAGAAATACCTTTCCCCTTAGGAATAATGCCTGTGCCGAAGGTCTATGGTGTCGAGTAGGTCGAGCTGATCCACACCCAAGCACCTGCACATACATCTCCTCGGTCTGTCGCTGTGGTTTACGTCTACCATCGCGCTTACTCGCCCCCATTCTGCTCGATTGTATTGATAGTATCCATCAGGTGTTCCAACCTATCCCGCAATCTAAGCAGCCTATCCAGGATCTCCAGATCATTATTCACTATGGGGTTATTTATCTGCTCCGCTGCCGCGGCAAGAGTCATGCCCTTGACTTGCATGAGGTAGATGATACGCTCTATGATGTCTAGATCCTTATGTTCGTACATACGGGCATTACTACTCGGCGAGCGACGAGGAGACAGAGATGTCTCCTTCTCCCAGTAGCGCAGCGTATGCTCCTCGACCCCGAAGATCTTGGCTACCTCACTGATCGAGAAGTACTTCTGCTTCATCTTCTCCACCCCGTGGGTCTGCCATGGCTGGATATCTGGAGAAGTAGTATGAGTATCTGTCTGCCTGTCCATAGATTGCACACGCAAATGTACCTCTTTTCCACGAATTGAAATCGGTCGCTATGCTCAGAGGATGAATCCAGTGGCCTCAGCATATAAATATCTCATCATTGAGGTACAATCCTACCCATCGTGCCAATGAAAAAGCAGAAGATAGCGCTCAAAAACTTTACATACCGTCGTCATTTACATAAATACTGACGGTATTTATATAGATCCTGTCAGGATTTAAATGCATTCTGTCTGTATGTAAAGTTTTTGAATGCTTGTGGCTAATTTTTCCGCCCATCACTACACCAAGGACATTTAGCGTGATTGGTGTAAAAAAGAGTGCCTGCCATCGTATGGCGGTAGGCACTCTTCGAAGAGATATTTTACAGTTAGTCGACTCCTAAAGAGAGGCCGACTTTCTTAGTCGTGGAGGTGCTCCAACTCAAGAGTACGAGACGGACGGTCGCATACCTCAGAGGGGCCGAAGTACTGGATAGGACCAGGATACACGTATGCCGTCTCGCGTGCCCATTCCTCACGATTGCGAGCGAACTCCCTGAACGGTTCGCCCTCAAGATCCACGAGAGCCTTACGAATCACAGGCTTCATCTCACCGTGACGACGCTCCATATTCATCATCATAGTGATCGGGATACCCCCAGCTATCCATTCTGCTGTAGGTCGGGTGAGATTGCGTACGGAACTCATGTAGCCGGTCTTGCCAGCACCGATGAGCTGAGCTGCCGTAAAGCCAAGGCTGTAGCAATAGTCAGCATCAAAGTTGGAGGGCGCTGCACAGCGACCTTCGTAGCCGAAGAAGTGACGCTGAACGGAGTACTTTCCATTGTACTTACCCTCTTTCTTCCACTCTGCAAGTTTGTTACCCACCATAGTAGAGAGTAGTTTTTCCGTCTCGATGAGTGACACCTGTACGTTGCCATGAGGGTCACGGTCAAGGGTCAGCTGACGCGCTACATCCTCTGGGAGGGATGCATAGACGCGAGCATTGGCAGTAGAAAGTTTGGAGAGAATGAACGCACGCTGATCGCCTAGTGAGAGCGCGTTGTATGCATCTCCTTCATGAGCGAGAAGGTCATTAAGTTCAGCAATGAGACTACGCATAGCAGGGACGAACTCGATCAACCCCTCTGGGATAAGTACGGTGCCAAAGTTATTACCTTCCTCAGCACGCTTGGCCACCACGCCTGCGATATAAGTCACGATGTCGTCCAGGCTCTGATTCTTAGCTTCCACTTCCTCAGAGATGATCGTCACATTGGGCTGAGTCTGAAGGGCACACTCCAGAGCGATATGAGATGCAGATCGTCCCATGAGCTTGATGAAGTGCCAGTACTTGCGTGCAGAGTTACAGTCGCGCTGGATATTACCGATCACTTCGGCGTACACCTTGCATGCCGTGTCGAAGCCGAATGAAGTCTCTATCTGAGCATTCTTAAGATCTCCGTCGATTGTCTTGGGGCATCCGATCACCTGCACACCTGCATTGATCGCCTTGTAATACTCTGCGAGTACACAAGCGTTGGTATTGGAGTCATCGCCACCGATGATCACGACAGCCTTGATGTCGAGCTTCCGGAGGATCTCCAGCCCTTTGTCGAACTGCTCTTTCGTCTCGAGCTTAGTACGACCTGAGCCGATGATGTCAAACCCACCTGTATTACGGTACTTGTCTACAATGTCGGCCGTAAGCTCCTTGTACTTATGATCCACAAGACCACCAGGCCCCATGAGGAAGCCATAAAGTTTGCTATCCTGATTGACGTGCTTAATACCGTCAAAAAGACCTGCGATCACATTGTGACCACCGGGAGCCTGCCCACCTGAGAGGATTACACCGACATTGATCGGAGTGGCATTGATGCGCTCTTCGCCCCTCTCAAATGTGATGACAGGCAGACCATAGGTGTGAGGGAAGAGCTTTCTTACCTCTTCTCGGTCGTCGGCTGACTCGGTAGCAGCCCCGTCCACCGGACGGATAGTCTCGTGGAGGACCGCAGGCATCTTAGGCTCATACTGTGCACGAGCCGCTTGTAGTGTACTAATCTTCATCTTTCTTTTGCGTTGGTGTATGAAACAATAAAACTTCTATTCATCCTTAAGATCATCGTCCAGAGGTTGTATGGGTTCTCGATACTTTGGACGCTTCTTGTCATTAAGCCGTACAAAGCCATACATGAATGCAAAGTTGGCCGCTATAAGTATACAGCAAAGGGAGAAAAAAGTCTGCTTTAGCCCCTCGAGTGTGAGGAAGCAAACGACTGCTGCCACCAGATTTGAGCCAACGAGCACAAGCAGTGCGGTGCGAAAACCTCTCCAAAATTTTGGGTTCCTGGACATAGAAAGCTGTGTGTTATAATGTTCAAATTCTTTCTCGTGTACAAAAATACTTATTTTCGCCCTAATATCCCCGACTTAATGTCATCTACTTTTAGGAAGAGAAGTGAGGACTCTGAGTATCTGGAGGGAAGATCGACGAGAGATTGTTGGGCAATTTGGCAGAAAACATTACTTTTGCGTGGGTACGAGTAGTTGCAATATCTGGGATACTCGTACTGTTTGTATAGTAATTTTGACAGCCATATCAGTAGAAAATGTTGGAGTACATCAAGTCGGTTTTTCACGTAGGTGATAGCATTAGGATAACAGGTCAGGAAGGACTATTTGAGGGAACAGTGGAACACATAGGTAGCGATTTCTTGGTCCTGAAAGAAGCGAATGACGCCCTCCAAGGTATCCACCTAAGCGCGATACAAACATTTGCAACACCAAATGCCTCAATGCCGCGCTTCACGATGGCACTACACAACAGTATAATCATGCCTTCAAACATAGACGACCAAAAGAACCTCCCCAATCGGAAGAAAAACGAAGCCACAGCCACAGCGGTAGAGATACGGACAGAAGAAACACAGGCAAACAAGCCTTTTAGGCAATTCAAACCGGGAGAAAAAATACCTCTATCAGAGCTACAACAAAGAGATCCGACCCTGACAAAGCAGTGGAAATGTTCGGATCAAAGGAGGCGACGAAGAGAGCTTTCGCCCCAAATAGTTGGGAAGTTACGAATAGTTCTGGACAGGATTCACAGAGAGCATAGACCCGAAGATATGGAAATGCTGAGAGCGCAAGGGAAGATAATAGAATTTCAGCCGTCGTTTAACTTTGCATTCATCGACGATCTGAGTGACGGAGAGCGTTGTTTCCTTAATAAAAGCGACATCCTGGATCCGACGATACGGAATGAGACGGGAATGGATATACCTGTGCTTTTCACGAAATCCAGAAATAGCAAAGGCAATACTGCCAAGTCCGTGCATCGTGTGATGACGGTAGCAGATGCTATTACGTTGGCTGTAGAGGTGTTTGAGTCAGGAGACGTGTACAGGGCTGTACAAATACTGACCAATGTACAACAGCAGTGCTCAAGCAATAGTGTCAGGGAGGTACTGGATCTGATGAACGAAGCAAGGGAGGATGAGAACCCTACCAACAGAAGCTATGAGTATAGTAGAGATGTTGCCATAGACAAGGCAAAAGAGTGCAGGACAGCGAAGAACTACAGTGACGCAATTGAGCTGTACAATGATGCTCTACAAAGAGGAGTGAGTAAGGAACTATGCATCAAGGAGATCATGCAACTGTACTGCTCACTACACAATCAGGAGGTAAACGCAGATGGGAGAGCAAAGATCAAAGAACAAGCCGTAGACTTTATATATAGGTATAGGGACGAACTGTCTCGCAAACCCGGAATCCTAGGAGTGCTAGAAAATGTATACTATGCTTTCGGTATGTACGACGACCACATAGACGTAGTAGAGGACATGATCACACAAGTGGGAAGGCGTGGTGACTTATCTAAGTATGTCTTTTACCTCAATAAGGCGGCATTGAGCTATCTTCACCTCAATGACACGGAGCGGGCTATGGATGCATGCCAGCAGGGACTGGAGGTAGAACCTGGCAATCCACACCTATTGAAAACACTACAGACAATCATGGAATCCTCAACTTTCGGAGACGGCAATTGATCCGAATGAGAAGATAATAAGTACTGCAAATAAAAATTCCACCAAATACAACACATCAATGAATCCTATACCTCTGGCAGAGCGCATGCGTCCAACAAATCTCGAGGATTATGTGGGACAGGAGCACCTTGTAGCACCGGGGGCTCCACTCTATGAGATGATAGCCAGTGGAGTATTGAGGTCATTTATCCTATGGGGGCCTCCAGGGGTAGGCAAAACGACGTTGGCACTAATCATCGCCAAGAGGCTCAATCTTCCCCTTTACCAACTCAGTGCTGTCAATGCAGGAGTCAAGGAAGTACGAGACGTTATCCAACAGGCGGAAGAGAGGAGAGGAAGCCTGTGGGGCAGTGAAACACCCATACTATTCATTGACGAGATACACCGCTTCAGTAAATCCCAGCAGGACTCACTCCTCCATGCCGTGGAACGGGGGAGCGTAACACTGATAGGTGCTACAACAGAAAACCCTTCATTCGAGGTTATACGTCCCCTACTCTCACGCTGCAGAGTATTTGTGCTTCAATCCATAGAGAAGAAAGGCATGGAACGTCTCC
>JBAKGE010000018.1:0-29614 GCA_037191085.1 Porphyromonadaceae bacterium | reverse complement strand
CTGGCACCATCCTGACATGTGAAACGTAAGAAAGCAATTTTTTTTTGTTTTGTTTGGTTCTGATCTTGGGTGTGTGGATAGGCAGTGTGTGGATCGCTATTATACTTATACCATTCTTCTTCGACGGATATGTCACCAAGCTGGTACCCTGGCGGTGGTGGGACAAATCTGGAAATAAGACCCTGCGCTCGACGATGAAACTGATAGAGGACATCGTGGTGGTACTTGCACTGGTTCACATCCTCAATCTTTTCATATTCCAACAATTTAGGATACCTACTTCCTCGCTCGAGAAGACGAATCTCGTGGGAGATCAGCTCTTCGTCAATAAACTGACATACGGTCCTCGCGTACCGATGACGCCACTCTCCTTTCCGCTCGTACACAATCGTTTCCCCTGGGGAGGCAAAGCCTACATCGACAAACCTCAACTAAAGTACAAGCGAATGAAAGGATTGAGGGAAATCCGACGTAATGACATTGTGGTCTTCAATTTCCCCGCCGGCGATACAATCCCTACGAAAGTCCTCAATCCGGATTACTACACCCTCGTACACCTGTATGGGAGAGAAAGGATATGGTCGGACGAAGCGACGTTCGGCAAAGTAGAGGCTCGACCTGTGGACATGCGCGACCACTACGTGAAGCGTCTGGTGGGAATGCCAGGCGACACGCTACAGGTGGTGAATAATGATTTATTCATTGACGGACAGAAGCAAACGTTCCCGAAGAAGGCTCAGTTAAATTACTTCGTGCAAACGAATGGCTCCTACTTCTCGGAAGATGAGCTGTCGGACCTCGGTATATCCAAGGACGATATCATGCTGCTCAATGGTCAGGATGTAGCGTACACGATGTTATTTAGGGACGTACTGCATCTGGACAGTTTGGCAGCAAATGACTACGGTATTGTGTATCATTTTCCGCTCACCAAGGAAATGAAAGAGCATCTAGGTAAGCACAGCATCGTACGTAAGATCGTGATAGAGCCGTCCCCAAATGCGCAGGAGTTTTCAACGTTCCCACTAGGGGTCGACAATGGCTGGGTTCGAGATAACTATGGGCCTATCTGGATACCGGAGAAAGGGGTAACCATACGGCTGACTGCCGCCAACCTCCCTATCTACGAGCGCTGCATCCGAAATTTTGAAGGGCACACTCTGGACGTCAAAGATGGGACAATCTATATTGACGGTCAACCAGCAGAGAGTTACACTTTCGGGATGAACTATTACTTTATGATGGGAGATAATAGACACAACTCTGCTGACTCGCGTTCGTGGGGTTTCGTACCTGAGGATCACATCGTGGGTACTCCTCTCTTCGTTTGGCTGTCGATGGATAAGGATAAGCCGCTCTTTGGTGGTCGTATCCGCTGGGAACGCTTCTTCATCAACCCTGAATAAGATTACGCCCGGAGTGAGACAATCAGTGAACGTCAATAGGAATGCACACAAGCGTAGACGGGGTGGACTCATCACAGTTCTCCTCATCACTGTAGTCTGTCTCATCCCTATTCGTCTCTTTGTCCTCAGGACCTATTACGTCAGTAGGGACGCGTGCGTGTCTCCAGAGTTTACTCCTGGCAGCCTTCTCCTCGTGCGGCTGACCGAGCAGCCTAACCCCGGAGGAAGCCGTGTCATATTCGAGTACAAAGACTCCCTGAGACGCCATCAGATCGCACCTGCCCAGACGATAGAATGGCGTGCCGACAGCATTGTTATTCGTAGCTGTATGGACACTCTCCTCATCCCCCGAAGCGCCGTTCGTGGGCGGGTGATATCGGACATAAAGATCGGACTTTGAGCAAAACGTATGTCGAAGGCTCTACCCTCTCTCTTTGCACCAAGCATCCCCTACATGGCGGCTATCGCAGGAGAACCGGATGTCGTCATCTGGGGAGGTGAAAGATACGTGAAGCAGTCGTATCGTAACCGTGCAGACTTCCTCTCCTCAGCTGGAGTCTTTAGCTTCAGCATCCCCATCCGGAAATATCCCAATCCGACGCCTCGTATCATAGATATCCATGTATCCGAACATGGTCAGTGGCGCCACAAGCTCCGAAATGCCCTGACGAGCGCCTACAGCTCAGCCCCGTTTTGGGAGCATTACGAGGAGAGTATCGTCTCTGCGATAGAGTACAATGATACAGATCTGCTGGTAGACTACAATCAACGCTGGATCAACGTGCTCTGTGAAGCATGGGGATTAACCGCTCCAACAGTGACAGAGTGGCTGGACGACAGTGACGACTTCCACCCGGAAATCGGGAACAACGGTTGTTGTGTGTCCGGTCAAAATTATCTCCCTCGATACTGGCAGGTCTTCGAGCAAAAACACGGTTTCACCTCCGGTCTCTCCGCTCTCGACCTCCTCCTCACACAAGGTCCTGAAGGACGAATATACCTATTGCGTCTACATGAACCGCTCTAAGCATCAACCCGTTTGGATCGATGTGCGCACCCCATCAGAATACGAACGCGCACACGTCGTCGGTGCACATAATCTACCACTATTCACAGATGAAGAGCGTGCCATAGTCGGCACTACGTACGTACACAAAAGTCGAGAGGCAGCCATAGAGCAGGGCTTATCACTCATAGGTCCTCGCCTTCACCTCCTGATTAGGGAGATACGTTGCATCGTCGGTGAACCAACAGCTGCCCCACCCCTGATGCTCTACTGTGCCCGTGGAGGTATGCGGAGCCATTCGGTAGCATGGTTGCTACGGCTGTATGGATACGATGTGAGTACCTATGAGGGAGGATTCCAAGCATACAAGAGGAAACTTCTCACGCTTTCGATGCAAATACAACGATTGATCGTAATAGAAGGACCCACAGGTTCCGGCAAGACCGAACTCCTATACCACCTCTCAGACCTCGGAGCTCAGACCATTGACCTCGAAGGGTTATGCTGCCACCGAGGATCGGCCTTCGGCCAGCTCCCAAACTCGACACAGCCAACCAGCGAGATGCTCGCCTGTCTCCTCATCCACAAACTCTCAGGGATGAACCTCTCGGCACCCATATATATTGAAAGCGAAAGCCAGCGTATAGGTCATGTCCAGATCCCGGATGTTTTCTTCGACGTTGTTAGGTCTGCGGAGGTTGTCACTATTCACCAACCGCTGGAAGAGCGGGCACGACGTATATATGATGAGTACGCCACTCTTTCGGTGGATTTTCTCATAGAAGCATTCCGAAAGATCACAAAACGACTCGGTGCCGAGCAGACCACACAGGCCATAGGTCTCATACGTCAAGGAGACCTACACACCCCTATCATGATAGCTCTAAGATACTACGATTCAGCGTATGCCAAGTCCGGACATACCTTATTTAGCGGCAAGAGAAAAAACATTGAGGTAAAGCAAGGTGACCTCCGGAGGACAGCTGTAGAAATTCTAAACCGGCAGGATAAAGAGGATACGATCCTGTAAATCGTCACCAATAACTTCCGTAAGACTCCAGACCCTAAAAGGGAACATCGCGAGTTAAGGTTCGGTATCTCCAGGGCGTGAGTTCAGTGGAGGCAATAGAGATATGCTCTGAAAAATCACTGCCTACTCCGATGAATTCAAAATGATTCCTTCTTCCAAGTCGACACCAACATTCCACCTCCCCTCAAGCTACCCCCCCCTTTCGTTCATCCAAGACGCACATGGATGCTCCTGGAAAAACCTCTGGGACGTCGGCAAATCAACGTCCCGGAGATCGTCAGAGAAAGCTCTGGGTCATCGCTTCATCGACGTCCCAGAGCTTTCTCTCAGCATGTTTACATACAAGGTTCTACCAGAAAGATATCTTGATTTTACTTCGGACGATCGCGGCGTAGACAACAAATGGATTAGCTTGGTTGATCCTCCGGATTATCAGGAAATCGTGTACAGGGGTAACATCGTCTCTGTCACCAAATCGATATTGAAGAATACGAACACTATAGAACTTTGGTCCCTCGGGAAAACCAACCTCAGCATCCCTAACCAAGGGCTGATGTCCGGCACCACGAGCATAGGCGCATACGCGATACCAAACGAAAAGATAAAAGCCTATGTCAAAACTCGTGAAGAGGAATACGATCTCGTAAAAACTACACTCGAAAGAAAAGAAATACAGGTAGAGTACAACCGTTGGGAGTCAGAAGACGACGAAGCCGCCGTGTACAAAAGATTATGGAGAAAAAGACTGGTATTTCTTGACACATCCGTATCTTTACTTTGTAAACCTCTACAGGGGAGATAGGGATGCTGTGAACAGTCGGCAAATCGTCTTCCGGACTAATGGCGATCTCCCTATCCTACTCATATTCATTCAAGTAAAAGAAAATATACTCCTTCGGACCGAACACTACATAGGATGACCGGCCGAGTAAAGTTATCTTCCGATACATCGACAGAAAGAGAAGAAAGTGGGAGAAAATCGGGGAAAATGATTACATTTGTGTGAGCGCATGTGATGGAAAACATGCACTCTCCATACATACAATCAAAAATCCAACACTTATACATCAAGATGAATAAGATACTAACATCTACAGCCCTGCTCCTCACGCTTTCAATCGCATTCGCCTGCCACAGCACGGCAGCGCCTTCCACAGACAATGAAGTGACGGTGATAGAGCTGACAGCCGAGGAGTTTAAGACGAAAGTATATGATTGGGAGCAGGGAGGCGACTGGAAGTACTTGGGTGACAAACCTGCGATCGTGGACTTCTATGCCACGTGGTGTGGCCCCTGCCGACTACTCAAGCCCCGTCTCAAGCAGATAGCACAGGAGTATGGCGACAAGATCGTGGTGTACTCTATAGATGCAGAGTCCGCGCCGCGCCTGAGCGCCCTTATGGGCGTACGTGCGTACCCGACGATGTACTTCATCCCCATGAACGGCATACCTACTCAGAGCGTTGGCCTGCTATCGATGCAGGATCTGAGGAGGGGGGTGAATGAGATACTGCTGAAGAAGGCTAACGAATGAACGAACGAATATACCTCCTTGACGAGGCTGATCCGGTCACCTTTTTCGGCATCAATAACCGAAACCTACTGCTCCTCAAGGAGCTGAACCCCAAGCTCCGTATCATGGCGCGTGGGAATGTGATTAAGGTGATGGGGGAACCTTCGGAGACGGATGCTTTCCTAAAGCTCCTACACCGACTGGAGGATTATGCCACAGAGTACGGTATGCTCCCCGAGTCAACGGTGGCAGAGCTGTCCAACAACACCCGCATAGAGTACCGGAAACCCTCCGACATCATACTCTACGGAGCTGGAGGGAGACCCATATCGGCAAAGTCGGCGAATCAGAAAGCAATGGTGCGTATGGTGGAGGACAATGATCTGACATTAGCCACAGGACCTGCAGGGAGTGGTAAGACATTCATCGCTATCGTGATGGCTGTGAAGATGCTGCGCAGTAAGCAGGTACGCCGCATAGTCCTCTGCCGTCCTGCCGTAGAAGCAGGTGAGAAGCTTGGGTTTCTACCAGGCGAAATGAAGGATAAGCTGGATCCCTACCTACAGCCATTGTACGATGCACTCATGGAGCTTGTACCTCCTCTGAAACTGAAGGAGTACATGGAGAGTGGCGTGATACAGATAGCTCCACTGGCGTTTATGCGTGGCCGTACCCTCAATGATGCAGTAGTGATACTGGACGAAGCTCAGAATACAACAACGCATCAGATGAAGATGTTTCTGACCCGTCTGGGGATGAACGCAAAGATGATCATCACGGGCGATATATCTCAGATAGACTTACCCACTGGTGTGACCTCCGGACTTAAGCAAGCACAGAGCATCCTTGAGGACGTAGAGGGAATAGGAAGTATCACCTTTGAGAAGAAAGACATCATGCGCCATGGACTGGTGAAGAAGATAGTAGCCGCTTATGAGCACATGGAGCATCAGAGGCAGGGGGTAACAGAAAGCACTGATCCTTCAGCAGAAGAGATCGGACTACAAGGTTGAACATTGTTTAAATACACACGACATATCATGGCACAAGCACTTACAAACACCGAACTATCCCTCCCAGGTCAGAAGTCAGTATACCACGGGAAAGTACGTGACGTATACACGTTGGAGAACGACCTGCTCGTAATGGTAGTGACGGATCGCATATCAGCATTTGACCGCATACTACCAAAGGGTATACCCTTCAAGGGTGAGATTCTGAATACGATAGCAGCTCGAAATCTGGATGCCACATCAGATATCGTGGACAACTGGAAGATAGCAACCCCTGATCCCATGGTGACAGTGGGACACGCGTGCGAACCATTTAAAGTGGAGATGGTCATCCGTGGATACATCACCGGTAGTGCTTGGCGCGCATATCAGGCCGGCGAACGTGAGATCTGCGGTATCAAGCTCCCAAATAACCTCAGAGAGAATCAAAGGTTCGATCATCCTATCATCACTCCTACAACCAAGGCAAGTGAGGGACACGATGAGAATATCTCCCGAGAAGAGATCATAACCTCTGGGCTTGTAAGTGAGGAGGATTATGATGAACTGGAGCGTATCACCCAGGCACTTTTCAAGCGAGGCTCGGAGTTGGCAGAGCGCAGAGGATTGATACTCGTAGACACGAAGTATGAGTTTGGCAAGAAGAACGGAAAGATTTACCTAATAGATGAGATTCATACTCCGGACTCATCACGTTACTTTTACGCCGACACGTATGGGGAGTTGTTCGAGGCCGGTAAACCCCAGAGACAACTCTCGAAAGAATTCGTACGTCAGTGGCTGATAGAGCAGGGATTCCAAGGACAGGAGGGACAGGAGGTACCCGAGATGACCGATGAGTACTGTGAGAGCGTTGCTGATAGGTACATCGAGCTGTACAATCACCTCCTCGGCGAACCTTTCGTAAAGCATGCCACAGAGGACATAGAGCAGAGGATCCAGAAAAACCTGACGGTGTGGCTACAGAGTCGCTGACGAACACCCCAAAAAACGACGAAAGAATATGCTACCATCAAGAGACCAGGACAATAAGGAATTTGCACACAACATCCGTAAGATGTTCGATGGCATCGCACGCAAGTACGACGTACTGAATCACATCAACTCCTTTGGTCTGGACATTCTCTGGCGTTCGGACATAGCGGATCGTGTCTCTGCAGAGAAGCCATCGCTCATCTTGGATTTAGCTGCCGGCACAGGCGATTTGACCATAGAACTGGCGCGAAGAAATAGGAGTGCCACAGTAGTAGCTGCGGATCTCTCTCTCGGGATGCTCGAAAAAGCTGTTCACAAGGCACGGAAGGAACGTCTCTCGAAGGTCAAAGTCTCCGTTGTGGATGCCCTGGAGATGCCCTTTGAGGATAACCACTTCGATGCTCTGACATGTGCCTTCGGCGTGCGTAATTTCAGCTCTATTCCAGATGGCTTGCGTGAGATGTTGAGGGTACTACGACCAGGAGGGATGGTGGCAATCCTCGAGCTTTGCGAGCCGGAGAATCCGATACTGCGAGCAATGTACAAGTTTCACGCAGGAGTGACTATCCCCGCTGTGGCGAGAACGGTGGCAGGCAATGAAGCTGCTTACAACTACTTGGCAGATAGCATAGAGGTAGTGCCTAATCGTGATGTAATGCAGTACCTCATGGAGGAAGCTGGGTTCCGCCACACGTACTACACAATATACACTCCCGGCGTGTGCGGTCTATATGTAGGTTACAAGCCCAGATTCGAGGAAGAACTCAGTCCTGTACTTGACCGTTTCTTGGAGGAAAACGGGCTCGTATAGTAACTTTGTTCTCCTATGCAGGAACACAAGTTTGGCTTACTCGGCCAAGGGATCAGCTACAGTCGCTCACCCGAACTCTTCAAGAAGATTTGGGGTTGTGCGGCTGTTCGTTTTTCCTTTGAGTTAATAGACACCACTGACATCAGTGCTTTCATCTCAGAAGTACGACACGATTGTCAGTGGGGAGGTTTCACGGTCACCACTCCCTACAAGGTCGATGTTCTCCAGTACATAGATGCTGGTCTCAGTCCTATTGCCGAGGAGGTGGGAGCGGTCAACGTCATCCGAAGGACGACGGACGGACGACTGAGTGGACACAATTCGGACGTTTTGGGCTTCATTCAGGCTCTGCACCCACTGATCACGGACTGCACTCCCACACGAGCCCTTGTACTCGGTACAGGCGGAGCATCCAGAGCAGTGCAGATAGCGTTGCGCCATATGAACATAGAATATACCACGGTATCGCGGAGCCACGAGCATGCTTCACTAACGTATCAGGACCTCGACAGCGACATAATCCGCTGTCATTCTCTCATCATCAACGCCACTCCCCTCGGCAGTGCTAAGCATCCCGACGTCCGACCTCCTCTCCCATACTCCGCGTTAACTCCAGAACACTTGCTCTTCGATCTCACCTATAGTCCCTCCCCTACCCCATTCCTTGCTGCTGGGCTTGACCATGGTGCCACAGCACGCAATGGCTTTGGCATGCTTTGGTACCAAGCCATAGAGGCATGGCGGTACTGGAACGAGGATGACATATAAAAAACAAATTCCGATGAACCGCAAACTACTCCTCATACTCCTGTTCACAGCCCTCCTATCAGCCCTCGCATCCTCCCAGCGACTACCCATGACCACCCCTTATCTCCTCCGTGATCACGTGGTAAGTATGCGTGCTCAAGCCTTTGCCGACAGCATACTCCGCATCATGACGATAGAGGAAAAAGTCGCTCAATTGATCATGCCCATGGTGTATCCACGCTCCTCATCAACCGACGTGGCCGCATGGGATCAAATGGTGAGAGAGAAGAAGTACGGAGGAGTGCTATGGCAGAAAGGAGACCCACAGACGGTGGTACAGCTTACCAATCGTATGCGCCAGTCTGCCCCGACCGTCCCCATGCTCGTAGCCATGGACGGTGAGTGGGGACTCTCTATGCGATTCTCCGGGACTACAGACTGGCCACGCAATATCGTCATCGGTGCTACTGACGACACCCTCCTCGCTTACGAGTACGGACGAGCCACTGCTCTCGAGGCAAAGAGACTCGGCATACATATCAACTTCGCTCCCGTCATAGACGTCAATAGTAACCCGCGCAATCCTGTCATCGGCACTCGCAGTTATGGTTCCAATTCCGACCGTGTCACTGCACTTGGCATCGCCTATGCACGTGGAATGGAGGAGCATGGTGTCCTCGCTACTGCCAAACACTTCCCGGGACATGGCGACACGGACACCGACTCCCACAAGACCCTACCCGTCATATCCAAGAGCCTCGACCAACTTGAGCAGACCGAGCTGCGCCCCTTTCGTGCATTCATCGACGCTGGGCTCGGTGGGATGATGATCGCTCACCTCCAGATTCCCGCCCTCGGCACCGGCAGTCGTGCCAGCAGTGCCAGTCGCAGTGTCGTCACAGATCTCCTTCAGACCCAAATGCGCTTTGGAGGTTTGATCTTCACCGATGGACTCGGAATGAAAGGAATACTTAGCGGAACCGGAGGACAGTCCGTCGCCGTAGAGGTATTCAGAGCTGGCGCAGATATTCTCCTTGCTCCCGACAATCCCGATCAGGCACTCCGTGACCTCATGAAAGCTCTCAAAGCCAAGATCATCTCCCCAGATGAAGTACATCAGAGAGTACGAAAAATCCTCATATGGAAGTACGTGCTCAATGTCGGGGATCGCACTCCTCTCTCATCCCAAGGGCTGGACTCAGACCTACACAGTCCCGAGAGCCGTTTACTCCTCTCAAAGCTCTACTCCGCAAGCATAACCCTACTCAAAAACGACAAGGCCCTGCTCCCTCTAAAAGCTCAGAGACGCATCGCACTCGTACGCTATGGCAATACCCAACTCTCCACTCTCGCCAGTGTACTCAAGGGGGTGGATAGTTATGCTATCACACCTGGTGCCAATCACTCCCAAATCTATGCTAAGCTCAAGGACTATGATGCTATTATCATCGCCGTCTCCTCCGCCACAGCACAGCCTGAGTCTGCCCTCATACAGCTCTGCCGACAGGTACCTACGGTGGTCACTTTCCTCACCTCTCCCTACACCCTAACGCGCTTCACCAATCTCATCAAGGGCGCGCGTGCCGTCGTACTCGCCTACGACACTAAGCCCGAAGCCCAGAGGGCACTCGCCAATGCACTCATGGGGGAGACTCCTTTTACGGGCAAACTCCCTGTTGACCTCTCGCCTCTCTTCCGTGAGGGAACAGGTCTATCCGCAGATAATCACAGTACCCTCCCCGTCGCTGAACCTGAGGCTGTGGGGCTCAGCAGCACGCGACTACAGAAAATAGACCAGATCGTAGAGAGCGGATTACGCTATGGTGCATATCCCGGCTGCCAAGTACTGGTGGCAAAGGATGGCAAAGTCGTCTTCCACAAAGCCTATGGTTTCAAGGATGCAAAAAGGACTGAACCCAATAACACTCAGACTCTCTACGACCTCGCCTCCGTAACCAAAGCCATTGCCACCGTCCCCCTCGTGATGATAGCCAAAGACGAGAAGAAGCTCTCAGAGAGAGACTACCTCGCTCAGCACCTCTCCTACCTCTCAGGCAGTGATAAAGCCCGAATCCGACTCAGCCACCTCCTCTACCATGTCGCCGGTCTACCCGCCATCATACGCTTCTACATCTCCCTCATCGCTCCTGACAGCTACCCTCCTCCTCTCCTCTCCTTTTCTCCGCGAAGTGGTTTCCCCATCCAGATTGCAGGCGATGCGTGGGCACGTAAGGGTTTTCGCTACCGCCGTGACCTCGTGAGCAGCGACTCCTCGGCCCTCTATCCGGAGCGCTTTGCTCACGGGCAATATCTCTCACCGGCCGTACGTGATACCATGCGCATACACATCCGCGATGCCGAGCTGCATCCCTCACGATACCGCTACAGCGATGTCGATTTTCTCCTAGTGCAGGACGTCCTCGAGTCCGTATACGGACAATCGCTGGATCAACTCTTTGCGCAAAAGATAGCCCAACCTCTCGGTGCATCACGCCTGCTCTTCAAGCCCTACACCCACTTTCCCTCCACAGAGATCGCTGAAGGGCAAAACGATGCTTTCCTACGCTGGCAGACCCTCCGTGGCGATGTGGATGACGAAGCTGCTGCCATGCTCGGTGGCGTATCAGGCAATGCCGGACTCTTCGGTAATGCCGAGGACGTGGCACGAGTACTTCTCATGCTTGATGATATGGGTAAGTACGATGGACAGCAGGTAATCCAATCCTCCACGGTACGGCATTTCACCACCGCACGTCACTCGACCTCACCCTATGCACTCGGCTTCAATCGCCTTGCTCGCAATGGCAAACCCAGCCCGAAAGTACCCAAAGCAGCCCTCTCCACCTATGGACACACAGGATTCACCGGCACTTGCTTCTGGATCGACCCCACACATCACATCGTCTACGTCTTCCTAAGCAATCGCGTAGCTCCCACAAGGTGGAATAACCGACTGTCTGCCATGGATATCCGAAATAAAGTCCTCTCCGCCGTATACGATGCTATGCTCTAAACTTGTACATCGGAGGTTCGCAAAGGCTTAAAATCACCAAGGTACTGCATATCATAACGCTTATCCATCAGGTAATTACCCAACGTAGCACACACTTAACCCCGGTCAATTCGGTACCTCTAAGGCCAACCGTCAGTCGGCGATCAAAATTTCTCTGGGTCATCGGCTTTTCGACCTCCCGGAGGTTTACAAAGAAAGCTCTGGGAAGTCAAAGTCTCGACAACCCAGAGCTTTTTTCCACACTCCTCCGCATATTTTCTGTCTTCCGCGATACATGGTGCCCACATTAACCCCTCTCTGTATCAGAAATCCAGCTCCGCGAGCGATAAATTTGACACCTTTCCCATCTCCTTGTTTCGCACGTATGTACTCTCGTTCTTAACCAAAAAGAGAGCCTATGTATTCAAGGATTATCCCTTCTGCATCCTCTCCTAGAACCATTTTATTTAAGGCTCGAGAGATTCAACTCATTGCACATGAGATCTACTTCCCGATCTCACAGAGACTCTGTCTCCCGAGATCGAGGATACGACCAAACCTACTCTCCCGCATCGATGAAAATTGCAAGCGAAAAAAGAGTGGGCATGTGTCGCCTACAATACCAAGGACACATACCCACTACTCAAAGAAGTGCATACGGTCGCATACATCTAACACAGATGCACGCGCACCTACAGTTAATCACCTTAACTTACAAAAACCACTTCCTGGACTGTCGATACATTAGCGAATCAATGAAAGGGAATTATGATTAGACAAAATCCAATGGTGGCACCTCTCTAAACCCACGAGAGAAGTACAAAATGCACATGACGGCAGGTTTTCTGACTTACCTCTCATCCAATCACCTTCCCATATCCTCAGGATACAGTGGTATATCGACTGGCGATTATACAAGGCTTACAGCAGCGGGACTGTACGGGATTTGCACCCGTTTCCCTTTTACTCTGAGGATCGAACAATCCACCGAGCACCGTCGGCACAAAGATACAAAATAATTTGAATGCCCAATACATTCCAGTGCCATTCTTCATCGTCATTTGTCCATTTTATTCTTCACCGATGACCTCTTCAATCTCTTTTGTCACTCTTTTCCTCTTTTTTCTTGAATTTCGTCTTACGAAATACCTCCCAACTTAGTCCCTACCATAGTTTAATGGCATAAGCCGTATTTCTCCTGCGCTTCCGGATAGATGTAGCAGGCACCACCGAAGGCACCATAGCAGGGATACATATCGGGCAAATTGGAATACACCAAAAAGTCCCCAACCACTTACATGGTCGGGGACTATCAATGTCATTCAATTTTTACGCCTCGGACAATGAATGATCCATGGGCGACACAACTTAGCGGAGTTTGAACGTCACAGGGATATTGAAGCGTGCACGCACCGGTTTACCTGTTTGCATACCCGGCTTCCACTTAGGCATCGAATTGATGAGACGGATAGCCTCCTTGTCAAGCGATGGATCCACACTGCGGAGAATCTTGACATCCGATACCGAACCATCGCGTTCTACAATGAACGATACCATCACACGGCCCTGAATGTTATTTTCAGCTGCGATAGGTGGATACTTCACATTCTCACTGAGCCACTTCATCATAGCGGCCTGTCCACCCGGAAATTCCGGCATCTCCTCAAGGAATTCGAAGACCGTATTGTCCTCTACTACTTCCTCACGACCTCTCTGACTTGGTGCAGGAGGGGTGAAAGTATTCTGGAGCTTGTCGAATGCATCATCCACACTTGTGATTTCTACATCAGCAACCTCAACGTCATCTTCTACCACCTGAATCTGCTCTACCACCACTGGCTGATCGGGGGGAGGAGGGGGAGGAGTATTCTCATCCGGAGGAGTAATCTGGACTTCTTCAATCTCCTCAATCACCTGCTGGATCTCGATGCTACCCACCTCAATATCTCTATTACCCCATTCGAAAGCAACGAAGATGACTGAGAGAGCCACAACTACACCCATCAGGAAATAAAGCGAAATGTTCTTCTCGAGATTCGCCTTATCGGACTTCTTGATGTCCTTACTAGTTAAGTTCTGGTTCATAACAATCTGGATTTATTATGTTTACAATTGCTTCAAGTTGGCGGCATACCTTGCGGTATATCCATAAGTAGGCTTACCACCCTTCATCTGTACAAATGTACACTAAATTTTCATAACGACAAGCATATTACTCTGCGATTACGACAAAAACACCTCGCATCTGCATAGGTAGGAAAATTCAGACCTTACCTACCTACGATTGTTGTAGATGGACAAGTAATACAAGAGCGTAACAATAGATCCGATAGTAGCTACTACATAGGTGTACGCCGCAGAGCGCAGTGCAGATCGTGCCTGTGGTAGTTGGCGGCTGGTGGTGATGCCACTGGACTCCAGCCACGCTACTGCACGGCGACTGGCATCAATCTCCACAGGGAGAGTAATGATACTGAAGACCGTGGTAATCGCAAAAAGAATAATACCGATAAGGAGGAGCTTGGGGAAGACATTGACGAGCACAATCCCTGCAAGAAGCACCCACGAAACGATATTACCAGCAAAGCTAACCATCGGCACAAGTGCCGAGCGCATGCGGAGAGGAGCATAGCCCTGTGCATGCTGTATGGCATGTCCTGTCTCGTGAGCAGCGACAGCCGCAGCCGCCACACTATTGGACTCATACACTCCTTCACTGAGCTTAATCGTACGATTGGTAGGGTTATAATGGTCGGTGAGGGTACCGTTTGTCGGGAGGACTTGGACGTCATTGATCCCATTGTCACGGAGCATCTTCTGCGCTACCTCGGCACCCGTCATACCGCTGGCGAGCATCTCTTCACTGTATCGCTTGAACTTCCTCTTGAGACTCCACTGGACGACTACTCCGACCAGCATCACCACAACCATGAGGACATAGAAAGTCATTGAACTCATAAGTTACGCATGTCTAAAAAATAAAACTCTTGGTGAGACAAGACTTACAGGTCTTGCTTAAATGTAGATCTAAAGATAGTCTGCAAGCGGTCGGGCCCTACCGAAACAATAGAGATTGGTATTCCGAGGTACGACTCAATGAAGTGAATGTAGTCCGTGTATGCCTGAGGGAACTGAGTCTCTGAGGTCATCTCGGTCATATCCGTCTTCCAGCCCCTAAACACCTTGTACTCTGGCTCCACACTCCCTTCGATGTTATATGGGAAGTGCTCGGTACGCTGCCCCTCTACGTTGTAGGCTACACAGACCTTGATCTCGTCGAATGTGTCCATAACATCACTCTTCATCATGATAAGGTCGGTGACACCGTTAAGCATCGTAGTGTACTTGAGTGCCACAAGGTCGAGCCAGCCACAGCGGCGCTTTCGTCCGGTGACTGCCCCAAATTCGAATCCTCTTCTGCCCAACTCCTCTCCCGTAGCATCGAAGAGCTCCGTAGGAAACGGTCCTGCACCTACACGAGTGCAGTACGCCTTGAATATCCCAAATACTCGACCAATCCGATGCGGAGCTATCCCGAGGCCCGTGCAGCACCCAGCGGTAATCGTATTGGATGAGGTTACGAAAGGATACGATCCATAGTCCACATCCAGCAGTGAGCCTTGTGCACCCTCCGCGAGGATACTATGTCCCTGAGTGAGGGCATCGTTGGCATAAAACTCGCCGTCTACGAGCTCAAACTCCTTCAGGTACCCTATTGCCTTCATCCAGTCGGCCTCCAGCTCATAGTAACTCTGTTCTTCCAGCGGATCAACTCCGAGAAGCGACACGAGCATCCTGCGATGGCGTTCCTTAGCCGCCTTGAACTTCTCCGTAAAGAGGGGCGACAACAAGTCGCCCACGCGAAGACCATTGCGACTGATCTTATCAGTATACGTAGGACCTATTCCCTTACCTGTGGTACCTATCTTGGAGTCCCCCTTGGCTGCTTCGTTGGCAGCGTCAAGTAGTCGATGGGTGGGGAGTATGAGGTGCGCTTTCTTGGATACGAAGAGTCGTGTTTTGAGCCCAATGCCACTCTGTGCCAGTTCTTCAGCTTCATTGCGGAACAGGATAGGATCCAAGACAACACCATTGCCGATGAGATTCTTCTTCTCACCCTGAAAGATTCCCGACGGGACAGAGCGGAGGACGTACTTGTGTCCATCAAATTCAAGCGTATGACCAGCATTGGGTCCACCCTGAAAGCGTGCTACCATATCGTAACCCAATGTCAGCACATCTACTACCTTACCTTTACCCTCGTCACCCCACTGGAGACCCAATAGTACGTCTACGTGTTTGCTCATGATCTGTATGTATGTTGCTATGAATGTTTATGCCTGCATATCCTATTCAGTGTGGATAGTGCCCTACCCCTCACAAAGATAGTCAATTATTATCAAAGATTGTGTACCATGTAGTCATCTATTTCCTCAAGCACAGGAAACTTAGCCCTGAATTCCTCCAGCATGGCTCGCTCTATCGTCGCACAAAGCACCGTCTCAGCACCACTTTTACCCCCCTGCAGTTCCTCGCCCTTGGGACCGAGAACGAATGAATAGCCCGGATACTTCAGCCCCTTAGGCCCTGCACCAGTGCGATTCGAAGCAAGAACATAGCACTGATTTTCGATGGCACGAGCCTTGAGGAGGATTTCCCAGGCATCAATACGAAGATCGGGCCAATTGGCGCAGTTGAGCAGGATATCATACTGCTCGTCAACCACTGCCGACTGGCGTTGCCACACAGGGAAGCGCAGGTCATAGCACGTAGCCAGACGGATACTCCAGCCACGCCACGCCACCTGCATTCTCTCACTCCCTGCCACGAAATACTTTCGCTCTCCTCCGGGGCCAAATAAATGTCTCTTGCGGTACTCCACAGGCTCACCGTAGGGTGTGACGAAAAGCCCTGTATTCGACAGTCTATCCTCCTCCACAGGCTGTATCAGTGACCCATACACCGCACAATCCCGGGACTCTGCCACCGCCTTCATCTCCGCAACTCCTCGCTCGTATGCCTCACGAATTTCGGCAGTGGTCATGGTATCCGCCTTGGTCATGAAACCCGTAGTCCACATCTCGGGCAGAAGGAGCAGGTCAGGAGTTGCCTCCGCGACGATGTGCCTATCCAGCAGGGTTCTCAGGCGCTGTACGTTTGCATCGACGTCACCCTGTGCCTGCTGCATCTGCACCACAGCCACACGAAGGTCCGGAGCCTTAGTTATATCTCTATCCTTATAGTCACGCATTGACGTCATGGAATTTCTCCGGATACTTTGCCATATCCGCACGGTACCTACTACGGATAGTCTCGATATCGGCATTCATGTCTCCCGTGGGATAAAAGACCTCAAATATCTCCACTTCCTTACGGCCATAGTCAATGCGTGCCAGCTCTATCGGCACACCTGCCTGCACAGCCATGCGATAAAATCCTGTCTTCCAACGCTCGGCATAGCTACGAGTTCCCTCGGGTGTCACTGCCATGTGAAAGGTCTCGTGTGCATCGAACATCCGCACCACCTCATCCACCAAAGAGCTTCCGCGTCCCCTATCCACCGGGACACCGCCAAGGGCACGAAGCAGCCCCCCCAAAGGCCAGAAGAACCACTCTTTTTTCATCACAAAATGTGGGTCACCATTGATAGTTCGATAGTAAAGCATCCCTATGATGAAGTCCCAATTACTCGTATGAGGTGCCGCACATATTATGCTCTTAGGTACATGCTGCGATGGCAGAATTGCACGCCACCCTAACATATTCAGAGCCTTTTCCCAGCCATTCTTCTTTCGTCCGTCTGACATATTCTTGTATGGTATTAATTTATCACTTCGAGACCCCAAAGATAACAAATCCCCACCTCTTCTCCTCACTCCACCTCTTCCACAGCTCCCAGTCCGAAGATCGTAAGGGGCAGTATCCTGTCCGAAACTTTATTCCACGAGTAAGGTACGCCCCTCCTATCGACTACTTTTAACCCTCTCGTATCCTGCTATCAATCAATCCTATACAAGGCATAAATTTTGTCCCGGAGCTTTCTCTCGAGACTACCTGGTACTCGATGAATCGACGACCCAGAGAAATTTTTGCGAAGTAGTGAGAGATTCACCTCAAAAGCTGCAGAACCTTGATGTCACTCCCCGAGGACGGTATCATTTGATCGTCCAAAACGGCAGCGGTAAAACATTACTCTCGAAATAAACTGTACATAAAGACAATACTTGATGGCAACTCTGCATACTTGAGACAGACCAAGAAGCAATCACCCAAGAGACACAAAGCACATTTGAGAAAAAAAACTTACCTTTGTGCCGGTACTTATATTCACAATCCACAATTAATTACTTACAGATCGGATTTGAGTTAATCATCATGCTAACGACAAAATATCTACTCGAGCAAACCGACGAGGCCATTCGCAGGCTAAAGATTAAAAACATCGATGCTTCGCCTGTGATTGAGCGCATCCGAAAGATAGACGAGGAGCGACGCTCCACACAACGCAGACTGGACGACACCCTGGCAGAGCAAAACGCACTCTCCAAGGAAATAGGGAACCTCATGAAGCAAGGACGCAAAGAAGAGGCTACGGAGATGCGTAATAAGGTAAATGATCTCAAGGAGCTATCCAAGGCACTCGAGGAGAACAAGAAAAAACTGGAGGACAGGCAGGCGGAGGAAATAGTGCTTCTCCCCAATACGCCCTCCGAGACGGTACCCTGTGGTAAAACGTCTGAGGACAACGTAGTAGAGCGCGCAGGTGGACAAATTCCTGACCTCCGCGAAGGTCACAAGTTACCCCACTGGGAATTGGCAAAAATATATGACCTGATAGACTTCGAGCTTGGGGTGAAAATTACCGGAGCAGGCTTCCCGGTGTACAAGGGTTATGGTGCGCGTCTTCAGCGTGCTCTGATCAACTTTTTCCTCGATCAAGCCCGTGCGGCCGGTTATCTCGAGATCGAGCCACCCTATGTAGTGAATCAGGATTCAGGCTTCGGCACAGGTCAGCTCCCCGATAAGGAGGGGCAGATGTACCATGCCACAGCTGACAATCTCTACCTCATCCCTACAGCAGAAGTACCGGTGACGAACATCTTCCGTGACGTCATAGTAGATGAGAAAGATTTCCCGATCAAGCTCGCCGCCTACTCGGCATGCTTCCGCCGTGAGGCTGGTAGCTACGGCAAGGATGTCCGCGGGCTCAATCGCCTGCATCAGTTCAATAAGGTAGAGATCGTACGCATCGATCACCCCAACCACTCGTACCAGTCACTGGAGGAGATGGTGCAGTATGTGGAGACACTGGTGCAGCAGCTGGAGCTCCCTTACCGTATTCTGCGTCTCTGCGGGGGTGACATGAGTTTCACCTCGGCACTCACGTTTGACTTCGAGGTCTTTTCTGCTGCTCAAGAGCGGTGGTTGGAGGTTAGCTCGGTATCCAACTTTGAGTCCTTTCAGGCAAATCGTCTCAAGTGTCGTTTCCGCCACGAAGGTAAGACGGAGCTCTGTCATACCCTCAATGGTAGTGCCTTGGCATTGCCACGCATCGTAGCGGCACTGCTTGAGAATAACCAGACACCTGAGGGTATCCGCATCCCTGAGGCTCTCAGATCGTACACCGGATTTGACCTAATCCCAGTGCCCTCGACTACGAAGTGATAACACTCAGTGCAGGACATAAGAGACCCAACTCCCTTATGCTCGAAATGACCGGACGTATCATACTGTATATCCTACTCAGCATCTCTGCTCTGCTCCTCGGAGCAGAAGCAGGGTATGCTCAGTCGCATACGCTGTCAGGCTCAAAGGCTTTGGACAAGTCAGAGACCTTCACGTACGATGTTCACTTCAAGCTCGGCATCGTGCGAGGGAAGGTGGGACAGGCCGCAATCACGAATAAGTCGATCTCCTCCGGCAGACAATATTTCTCACAGTTGAGGTTCCGTACCACAGGAGTGGGCAGTCTTGTATTTCCCACCAAGGATACCCTCGAGACACTGTACTCCGACAAGGGGCTTCCCCTTCGCTACGAGCGTAGAGGGACAGAGAAGAGTACGTATCTCAAGGAAGAGATCACCTTCACCTACCAGAAGGCAGGCGTCTACACCCGCATCCACAGTGTCTGGGGGCCTTATACTCTGGCTGATACCGCTTACATGGTGCCGAGCGAAGGAGTCTATGTGCTGGATCTGGTATCGACCTTGGCACTGGTGCGCTGTATAGATTCGGACGAGGTGTCCAAAGACACAGTATACAAAATCGCCCTGCCACTGGGCAATAGCGTGGTATACGGAGATGTGCGATTCGATCGCATCGACGAGGTGAGGATGCCCGGTGGTGAAAAGGTACCGGCTATATGCCTGGTCCTGAATATCCGAGACAAAGTATTCGACACCCAGAGAAATTCTGTAGAGGTATTTCTCTCCAAAGATGACAGGCTTCTCCCTCTCCTCATCCGTGCGAAGCTCAAGATCGGTTACGCCGAGTGTACGCTCAAGGACTATCACATAGCGGATAACTAATATCCCCTAACGCACCGGACCATATATCGTGGCAAAGAGCAAGACAAAAGACCCTCAAACAGCAGACTCAATGCTCCTCGTCGCTCCTTCGTTGTCCGAATCCGTGGAGCCAGTAAGCCCGAGAACGCTTCTCGCTCCTGACATCACTTCGGACGGCTGCGAATCAATAGATCTCCCCTACTTCCTACTACAGAAATACTACGACCCCAGCTCTCGCGCGTATCGTATACTCGTTGCCCACAGTGAACGAGTGGCAGAAAGAGCTCTCGAGATAGCGACGAACCATCCTGAGTGGGAGCTGAATCTCCCTTTCATCCGAGAGGCTGCTCTCCTCCACGATATCGGCATCTACGCCACAGATGCTCCGAGCATCGGCTGCACAGGCTCCGAACCTTACATCAAGCATGGTGTCATAGGTGCCGAGCTGCTGACCCGAGAGGGATTGCCACGGCATGCCCTGGTATGCGAGAGACATACTGGCGTAGGACTGACACTGGAGATGATCATCAAGCGCAACCTTCCTCTGCCTCATCGTGAAATGATTCCGGTGACCTTAGAGGAGCAGATAATCTGCTTTGCGGACTGTTTTTACTCCAAGAGTGGAGACCCTCTTGCTCCAAAGTCGGTAGAGCAAATTACCAAGAGTCTACAAAAGCATGGTCAGGATCAAGTGCTCAGGTTCCAAGCTTGGTGCAAGCTCTTCCTCTGATCTCTACTTCCAACAACCCCACAAATAAAGAACCCCGAGAGAGGCCTATTCGGCCTCTCTCGGGGTTCTTTATTCAAATCGAACATAAGTGCTATCACAAACGTGAGAATTTGGAAACACTCCTTGCCAAGTCCAACCATCAATAATCACAGCTATGGGGTACGAAACCATCAACAAGGAAACGCTCGAGATGAAACAACCCATCTCAGGCACCCAAGAAATCAGCAACCGCTTTCAGGAGATTGCCCAAACTCATCGCCTCTCTTCGGAGGGGGGAGAGAAATCCACCTCAGGGGACGAGAGGTCTGTGAACAACTTTCCATCAGCTCTCATACCTCGCAGGACTATCGGAACAAAGACATTACTCCCTACCCCCAAAATTGCAGTGAAAATCCTCTACCGATTATCGAACCTCCTTACTAAAAGAGAATCATCTAAACTGATCGCAGTATCTGCAAACATGCTCCGTCCTTTCGTATAAATATAGAAAATGAATCAAAGTGACGATGCACTCTATTCACCTATCAGACACTCAGTCTTTTAGCGTTTTAATCGGTACACGGAGACTTTTCACCAAGGCTCCACAAATGCTTGTTTCATGCTACTCAGCCAAATAGCATTTGTACCGCATGCTTTTTTGTACCCGAAATGTACCCCTAATCTACTATTGTACTTTGCCGAGAAATAGTGCCACTATTGAAAATCAATATATTACACTTTCTCTTTACCGAAAGTACTGCACGCCTGCTCACATGCAAACATACTACTTTCCCGTCATTTCCCTCCTTTTATATCTACTTCATTTCCAGCCACTAATCCAATCTTGGCAAAAAAGTAAATCAGTCTCACCCTTAATCTATTATCCCATAGATTATTAGACTGTGTTCCTCGGTGATTTCAGGTCGCTATTTCTTTTTTGACTTGAAAAAATCGTATCTTTGAGAAAGGTATGTACCTATAGCGTTTTTATGGTGAGTAAAGGAGATGGACAGAGAAAATGTCTCTTATCTTCTAATATAAAAAGGGTCGTGCTATTTGGAGTGGGAAGTGTGTTTAACTAGGGGATGTCGTATAAAATTCCTTTATGTTTAGTCCAAAAATAATGTTACTAAAATGAGAATATTGACTTTTACTGAGGTTCTTAATGAAATTAGTGATTGCGAAAATCATTTGTTAATTGGAAATGGTTTTAACCATGGTTTGGGAATTAACACAGGCTATTCCAACATATTTAAAAAAATGTTAGAAACTAAGGTAAATGTATATCAGGGTGCAGAGAAGACCATACAGGCATGTGGATATGATTTAGAATTGTTTTTAGGAAAAATGACAGAGTCTATTGCTGAAGAAAATTTGTTTTTGAAGAAATATGTATATAATAAAATCAAACTTGACTTCATGCAGGCGTTGCACGATATTGTAAAGTCTAAAATTAGGGATATATATAGTGAGAAGAATGAAGGTATATATATATTACTGAATAAATTTAATAATTATTTTACTCTGAATTATGATCCGTTCCTTTATATGTTTCTTTTGAGGCACAAATTGTCTCCTACACGAGATAATGATTCAATAGCTTTTTTACCAACATTTGAATTTATTAAAACTGATCTAGATGAGAGACATAGTAGCATTTATTCTGAAGTGAAAAAAGCTAGAGAACATGGCATACTTCAAATTGCTGTAAGTGAAACAGATCTAGGAAGAAAAAATAAACTCTCTGATTTAACTAAGTCTGAATTCGTTTCCGCTATTAATCGGTTGAAAAAGAATGAGGGTAAGAATTGGACGACAAAAGAGATCAGTAATGTAGTAGAAAAAATTCTTGAGGAAGAAAATGAGAACAAGGTTATCGAAAAAGTAGATGATGGAAGTCGCTTAAAACAAAATCCCTTGTTCGGCCCTGAATTTGTCTTTGATATTAATAGCGAAACTCAAAATTTATTTTTTCTGCATGGTGCATTTCATATATATAGAGATGGTAAATATATTAAGAAAATAACGCAGGATAGCGATAGAGCTCTATACGACAAATTGGAAGAAGTGTTGAATAACGACAATAAAGAAGTAGTTTGTGTCTTTCAATCAACTAATAAATTAGAGACTATTACTAAAAATTCTTACTTAAAACATTGTTTGGATAAAATTCAGATGCTTAATGGCAATTTAGTGGTTATTGGTTGTTCTCTTTCTGATAATGACGATCATATCTTTAAGAGAATTAATGATTCTTCTGTAGAAAAAGTATATATATCTTTTTTTGGAAATCAAGACCATACATATGAAACAGCTCATGAAAAATTCCCATCAAAGGAAATAGTTTTATTCGATGCTGCCACTATTAGCTACGAGCTTGATAAAGAATAGTTAAGACTTGGGTGAAAATTATATCAAGATTTAATCCTATGTTAGGCAAGTTTCTTAATATAGTATTTGCCAAGTTTTCTTTTTTATTATTATAATTGAATGCAGGAAAATGAATACTTTTTGAATTCTCTATAATCACTAGAAATTGACAGAGATATTAAGTGCTCATTGGGGATTGTATACATGTTTCCCTGATTTGATCACAAAGGAAATGACTCTATTGCTGTCTTGTACAACAAAGTCTATCTCTACTGGTGTCGTTTTGCTACGATTGTAATAAGGTGATATGCCTAGAGCTTCTGGTTGCTATAGTATATGGCATTTTACTTGCATTTACGCGAACCTTGACTAAATAATATTACAGACTTTGTACAGCCTCATATCCAAGGTAAAACATATTCATCTATAACTGTCAAGTAGTGTGAAATGGGTATATTTGTGAAGGGTGAGGGGTGCAGTTAAGTTTATAGTAAAAGCTATTATGGAGGGAAGGAGCTAATACCATGATGCAGGCGGAAGAGAATCAGATTATCATATACAATACTGATGATGGCAAAGCAAGAGTAACTCTCTATGCTAAGGATGGTAACATCTGGATGAACCAAAACCAGATGGCAGAACTTTTTGCCACCTCTGTTTCCAACATCAGTATGCATATATCTAATATACTGAAAGAAGGAGAGTTAGATGAATATTCAGTTGTTAAGGATTACTTAACAACTGCCTCAGACGGGAAGAATTATCAGGTAACTTTCTACGCCCTTGATATGGTATTAGCCATAGGATTCCGAGTACGGAGCAAGAGGGGCACGCAATTTAGGAGATGGGCAAATCACAACCTTAAGGAGTATATGATTAAGGGGTTTGTCATGGATGACGACCGCCTGAAGAACCCCGATGGAAGACCAGACTATTTTGATGAGCTTCTTGAGCGGATACGTGATATTCGTGCCAGTGAAAAGCGTTTCTATCAAAAGGTTAGAGACTTGCTCGCATTGAGTAGCGACTACGATGTAAGTGACAAGGCGACTCAAATGTTCTTCGCAGAAACTCAGAATAAACTCCTCTATGCAGTTACTCAGCAAACGGCTGCTGAAATAGTTGTGAGTCGTGCAGATGCCAACGCACCCAATATGGCCTTGACCTTGGCCTTGGCCAATCCCTCTACATACTTTGTAGCTATGTAAAGGAAAAGAAAATGAGTATGTTTTTGATAATGAAAGAAAAAATACCAACCCGTTGTCGAAAAATGGGGAGTACTATAATGATTTCCGTTTTAAAATGACTTAATGTCATTTTTATCAAGTATAAATTGACATCGATACCACTTTTTAAATTTCAAACGATACTCGCCTAGTAAAGTATTATAAGAAAACATTTCGATATTTGGCAATGGATTTTCATTTTTTACAAAATTTTCGTATGAATAATTTGTGAGAATATTAAATTTCGCTAAAAGCTCGTTTGCTTTTACATGTTTTCCTTCCCCTGACCCTATTTTATAAAGTAAATAATATGGGGTAGAAAAAGTCGATTGAAGAGAGAGAGCCTTTTCCAAATATTCCACAGCTAATTTTTCTTCGTTAAAATAGTATGCTAAATACCCGATTCGAGCGTATAAATGCGGTCTTGAAATATTATTATTTTCGCTAAGTAAAGCTTTGAAAATAGCCTCTTTATTATTCTCACCCCAGCTTTTGATTTCTGGATGTAAAATAATCTGTGGAATTAGTACAATTGCCTTTAATAACTGGATTTGAGCATTTTTTGTTTCGCCATTTTCTAAATACATAAGAGACAGTTCATATCTATACGTAGCATTTTTAGGGTAAAGCGTCACTAAGTTTTCTAAAGTCTGAAGTGCCTCTTCTGTATTTTTATTTTTTTTCTGTAATAGAACATATAAATAATTCACAAAAACATCTTGAACAATTTCCTGCTGCAGTTTGGAAATACTATGTAAAATTTCTGTTGAAAAAGCTTCGGGAACCACATCTTTTGGAGCATTGAGTATTAGTAATGATTTGTTGATTAAAAATGGAAGTTGATTTGGTAGTTTTTCAAATAAAACAACAGATTCTTTATAATTCCCATTTTGAAAATACTCAATGGCCTCTTTATTTATTTTATTATTCCTATCGTTTCTCAAATCAGTTATGATGAAAAAAACAGATAAAGCTGTTGCAGAAGAGACCAAAATCAAGATCTTTTTTTTATTGTGTTGTATCGGTTGTTTATTATGCTCCCATTCTATCTCTCTTGACACTACGGCAAACAATAGTGATGTCAAGAGCATAACAGTTTTGTTATTAAACATCGTACAAATACTCATCTCTTTCAGAAGAAAAAACACCAAACAGCCTAATGCTATGAAGACAATTTTATTATCTCTCATTTTTAAAACCCTATACACAACTAACAAAAGTAGACATAGAAATAATGAAAGTCCGAACAAACCTTGCTCAATTAGTATCGCGACAATAATGTTAGGTGCATAAGTTGTAAAGCTATATGTAGAATCTTGATTTAAAACTTTGTCCATTGCCAAAGAATAGTTTCCCATTCCAGCTCCAAACCATGGACTTTGTTGAAAAACTGTTATTGACTTTCCCGATGTATTGACTCTGCTGATTGTGCTAACGATCTGAGAGTTTGTTTTATTCATACTTAATGTTGTAGATGTTTCTTTCGGGAAAAATATAAGAACACAGAGAAATACCCCAAAAGAGATTGTTATAAGGTATAATTTGTTTCTTCTAATTTGAATAGCAAAAATATACCAAATTGCATAGCCAATCCATACGATATAAGAGGCTCGAGAGAATGTTAATAATAGTAATATTGAAATCAATATCCAAGCAGTAAAATACCCTATTCTCCATCCTTTATCTTTATAGAATCCAACACCTACAATGCCAAGAAAAATTGTATATACACTTGAAAGTGTGTTAATCGGATAGCCTAAAGGATGATATAGGAAACGCAATGGATAAATACTATCAAATCCAGACAAATAAGCTCTTTTTAAGAAAAATACAAGACTAACAGATGTAATACTGATAAAAACAAATATTGTTATTAAAATAAACCTATATATCAATATTTCATTTTTTAGGTCAAGTAACAAATGCCTTAACTGTATGAATAAAAGGGTGCAAAAAGTGAAATTATAAACTGCTTCGTAGTCCACTTTTCTCGAAATTAAGTAAACAGTCCACTGATAAATACATATTATTACTAATATTGTTGTTAGGTCAATTCTAGGTTTTGAAAAGAGTCGCCCTGTAGATAATAATAACCCATAAAACAATAGCCTATATGGATCTTCTAATAGGAAAAGTGATACGACAACTATAGTAAGAAACAATGTAATAGAAAGCTTATTGCTCCTTTTCATACTTTTTATTTGCATAGTTTAAGATAATTGATTTTATGGTTCTATAAACAAATAATCCTAATAAAAATACTAATACAAACTGTGAACTAATGTTGCGTATCAGAGCAAATGGGGGATTAATTCCATTGGAAATATATAATATGAATTGCTCTATTTCAGATGGCAATGTTTCGGATAATTTAATTAGGAACTTGGGAATTGCAATAAAAAAATAGTATCCCATGAATGTATTGATTAGAATAGTGTACAAGGCGAGAAACAAACGACTTCTAATGTTAAGTCTTTGTATGTAGGGTTGAGTTAGATTTGCATACCCCAATGCTTTCTTGTACAAGTATATTATCCACTCTCTTGACCTTTCTCTTAAATTAGGTATAGCAAGTAAATCTGATATAATCCAATAACCATCAAATCTAAAAAAAGGATTTAAGGTTATAATAAACCCGAAATTTATTATAAGAATTAAATATTTTATCAGATAATGCCCCGTTATAAAGTACAATAACAAAATCAATGTCAGTAAAAACATTTGAAAATATATACCTGCAATATTTACAACGAGGCGTTGAGAACGCTTCAGTTTCCAAATATTACTAACATCAGTGTATAATACAGGGATGTTATAATGCATACCAAATCCAATACTACCATGCTTAATTCCAAAAACTTTACATGCAGTAGCATGACCTAATTCATGTATAAACGATGACAAAAAAGTTACTATAAATAGTAAAATTATTGTATATGCATTAATTGAATTATTAAATATAAAAATACTAGGCGTTGTGGTAAAGAAGTATGCATCAAGGGTTAGTGTAATAATTGTCGCAGAAAGGAAAAGTGGCTTAAAAAAAAGAACCCGTAAGGCATTTGAATATTTTTCTATTTGATTTGCCGTGAACAAGATACGCTGATACAAAAACGATTGGGATTCACGTAATGCAAAAATAGGTTCAATACTGGTTTGAATAAGCTCCTTGACTTGTTCATATGATAATTGAAAATTAGTTAATTTACGGTATTCTTGAATAGATTCATCTATTGAAGAGTTTGATTGAAGAATAAGTAACAATGCTACGACTGCTGCTGTTACCTCATAGTGACTATTCTTATAAGACAATAAAAAGTGTTCTTTATTCGTAGACGTTGAAAATTTTTGCACTTTTATATCTTTATACTTTTCCATTTTCTTAATTAGCCTTCATAATAGCACTTCCTATCTTAGAGTCTACTCTCTTATCCTTTTCTACAGCCTTATGTCCAAAGTCAAAGTTATATGACACTTTGATAAAGCCACACTGCTGATTTTCCCTATTGATAAGAGAACTATTAAATTGATACACATTTGTAACAAAGCTCTTCACTACCTTTCTTTGGTAAAGAAATGGATTATCTACCCCCACTTCTATCATCAAATTACCTTTAGTCCACGAGGCATTAAATCCATATTCTACAGGAGTCTTTATGTGACTTAAAGCATAAAAATCTCCAGCTGATTCATAGGGTATGGTGCCATATAAGTTTATGGCAAAATCATTCCAAATATAACAAAGTCCCAAAGCCGAGACAAAGGTTGTTGAGTTAAACGCGGTATTTCCATTTAGAAGTTGTTTGATTAGATAAGAATCAAGCTTGAGATTTAAGTTTTGAGTGATGCTCCAAGTAGCGCCCAAATGACTCTCGAAGGAATGATAATGATTTCCATCATTAAAACTATTGATTAGCCTGTCGTTTTCCACATAATAGCTATTTGTCGTCATATTATCTGCAAACATATAAGACGCAAATAGCTGGACTTTGAATCTTTTTTTTGCAAATGAATATGCAACATTCGCTGCATAAGCACTTGTCTTTTTCATATCTGGATTTCCTCTTTGTATCTGTAGAAAATCTACCACTTGACTAACTCTATTCATAGTTTTTATTTCAGGATACGAGTTTCCAATGTTTACCCCGAACTGTAAAAATTGACCTCGTGCGGGCAAAAAACTTATTCCCATTTGAAGTCTAGGAGAGACCTGACTTATATTTTTTTCGCTATTTAACTTATATATGAGTGATGATACTCCAGGCTGAATTCTTAGAGTTGTGTAATTTGAAAATTGCTTCTTATATTCTGAAAAAAGTATTGTCTCTCCCGTCCACAGCTGTTGTTTTTTTTCTCCATAAGTCGACTTACTAAGTTTGTCGAAATGAAAAATCCTAAAAGCCAATGACTGCCCGTTATTTAAACCCAAAGCGTAGTTGGCATTAAAATCCATATTATAGAAGTCCTCCATTACCTTTATTCGTGTAGAATATTCTCCCTCTGTATAGTCTCTTTCATAATTATTTCTTGCATAATTACCTCTAAAACTGAGATCAAGAGTTTGTTTCTCAGTAATATTGAATGAGCCATACAGATATAATTCTGGCATTAGGCTTTTCTGGTTAGAGTTTAAATCTTCTATTTGCTTTTTTATTGATGTATTAGCATAAATGTTTTCTCTAATCTGATGATTTATGGGAGTAGCATTTGCAAAAAGAGAAATCCTGCCTAGAAGCGTCCTCTTATCGCGGTTATGTGAAATAAAGAACTGGTAGTATTGTTGGTCTTGTTTGAAGTGGCTATCGAGTGTTTGTGACCTTCGTGTAATGTTCCTTTCTTGGAAATGAAAGGTTTCTTCTCGGGCCTCGGATATTCCTGAGTGGTCTTCCATTTGATACCCAGCGAAAAAGGTAAAATCCCAATTGCCTGCACTTTTCTTAGCCGCTAGATTATAGTCTCCTCTTTTGAATCCAATGGTCTGTTTTCCGTCTATTGCAACATATCCACCCTGATCATAATCTTTAGTAACGATATTGATTGAAGCAAAGTCTCCAGAATATTTACCAGTAGGCACATCATGGTACTGTACATTTAGAATATCTTTCGGGCGAATATTCTTAATTTCCCTAGAATCGGCTTTTCTTCCATTGAGGTAAAGTGTTACGCTTCTACCAAATGAAGAAACACTTCCTTTTCTCTGATCAACAGAAATGCCAGGAATCATCAGATTATATAGCAAATCATAGCCTGTAGAAGCATGGGCTATTTGATTCTGTTTGGGAATCACTAGTACTCTATCACTTTTCCTT
>JBAKGE010000089.1:0-8451 GCA_037191085.1 Porphyromonadaceae bacterium | reverse complement strand
TACTGGATGCTTGGGGCTAGTGCACTGGGATGACCCAGAGGTTTTTTGGGGGAACTGACCGATGTCTTTTGCTCATTAACCCACTCCTTCCACGTAGCGGTATGGGGTGATGAATTGAGATGAGTGGGGAGAATTAGAGGGAGCGGCACGGAAGGAAGCCTAATCCTACACCAACCTGGGTAAATAAAAACACCGCACATCCACGAAAGATAATGCGGTGAAAAACCAAAAAACTATGAGGTGGACCCTGTAGGATTCGAACCTACGACCCTCTGCTTGTAAGGCAGATGCTCTAAACCAGCTGAGCTAAGGATCCAAGAGTATGCTCCCATGCAGAAGCGGTATGAAGTGTGGACCCTGTAGGATTCGAACCTACGACCCTCTGCTTGTAAGGCAGATGCTCTAAACCAGCTGAGCTAAGGATCCGAAGTGTGCGCTACTCAGGTAGCTTCCTGAAATAACTCTGCAAAGATACCACAATTTTTCAAACTTGCAAGCGATCGCGTTGTTTTTTTCCGCAGAAAGTATTGCAGGGCTGTTTCGAGAGGATTTATCCTATGTCTCGCTTTTTCCTGCAACGGTACCTTCAATTACCGCCGGTATCGGTGAATCGATCAGAGTTGTGCTGGGTAGGACTAGGGCGATTAGTGGTTTATTTATGTGTGATATTTGGCTATTTTTAATAACTTTGCACTACGCAGGGGAGAATAAGATGTTAGGTGCCGAGCTCGTGGTCTCTGTATGCCCTCTATTATGGTGGCTTGGCTGATTGGTTGACAATAACATGTTTCTATCAAAAACCATAGTGGAATTATGGAGAATATTATCAATGAAAATTTGGAAGTGATTTTGGCCGTATTCAATGGTCAGGATCGACCTGGTGTGACGGCGTCAGTGACAGAGATTTTGGCAGCGCATGAGATAACAATCCTCGATATAGGTCAGGTGGACATTCATAATCACCTTACACTCGGTATCCTCTTCTCTGTGGATACAGGAAAGAGTGGTGCAGTGCTCAAGGATTTGCTCTTTCGGGCTAATGCTCTCAACGTGACCGTTACCTTCCGCGTGGTGGACCAGGTGGAGTACTCCAATTGGGTCAACATGCAGGGTAAGAATAAGTACATCATCACAATCCTCGCCAAGCAGGTCACCGCAGAGATGGTAGCCGCGATCACTGAGGAGGTGGCAGCGCAGGGAATGAATATCGATGACCTCGATCGTCTCACGGGACGTATCCCGCTGGGCAAGGATCGTCAGGTGCCCAAAGCAAGCATAGAGATCTCCGTCCGCGGCAATCCTCGCGACCGTGAACAGCTACAGAAGAAGTTCATGGAGATAGCCAACCGCTACCAAATGGACATATCGTTCCAGCAGGACAGTATGTTCCGCCGTATGAGACGTCTGATATGCTTTGATATGGACTCCACGCTGATCAAGACCGAAGTGATCGATGAGCTTGCGATGCGTGCGGGGGTAGGCGATGAGGTGAAAGCCATCACCGAGAGTGCCATGCGTGGCGAGATAGACTTCACGGAGAGCTTTGAGCGGAGGGTTGCCCTCCTCAAGGGGCTGGACGTGAGTGTGATGCAGGATATAGCGGTTAATCTGCCACTCATGGACGGACTTGAGCGGACGATGCACATCCTGAAGAGGGTAGGCTTCAAGATCGCTATCCTCAGTGGGGGATTTACGTACTTTGGGAAGTACCTTCAGGATAAATTTGATATCGACTACATGTATGCCAATGAGCTGGAGGTCGTAGACGGAAAGCTGACGGGGCGTCATTTGGGAGAAGTAGTGGACGGACGACGTAAGGCAGAACTACTCAAGCTAATAGCTCAGGTAGAGAAGGTGGATATACGACAGACTGTAGCTGTGGGCGACGGAGCCAACGACCTCCCGATGATCAGTATGGCAGGGCTGGGGATCGCCTTTCACGCCAAGCCAAAAGTGAAGGAGAGCGCCAAACAGTCCATTACGACTATGGGGCTTGACGGTATACTCTACTTCCTCGGCTACAAGGATTCTCAACTCGACGAGCTGGAGTTTTCTTCTCTCTGAGGACGCTGATTGCATGAGAGGGATGACCTTCGGCAGGGAGGTTATGCCCTCTTATTTTGCTATACAGGACCACTTTTTTCAATCACTTATAATCCAGCAATAATGATAAAACATTTCGTGCTCTTCCGGTTGAAGGATGAGTATTCGCGCGAAGAGAAGAATGAAATCTTTGAGTCAATGAAGGATGGCTTCGCGGATTTACCCGAGAAAATCAACGTGCTCCGCAAACTCGAGGTACACAAGAATATCAACCCTTCGGAGGCTTACGACATCGTCCTCATTGCCTACGTGGAGTCGAAGGATGACCTGAAGACCTACGCTGAGCATGAAGCACATGTGTCATGCGTGATGAGGTACGTCAAGCCTCACCTACAGCACCGTGCAGCACTCGATATCTGGGTGTCGAAGTAAGGAGTAATTCATAGAGTGGGAGAGGCTCACTTGGGTCTCTCCTGCACCGTGGGTATGATCTGATGATGAAAGACGGTCGAGGAACATACTACGAGGGACTGTGTGCAGAGTCTATGGTGGCTGATCTTCTTCGTGAGGAGGGGTTCGTCATATTGTCCCAAAACTACCGATTAAATCACCTTGAGGTTGACCTCATAGCGCTGGACGGTACCACAGTCTGCTTCGTGGAGGTGAAGGCTCGTGCTGCGGAGTATCTGCTGCAGGATGTGGATGCCCTGATTGGTGCGAAGAAGCGTCGAAACTTGACTATTGCGGCGGACTATTACATAAACACCCACCCCGAATTTCAGCACTATCAGGTGCGATTCGATTACGCTCTCGTGCATACTCCTGTGGGGAAGGAGCCTCGTGTAAGGTACATTAAGAGTGCTTTCGTTCCAGGGATTGAAGGATGACTTTTCTCACTGATATTAGGTATCCCATTATACTATAATCCGAAAGATAATCAAGCATATTTGTCTTTTTTGTTCTCTGGCAATACCTAAAAGGGGTGATTAAGGAAAAAAATATCAAATTTCCATTGGTTTTCTTGTTTGCTCAAGGAAAAAAATCTAACTTTGACCACCAAATAACGCAAAGAAATTCCAAGTATTAATTTACTCGTTCATATTTACTAATTTATGTGGTTAACTAAATCATCCGTTGGGCGAAAAGTCGTGATGAGCGTCACGGGCTTAGCGCTTATTTTCTTTTTGTTGTTTCACGGCGCAATGAACGTAGTTGCGGTATTCTCTCAGTCTGGCTATCAGGTGATTCTGGACTTTTTGGGCACGAATCCGATTGTACAGTTCATGGTTCCGGCTCTGGCATTGCTGTTTATTCTCCACATCGGATACTCTGTTATTCTGACGCTTCAGAATCGCAAGGCTCGTGGTAATGACCGCTATGCAGTGACAGGTAAGAGTGACGTGGAATGGTCTGCGAAGAATATGTTTGTGCTGGGTCTTGTTGTGGTTATCGGGATTGTCCTTCATTTGGCGCAATTCTGGGCGAAGATGCAGTTCCTTGAATGGACAGGTCATGAGCCAGAAAATGGTTATCAGTTGATACAGCTGTATTTCTCTAACCCGTGGTTCGTCCTTATTTACGTGGTTTGGTTCGTAGCTATCTGGTTTCATCTCACTCATGGTTTCTGGAGTGCTCTTCAGACAATTGGCTGGAATAACCAGATCTGGTACAAGAGACTTAAGGTGATAGGTGTGGTACTTTCTACGTGTATCTGCCTGATGTTTGCTTTCGTAGCCATCGCTTTTTATCTCAATAGTATCGGTATGTGGGATAGTGTAGGTCACATCTGGACGCTGGGCCAACACTGATGATCTACTCCGCGATGGATTGTTAATTGAACTAATGACCTTAACACACATAATATATGTCTACAATAGAAAATAATACACAGAAGATCGATGCCAAGATTCCACAAGGTCCTCTGGCTGAGAAGTGGTCCTACTATAAAAGTCACCAGAAACTTGTGAACCCTGCCAATAAGCGTAAGCTTGATGTCATTGTGGTAGGTACGGGGCTCGCGGGTGCTTCGGCCGCTGCTACTATGGCAGAACAGGGCTTCAATGTCCTCAACTTTTGCATCCAAGACTCGCCGCGTCGTGCGCACTCTATCGCAGCGCAAGGTGGGATTAATGCTGCAAAGAACTATCAGAATGACGGAGACTCTGTGTACCGTCTCTTCTACGATACCATCAAGGGTGGTGACTACCGTGCACGCGAAGCAAATGTGTACCGTCTAGCAGAAGTCTCCAATGAGATTATTGACCAATGTGTCGCTCAGGGTGTGCCTTTCGCTCGTGAATATGGCGGAACCCTTGCCAATCGTTCATTCGGCGGTGCACAGGTATCACGTACGTTCTATGCACGCGGTCAAACGGGTCAGCAGCTCCTCCTTGGTGCTTACTCTTCTCTGTCACGTCAGGTAGGTATCGGCAAGGTGAAGCTTTTCACCCGCTATGAAATGGTTGAGCTCGTGATCATTGATGGTCGTGCGCGTGGTATTATTGCACGTGACCTTGTCACTGGTAAGCTACACCGCTTTGGGGCACATGCAGTTGTTATCGCTACCGGAGGGTATGGTAATGCCTACTTCCTTTCTACCAATGCTATGACTTCCAATGGCTCTGCTGCATGGCAGTGCTACAAGAAGGGAGCCCTCTTTGGTAACCCATGTATGGCGCAGATTCACCCGACGTGTATTCCTCAGCATGGCGACTTCCAGTCCAAGCTGACCCTTATGTCAGAGTCCCTTCGTAACGATGGTCGTATTTGGGTTCCCAAGAAGAAAGAAGATGCAGAGGCTATCCGTGCAGGCAAGTTGAAGCCTACAGACCTCAAGGAAGAAGACCGTGACTACTATCTTGAGCGTCGCTACCCTGCTTTCGGTAACCTTGTGCCCCGTGACGTAGCTTCACGTGCTGCCAAGGAGCGTTGCGATGCAGGTTTCGGTGTCGGAACAGGTCTCGCTGTGTACCTTGACTTCAAGGAGAGTATCGAGCGTCTCGGTCGTGATACCGTAGAGGCGCGTTACGGTAACCTCTTCCAGATGTACGAAAAGATCACCAACGATAATCCATACGAAACCCCGATGATGATCTTCCCGGCTATTCACTATACTATGGGAGGTATCTGGGTGGACTATGAATTGTCTACCAATATTCCTGGACTCTTCGCTATCGGGGAGGCCAACTTCTCCGACCACGGAGCTAATCGTCTCGGGGCATCTGCTCTGATGCAAGGTCTTGCCGACGGTTACTTCGTCCTGCCATACACGATTCAGAATTATCTCTCTGATCAAATTCAGGTTCCACATATCGATACTTCAGCACCTGAGTTCGTCGAAGCTGAGAAGGGTATTCGCGACAAGATCACTCGTCTCATGAATATTAAGGGCAAACGCTCCGTGGATGATATCCACAAGGAGCTCGGACATATCATGTGGGAATACGTGGGTATGGGGCGTGAGGCTGAAGGTCTTCGTACCGCTATCCAGAAGCTCAAGGAGGTTAAGAAGGAATTTTGGAGCAATGTCTTCATCCCGGGCAATGCTGACGATCTCAATATTGAGCTTGAGAAGGCGATCCGTCTCGCCGACTTCATTGAAATAGGCGAACTTATGGCGCATGATGCTCTTGACCGTCAGGAGTCCTGCGGAGGTCACTTCCGACTCGAGTACCAGACGGAGGAGGGTGAAGCTAAGCGTGACGACGAAAACTTTGCATACGTATCATGCTGGCAGTATCAGGGAGAGGATAAGGATCCTATAATGTATAAGGAACCCCTCGACTACGAATTTGTCGTGCGTCAGCAGCGTAACTACAAGAAGTAATCAATCTCTCGAAGTAACGAAAGACCTATTTTAATTTTGACTTATGGATAAGAATATAAATATCAAAGTAAAAGTCTGGAGACAGAGAAACGCCAAGGAAAAGGGCCGCTTCGAGACTTATGATCTTCAGAATATCTCTCAGGGGGCGTCATTCCTTGAGATGATAGATATCCTCAATAACGAGCTTGTACACAAGGGACAGGAACCTATCGTCTTCGACCACGACTGCCGTGAAGGTATCTGTGGTATGTGCTCCCTCTATATCGATGGTCATCCACATGGACCCGATACGGCGATCACGACCTGTCAGCTTCATATGCGTAAATTCAACGATGGTGACACTATCACGATCGAACCATGGCGCTCAGCCGGCTTCCCGGTCATCCGTGACCTGATGGTGGATCGTACGTCTTTCGACAAGATTCAGCAGGCCGGTGGTTTTGTGTCTGTAAATACAGGTAGTGCACCCGACGGTAATGCTATTCCGGTGCCACGTCACAATGCTGAGTTAGCGATGGATGCAGCTGCGTGTATCGGTTGTGGTGCATGTGTGGCGGCATGCAAGAATGGTTCTGCAATGCTCTTCGTGAGTGCCAAGGTCAGCCAGTTTGCCCTCCTCCCACAGGGGCGTGCAGAGGCTGCTCAGCGTGTTAAAGCAATGGTGGCTAAGATGGACGAACTCGGATTTGGTAACTGTTCCAATACCCGTGCTTGCGAGATAGAGTGCCCCAAGTCTGTGTCTATCTCCAATATTGCTCGTCTCAATCGCGAGTTCATATCAGCTAAATTCAAGGACTGATCCACCCGCTTCTTCTCATAGAGAGCGGTGCATGATACATTTAGGCAGATCTGTGGAGAATAGACTCCGCAGATCTGCTTTTTTATTATCATGTCAATTGCCTTATACACTATACGATGTGAGGGATGTGAAAAATTGGAGGGATTGGAGAGATTTATTCAATTGAGAGGTTATTCCCTCCGAAACCTCTGGGTCGTCGGAAAATCAATGTCCCAGAGGTCGTCGGAGAAAGCTCTGGGTCATCGTTTCATCGACATCCCGGAGCTTTTTGAGTACGCATGTAGGGGATGCGGAATGCATCCTGGCAGATACTATACAGGAAAGAGTGATTTATCGCTTCGGATTCAGGTTATTATGCAGATGTATAATTGCGTAGAGGTATTTGGAGGCCCCATGACTCAATGTAGAGAAAAGGAGACATAGGGTAATGTGTGGGAGGTAAGGAAATCCGGGATCTGTGTATAATGCGGTGGAGTGGAGAGTTTTTGGTACCTTTGAGTGATTGGAGTGGTGTACGCTTTTCGGACGGTCGGTGTCCTGATATAAGCCACGTTCGATCTGTTTTCGATGCAAATAGTATCAGCTATACAAAATGATTAATGAGTAGAGGAATCACATCACTATACGACATCCCTACGCCTGCATACGTGCTGGAGGAGGCCCTTCTGCGACGTAATCTCGAGATTATTCGCCGGGTAGCCGATGCTACAGGGGTGGAGATTATATTGGCTTTCAAAGCATATGCCCTCTGGCGATCATTCCCGATCTTTCGGGAGTACATATCGGCATCTACGGCGAGTAGCCTGTACGAGGCTCTCCTCGGATATCACGAGTTGGGGGCGCGGACACATACCTATGCTCCGGCGTACAAGGATAGTGAGTTTGAGCAGTTGATGCAGTGCAGTAGCCATATCACGTTCAATTCACTTACACAGTTGGAGCGCTTTCTTCCCCAATTGGATGCCTACACGGATCATCGTGTCAGCTGTGGTATACGTATCAATCCAGAGTACAGTGAGGTGGAGACAGCCCTGTACAATCCTGCCAGCCCGGACTCGCGTATGGGGATTCCTCTTGCGGGTCTCCCACAGCAGCTCCCTATGGGAGTAGAGGGGATACACTTCCATACCCACTGTGAGAGTGACTCTTATGCTTTGGAGCGATCACTGAGGGTGATAGATGAGAAGTTCGGGCATCTGCTGATGCAGGTTAAGTGGCTCAATATGGGTGGTGGGCACCTGATGACTCGTCGGGATTATGATGTACCTCATCTGATAGGGCTGTTGCAGTCTTTTCGGGCTAAGTATCCACATCTGCACATTATCATGGAGCCGGGAAGTGCGTTTGGGTGGCAGACGGGCCCACTGGTGACAGAGGTACTGGATATCGTGGAGAACGGAGGGGTGCGCACGATCATAATGGATGCATCATTCACGTGTCACATGCCCGATTGTCTCGAGATGCCCTATCAGCCTGCTGTGCGTGGAGCGACCATGGAACCTACGGATACGCATCGCCGGATGTACCGTATCGGGGGAAATAGCTGTCTCAGTGGCGATGTCATGGGCGACTGGTATTTCGACGAAGAAATACATGTCGGGGATAGGATTATATTCGAAGATATGAATCACTATACTACGGTGAAGACCACGATGTTCAATGGTATACACCACCCGGCGATCTACTGCCACCATATGGACGGATCGTGGGAGCTCTATCGTGAGTATATCTATGAGGACTACAAGCATCGAATGTGTTGAGGTCGAAGGCAGAAGGCTGAGGT
>JBAKGE010000088.1:0-8456 GCA_037191085.1 Porphyromonadaceae bacterium | reverse complement strand
CGATTACTTTCCCTCTGATGACCATGGGAGCCGATGGTGTTATCTCGGTCATAGGAAATGCTTATCCGCGCGAATTCGGTCGTATGGTCCGACTCATAGAGGAGCAGGACTTTCGCTCTGCACTCAAGCTTCACCATATTTTCAAGGAGCTATACCCCCTCCTCTTCGTCGACGGTAATCCAGTAGGTGTCAAGTGTGCGATGAATCTTATCGGTCAGCTCGACAAGGAGATTCTCCGACTTCCTTTGGTACCTATGAGCACTTCTAACAGGGAAAAAATGAGCGAGCAGGTACGGGAGATTGCCAAATCATTCAGCTAATCAAACTAATAAGCGTGTAGGTAATGAAAAAGACAAGTGTATTGAAAGGCAAGCTCGTCGTCATGAGCTTTCTACAGTTCGCAGTATGGGGAGCATGGCTTATCTCCCTTGGGGTTTATCTTGGTGGGACACTCCATTTCACGGATGTACAGATAGGCAGTTTCTTTGCTACCATGGGTATAGCTTCCCTCTTCATGCCTGCCCTCATGGGGATAGTGGCGGACAAGTGGATCCCTGATGAACGTCTGACTTCTATCTGTCACGTGATTGCGGGAACGCTGATGATTGTAGCGGCAGAACAGACTGAGTACTCCTCCTTGTACGGGCTTGTCCTCTTGAGTGTCTGCTTTTATATGCCCACACTCGGGCTGACGAATGCTGTTGCCTACTCAGCCTTGACGAGAGCTGGTCTTGACACCGTTCGGCACTTTCCACCGATAAGAGTATTCGGCACTGTGGGATTCATTGTCGCCATGCTTGTCATTGATAATCTCGGTCTCAAAGGGAGTAACATCCAACTCTACATTTCCGGAGGACTGTCCATCCTACTTGCTTTTTACATGTTTGTCTTTCCGTCCTCTCGGCTCTTGTCCGATGCACCACGCAGAGCACAGTCTAAAGGATGGGTTGAACATCTGGGGTTACAAGCCTTTAGTCTCTTCAAGCAGCGTCGCATGGCTATTTTCTTCATCTTCTGTATCCTGCTAGGGATCTGCCTACAGATTACCAATACCTTTGCCAATATCTACCTCACAGGACATTTCGGTGTCATGGCTGAGTACGCTGACTCTTTCGGCGTCACACACTCGGGAACACTCATATCCTTATCCCAGATCTCCGAAGCGTTATGCATCCTGCTGATACCGTTTTTCCTCCGGAAGTATGGCATCAAAACTGTCATGATTCTCAGTTTTGTGGCTTGGTTTCTCCGTTTTGCACTACTTGGAGCTGGCAATCCAGGCGATGGACTATGGATGCTCGTTCTCTCCATGATTGTCTATGGTGTTGCGTTTGACTTCTTCAATATCTCTGGTTCTCTCTACGTTGATCAGCAGACTGATCCGCTCCTCCGTAGCTCAGCACAAGGCATCTTTATCATGATGACTAATGGCTTTGGTTCCTTTATCGGAGCCTATGTTGCCGGGTTCGTTGTTGATGCTTTCGGCTGGCCTACATCATGGTTTGTCTTCGCTGCTTATGCTCTGATAGTTACTATCCTCTTTGCCTTTTTATTCCGCACCCAACCTAAGAAATCATGACTAGTACTCCTCACGTTACATCATCGCCACTCGATCGAAACTCCCTGGCAGAGATTATCCATGATCGCTATACTGTACGTCAGTTTGCCCCAGGTCGACCTATCCCTGACGACGATCTTTCTACTATTCTCCGTGCAGCCCAGCAAGCCCCGACTGCTCGCAATCAGCAACCCTTTCATCTCTACCTCATCCAGAGCGATGAGGCTCGAGCTAAGCTTCACGAGTGCTATGTTCGTCCAGGCTTCGAGCATGCCTCTGCCTACGTACTTGTCGTCGGAGAAGAGGATAAAGCCTGGCGCTACAAGGACGATCTCAACAGTAGTGTTTACATAGACGCAGCCATAGCGACATCCTACATGCAGCTACAGGCATGGGAACTTGGTGTGGCAAGCGTATGGGTATGTGCCTTTGATCGCCTGAGATGTGCAGAGCTTTTCGATCTCGACATGAGCCGCCGTATACCTATTTGCATCCTTGCCCTCGGCTACCCTGCAGAAGGCTTCAAGCACGTACCTCGTACTCGCAAACCTCTCGAGGAACTTCTCACCACCCTCTGACGTTTACCTCGGGTCGGAGGTTCGGAGGGATAGGAATCCAAAATACTGATACACGATAAACATAACATAGCCCAATTCAATCAATGAAAAGAAATCTTACGGGAAGTGAAATCGAAGCACTCTTGTGTAGTGGTTGTACTTGTGATGACTGGTCGCGTATTCTTGTTCACGAGCATTTCGATCCTACATGGTGCCACGAAGTACGCTTCTCGGGTGACTGCACAATCGGAGACCTCTCTGGTAGCCGTCCCAATGAGTACGGTGTCCCTGTGAAAAATGGTATCTATGACGCTGTTATAGACCATTGTACCATAGATGACGGAGCGTGTATCTCACGCATACGAGAGTGTATATCCCATTACCATATCGGCAAAAATGTGATGATTATCAACACCAATGTCATCGCCATGAGGGGAAACAGCTACTTTGGCAATGACGTTAAAGCCTCTGTCATGAATGAAACCGGGGGACTTGAAGTCCCTCTTTCTCGGCACCTTACCGCCCAGACAGCCTATCTCCTTACCATGCTACGTCCTGATGAGGACATGAAGCGTGAGCTCCTTCGTCTCTTCGCTCTCGATGCCGAAGAATGCCGTAGTGACTATGGCTATATCGGGGATAATGTGGTCATTAAGAATAGTGGTGCAATCATCGATGCATGGATAGGGGAGCATACTACTATAGACGGTGCCACACGACTCCAAAACTGCTCTCTCTGTAGTACTCAGCAGCTTCCCGTACACATCGGAGACAATGTCATCGCAGAGGACTTTATTGCCAGCACGGGGGCACATATCACCGGCGGTGCCGTCATTGCACGCACATTCGTCGGGCAGTCATGCCGTGTGGAGCACCTCTTCTCAGCTCATGACTCTCTGCTTTTCTCCAATTGCACTCTCGAGAATGGCGAAGCTTGTGCCGTTTTTGCCGGACCCTTTACCGTCTCCTGCCACAAGAGTAGCCTACTTATCGCTGGCTATTTTGCTTTCCTCAACGCCGGTTCGGGCTCCAATCAGAGCAACCACCTCTACAAGCTCGGTCCCATGCATCGTGGTGTCGTGGAGCGTGGCAGTAAGACCTCCAGTGACTCTTACATCCTCTGGCCTTCACGCATAGGTTCCTTTAGCCTCATCATGGGAAGACATGTCCACCATGTGGATACCACCAGCTTCCCCTTCAGCTACGTGATAGAGAATAAAAATGAGACCTATCTCGTCCCCGGTCGCAATCTCTTCAGTGTCGGCACCATGCGTGATGCGCGCAAGTGGCCCTCTCGCGACAAGCGACCGATAGACATGAGACTTGACTGTATCAACTACAACCTCCTCAGCCCTTTCACCATCGGAAAAATGGAAGAGGGTTATCACAAGCTCAAGGCACTGGAGGACTTTGTGGGCGTCAGCGACCACACCTATGTCTACAATAACATCAATATCAAGCCTGCAGCGCTACGAAAAGGGAAAGACTACTACCGATGTGGAATCGAAAAATTCATCGGCAATTCGCTCATCCAGCGTATTCAGGATAAGTTCGGTGACCGTAAGATCAGTACCATAGAGGAGTTACGGCAGGCACTTCAACCGGATCACGAAGAAGGCACGGGCGAGTGGATAGACCTCTGTGGGATGCTGACCCCGATACAGGCGGTGCACAAACACATTATCTCTCCGCTCAAGGATCGTCAGTTTGCTGACCTGGTCGAGCTAAACCGGACTATCCGTCAGCTGCACCGACGCTATTATGACCTCGAGTGGGACTGGAGTTATGCCCTCATGCTACGCTGGTACAAGCTCACTGGTGTGAGCCAAATCACTTCTTCACAAATTAGCATCATACTACAGCGATGGATACTGGCCGTGCTTAAGATTGACGAAAATCTACACAGCGATGCCCGCAAGGAGTTCGATATCATAGGACGAGTTAACTTCGGTATTGACGTCAGTGCACCGGAGGAGGTTAGTCCTGAGTACACCGATCTGGTCAATCGAGAGTTTGGAGACAATCCTATCGTTCTCTCCGTCAAGGAGCATATGGACAAGAAAAACGCCCTTTACACTCAGATTCTACAGCAACTGTCCCCGATACTTCATGGGTAGTCTTAATGAACTCTTATTCAGTATTATGTGAATAATCTGTCGCACTCTTTCGCTGCTGATGTCGTAGAAGTATCGAGATTTCTCTGGGTCGTCGATGTGTCGATGTCCCAGAGATTTTTTTTGCATCCTATGGGATATCAATATATCGACGACCCAGAGAAATTTTTCGTGGCTTAGCAGAGTTTTTCGGTAGTATGCTACGGATGGAGAAGGGACAGTGTACGTGGCGGTGGTATCGGGCTTTTTTGGTACTTTTGAGGGAGTAGAAGCGCAACGATATAGATCACAGTATGAATACAATCGGTAGACTATTTAGGCTAACCACCTTCGGCGAATCCCATGGACCATACATCGGAGGAGTGATAGATGGATGTCCTGCAGGGTTGACTGTAGATAAAGAGTACATCGAATCCCAACTCAAGCGCCGTCGCAGTCGGGGTGGACCATCCACGGCACGTAAGGAGAAGGATAAGGTAAAATTCGTCAGCGGGCTTATCAATGGTGTTACGACCGGAGCTCCGATAGCCTACCTTTTCGCCAATGAGGATGTCAAGAGTGCTGACTATGATACCCTTGCTGATGTATACCGCCCTTCACATGCTGATTACACCTATGAGTGTCGGTACGGTGTCCGTGACCACAGAGGCGGAGGACGCTCCTCGGCACGAGAGACGGCAGTGCGCGTCGTGGCAGGTGCGATAGCACAGCAGATACTCCACTCCCACGGCATTGAGATCTGCTCTTACACATCACAGGTAGGGGGTGTGGCTATGCCTCTTTCCTACTTTGATGAGGTGACACGAGAGAGTATACAGGATAGTCGTGTTGGCTGTCCTATTGCGTCAATAGATGAGGTGATGCATCGGACTTTGGAGCAGGTACGTGCCGAGGGTGATACTCTCGGGGGTATTGTGAGCACTATTGTCCGTGGTGTTCCTGCAGGTTGGGGCAGTCCGTTGTACGATAAAATTTCGGCACGTCTGTCTGCGGCTATCATGAGTATCAATGCCTGTAAGGGCATAGAGATCGGTGATGGATTTCTCTTCTCTGCCATGCGAGGTAGTGAGGCCAATGACCAACTACACCTCGAAGGTGGACGAGTGCACACCCTCTCCAACCACTCGGGGGGTATACAGGGAGGGCTGACCAATGGAGAAGTTATACGTTTTCGCTCGGCCTTCAAGCCTATTTCGTCACATGCCCAATCCCAGCGCACTGTGAGTAGGCATGGTGAGGAGGTAGAGCTGAGGATAGAGGGACGGCATGATGCGAGTGTCTTTCCTCGCGTGTTACCTGTCGTGGATGCGATGACAGCGATGGTACTGGTAGATGAACTGCTGTTCACTCCCACCTATCGTCTGCCACTCTGAGTAAGGTGGAGTGGAATTTATATCCTACCGTGACGGTATCGGCGTGTTTTTGTGTACCTTTGCACTGTTTTTGCATAAAAGGTATACAAGTAATATTTTAGACCCAAAAGAAGTCATAATGATTGAGTACAATGCTGCCGGGATGTTCCAGATGCTGGCAAAGACTATGTATGGACTGGAAGATGTCCTCACCACCGAACTCCAGACTCTGGGGGCACAGGAGATAGAACCCGGACGACGGCTGGTGTCCTTTGTCGGTGATCAGCGCTTGCTGTATCGAGCTAATTTACACTTGCGCACAGCATTGCGGATACTGGTACCGATAGTGCAGTTTGAGGCTGGTAATGCCGACGAGATCTACCAGTACCTCTACGACCATGTGGAGTGGGATAGGTACCTGACATCGCGGACCACATTTGCATTCGACACTGTGGTGTACTCCGAAGTGTTCACGCACAGTAAGTTCGTGGCTTATAGGGCCAAGGATGCTATATCGGACTACTTTACTGACCGGAAAGATCGTCGACCCAATGTCTCCGTGAGTGATCCAGATGTGAGGTTTCATATCCACATATCCGATAAGACAGTGACCCTTGCACTCGATGCCTCGGGTGAGAGTCTCCACAAGCGTGGTTACCGAGTGGGGCAAAATGATGCTCCTATCAGCGAAGTATTGGCAGCAGGTATACTGCTGAGAGCGGGCTGGGAGGGGCAGTGCGACCTCCTCGATCCCATGTGTGGGAGTGGAACATTCCTCACGGAAGGCGCATTGATAGCGCTTGGAATCCCTCCCGGGATATTTAGAAATAGTTTTGCCTTCGAGAAGTGGAATGACTTCGATGCTGACCTCTGGGATGAGATCGTGGAGGAGTGGGAGGAAAAACCCTTTGAGCACAAGATATATGGATCGGATATAGATCCTAAGTCTATAGCCTTGTCCCGCTCTAATATCAAGAAAGCAGGGGTGAGCAAGTACATAGAGGTTTCCATACAATCCATGATGGACTATACGGTGGACAATCGCCCAGCCGACGCCGGTATCCTAGTGATGAATCCACCCTATGGCGAACGCATGAGACCAGATGCTCTGGACGAGTTGTATGGTCGTATCGGCTCGACATTGAAGCATGTTTTCATGGGGTGGAAGGCTTGGATCATATCAGGAAGTACGGAGGATGGACTGAAATCCGTAGGACTGAAGCATTTCCATAGAGAGAAACTTTACAATGGCATGATCGAGTGCGAGCTGAGGGGGTATGAGCTCTTTGGCGGCAAGAGAGACGAATATCTGCGTGACATGAGTGCCCGAAGTGAGTACCGTAGCAAGCCCGACCGTAAACCTCGAGAGGAGGAACGAGGGAGGGCTTTTAAGGTGAAGGAGCAGGGACGTGCTTCCCACGAAAACGGTAAGCCTACCGAGTATAGGGGTAAGAGAGACCACAGTAACCGTAAGCCCTTCGATCGCGAACGTGGTGAGCGTAGGGGCTTTCGGACAGCACGTGGTCATTCCGATAACCACCGAGAGAGAGACAGAGAGAACCCTCGTAGAGGAGAATACCCCGGTGATCGCAGCTTCAGGGAAAAGAGAGGAGAGCGTCCGGTATCCTTTGTCGGTAACAGGTGCTTTGGAGATCGCAGTCATCACCGCGGAGTTAGAGGTTTTGGTCAAAAGGACGGTGATCGCAAAGGGGCTCAAGGACGGTTATTCGATCGTGATAGAAAGACCGGTAGTGAGCGTGGAGAGTGGCGCGAGGATCATAGACCTGCACGTAAGTTGTTTCGTCCAAGACCTAATCACGAACGCCCGGTGAGGGAGGAGTCTGCCGAAGATTGATTTCTTTCCCTCCGACGAAAGGATACGACGGTAGATGTACACAATGTACATCTACCGTCGCTTTTGTTGCCTGAAGTAGATTTGGTGCAAGTGATAGAAAGTTTTGTCTCCGAATGGTCGTTTTACCCCGTTGAATTTAAGTGAATTAACGAGATAAGATTGCAGAGGAGGCACTGCGTTACGGGGAGTTATATCCCCTCCATGTGCTCCAATCATGCGGATGTCCCCTATAGAAACCTCTGGAATATCGCCAAATCGACGACCCAGAGGTTGTCAGAAAAAGCTCTGGGACATCGCTTCACCGACGACCCAGAGGAATCTCGAGGCATGTCCGTGTCAAAGAATACCTTGAAAAGGGCTATCAAGGCGAATACCACCCTGAAAAGAGTCATTTATCCGGTCAAACTCGTGTGCTTTAGAATAATAAAGAGGTCACGTACGTGAGCCCTTCAGCCAGAACCACGTAGCGGAGGAGTTTTCCCAAGGACATGAAGAGCAACACGGCCCAGGGATTGGCTCTGAGCAAACCGAGAGCCACGGCGAAGAAGTCTCCTACGCCTGGTAGAAAAACCCAAAATGCCATCCATGATCCTCTGCCTTGCAACCACTTTGTCCATTTGTCGAGCTTGAGGGGGTCGAGCATGAGGTATCGAGTGATCCTCTCTTGCTTGCCCAGCCGTCCGAGCCAGTAGCATGTCATACCACCGAGGATATTGCCGAGGGTTGCACTAAGCACTACGGCCCAGTACTCCGCTCCGGCGATGAGCACCCCACTCATGACGACTTCCGAACTGAGAGGAAGGATAGTAGCAGCCAGAAAGGCTGCTATGAAGACGCCGATATAGCCGTATTGGATGAGGAAGTCGAGCATGTTTGGCTATGGATGTATGAAAGTGAAGAGTATGGCTACCACGCTTAGGAGAAAGACAAAGAGTTTGGTAAAGGGGGTACTTTCTCCTCTGCCTGTAAGGAAGGTGAAGGCAGAGCAAGTGAAGAACAGTGCTGTAACGAAGACCAGAG
>JBAKGE010000087.1:0-8486 GCA_037191085.1 Porphyromonadaceae bacterium | reverse complement strand
GTCTTCCTTCATGAGTCATGCGCTTCACAATCTCCACATCCACCCCCAGCGAATCGCAGAAACCCATTTCCTCTGCGACAATAAATGGAATATAGTCCATGGACGACATAGCCCCTATCTTGAGCGAAGGAGACACTCCCTCACTGCGATCTTTAGACTTATCAGCACAACCCACTACCAGAATGACACTACACAATACAATCCAAAAACGACTCCGCATACTCATATTAATTCAAGATTAAACGTTAAAAACACGTCGGTTAACTGACCGAATAAACAAAGGTAACACATTCGCGCCAATTGGACATCATTACACCCCACTCATATTCCACAGTTTTCTGTCGTTACATCCCCATACCACTCCACCCTCTTCACAGGGTTTCACTCAGAGAACCCACCACGATATCAAAGTTGAAAGAAAAGCACAAGAACATAAGAGTGCACGAAAGAATAAAAAATTTCTCTGGGTCATCGATGAAGCAATGACCCGGAGATTCATCCGGAAAGCTCTGGGACGTCGGCAAGTCAACGACCCAGAGCTTTTTTCATACCTCCTTCACTCCTCGCTCCACCACGCTGTCACTTTTACTCACCCGACAACGCCTAGACAATTGGAAACAGACACCAAGTAAATCCGGAAATGGGACATTCGTACATGCATACAGGGGGAACGGGAAATCAGAGAGTAAGGAAACCGGACGGTCGAGCGAAGGAGTATAGGAGACTTAGAATATCTGCTCACTGAGGAGAGCAAAGAGAGGTGAGAGTAAAGTGGATTTTAAGAATTGTTATAAGGATAGCTCTTTGCAGGTAAAACGAAATGATTATCTTTGTCGGAACACTTTAGAAATAAAGGGTTGAGGTGAGGGATGGTGTACAGTACAATCGATAAATTTAGATAGTCATCAAAATAGAACACCCACTACGATATCGCAAGCAGTGTAGAGGGTGTAAAGTAGGAATCAAAACATGGACAATAACGTAGATGTAAGAGCTCTGACTGAACTGATAGAGCGGGAGAGTGGTTTTCTCGACCTTCTCGAGAGTGGCATGGGGCGTGTGATTGTAGGCCAGAAGCACCTGCGTGAGAGCCTGCTGATAGGTCTGCTAGCCGATGGTCATATCCTCCTGGAGGGTGTCCCCGGTTTGGCAAAGACCCTCGCGATCAAGACCCTTGCAAACCTCATGGATGCAGACTATAGCCGCATCCAGTTTACTCCCGACCTCCTCCCCGCCGATGTAGTAGGTACTCAGATATATAGCCAGAAGAATGAGACCTTTAGCATCAAGAAAGGTCCTATCTTCGCCAACCTTGTTCTCGCGGATGAAATCAACCGTGCACCGGCCAAGGTACAGAGTGCTCTACTGGAAGCTATGCAAGAGCGTCAGGTGACGATAGCGGAGCAGACTTTCAAACTCCCGGCTCCATTCCTCGTAATGGCGACACAGAACCCCATAGATCAGGAGGGGACGTACCAGCTGCCCGAAGCACAGAGTGACCGCTTTATGCTCAAAGTAAACGTAGGTTACCCCACCAAAGAAGAAGAGCGCCAGATCGTAGTGTCACAGATACGACAGGAGCAGGTGGAAGTACGTCCCGTGGTGTCCAAAGATCAGATCCTCCACGCACGAGAGATCGTACATCAGGTATACATGGACGAGAAGATACACAAGTACATAGTGGACATTGTCTTCGCAACCCGATTCCCGGCCGAAGCAGGATTGGCAAACCTCCGAGGTATGGTGAGCAATGGTGCCTCACCTCGCGCATCTATCAATCTGGCTCTCGCTGCTCGCGCATATGCTTTCATCAAGCATAGAGGATACGTAATCCCTGAGGATGTGCGCGCTGTATGCCACGACGTCCTCCGCCATCGCATAGCACTTAGCTACGAAGCAGAGGCGAATAACCTTGTGCCTGAAGAGATCATCAACGAGATATTGAATAAGGTAGAAGTACCCTGATTATGCCCCAACCGCAGACCGGAAGTAGCAGGGTACAATCTTCAGATCATTGACCCGAGTGAGTGGCTCTCGAAATCGGAGACAGTCGTACATGGACACCAAAGAATTACTACAGCGGATACGTCGAATAGAGATTAAATCGAATCGATTGTCCCAGAACATATTTTCTGGGGAATATCGCTCTGCGTTTAAGGGTAGAGGGATGTCTTTCAGTGAGGTACGCGAATACCAGATCGGAGATGACGTACGTGACATAGATTGGAACGTAACGGCGAGATATGCCAAACCCTACGTAAAGGTATACGAGGAGGAGCGTGAGCTGACGATGCTGCTCGTGGTAGATGTATCGAGGAGTGGACTATTCGGTACCCAAGCACGCTCCAAGCGTCAACTCATTGCCGAAATCGCGGGGACACTTGCCTTTAGCACAATCACGAATAATGACAAGGTCGGGGTAATTTTCTACTCCGACAGAGTGGAAAAGTTCATTCCACCGGGTAAAGGTCGTAAGCACGTGCTCCGCATCCTATCTGAGATCCTCAAGCTGGAGCCTACAGGAGAGGGAACAAATCTCTCTGCAGCCTTGGAGTATGCCAACAATGTGCAGAAGAAGCGTTGTACCCTTTTCATGCTATCGGATTTTATTGATGAGAGTAACTACGGGCGCACGATCAGTGTCGTAGGACGTAAGCACGATCTGCTGGCAATGCAGGTATTTGACCCTCACGAAGCGGAACTCCCAAGCGTAGGGTTACTGAGGATCAAGGATGCAGAGACGGGCAAAATGATGATAGTGGACAGTTCCTCACCACGCATCGCCAGACAGTATCGAGAGTATTGGCAAGGACTGACCAAGTATATGCAGGATACGTTTCGGAAGTATGACGTGAGCAGCGTGAGTACCCAGACGAATGCAGATTTCGTACCTGCACTTCAGCGCCTTTTTAGTCACAGAAAGTAAATGATAGGAATAGACAAAATACGCAAATCTGTACTCATGTGCTTGGGGATGCTGCTTGTCACTACGGGCATTGCTGAGGCACAGGAAACTCGTGTAATAACGACGATAGAGCCATCATCGATAGTTATTGGTGAGCAGGCGAAGATGACCGTAAGCATCGTTTACCCAGTGGGGACACGAGCAGAGATCGTGCTCCCAAAGGATACACTCGTGACAGGAGTGGAAATACTATCCGTGAGTATGGTGGACTCGGTAACAGAAACGGACAAACTGAACAGAATAGTATACGATGTGGTGCTGACGTCATTTGACTCTGCCACATATGTACTACGCAACATACAAGCTATGGTAGGCTCTACGCTGGTGCAGGAGGAGACCCCACCAAGCCTGATCGTCAACACTGTTCCCGTAGATATAGATCACCCAAACCAGTATGCGGATATAAAAGGGACGTGGAAACCTGACTTCGTATGGACCGATTATCTGCTGTACCTATACATCCTTCTCGGTCTCATCGCTGTGGGAGTACTAACGTACTTCCTCGTCAAGTACCTACGTCAACCAAAAGAGAAACGTTCCGCCGTGGTCCCGAAGCCTGCTCTTGATCCCTACGAAGAAGCAATCATGGGCATGAGACAGCTAAAGAGCGAGGAGCTGTGGGAGAAAAACCAGATTAAGGAATACTATACCCGCATGACCGACATCCTCCGTCACTACCTATGGCGTGTGTACGGCATGGAGACCGCAGAGAGGACCTCAACAGAGATTCTAGAGACATTCAACTCTCTCGTGGGCAGAGATCGAATGTACATGGAACTGAAGAAAATCTTGCAGACTGCTGACCTTGCAAAGTTCGCACAATATCGTGCGAGCTCCGACGAAAACGTTAGTCTGATGAGTGCTGCGGTGGCTTTTATTGAAGAAAACAAGCCTCAGGAAAAGGAAGAAGAGAAATCAGAGGATAGCATACGTGTAGAAGACAGAAAGGAGGACAAAGCATGACATTTGCACACCCACATTTCTTTCTCCTGCTTCTCGTAGTACCACCTGTCATCTATCTGTACATTGCACGCCTCAGGGATCCGGCGACCTTTACGCTCAGTACAACGGGGGCATTTAAGAACATGAAGAGAGGGTGGCGTAGTAGGCTGCATTGGCTGCCTTTTGGATTGTTAGTACTTAGTTACATTGCCACTGTCACTGCTCTCGCACGACCACAAACCATGTCATCACACTCCGAAGAGAGTACAGAGGGTATACACATTAACATGGTGTTAGATATCTCCGCAAGCATGCTGGCACGTGATCTTGAGCCCAACCGGATAGAAGCGGCCAAGATGGTAGCATCGTCCTTCATCGCTTCCAGACCACACGACAATATAGGGCTTGTGGTATTTGCGGGTGAAAGCTACACTCAGTGTCCATTGACCACTGATCATGGAGTTCTCCTCAATCTCCTCAATACCGTAGAAATGGGACTCATCCAAGATGGTACTGCGATAGGCAATGGCCTTGCCACTGCTGTAAGCAGACTCAAGGACGTAGAGGGGAAAAGCAAAGTAGTCATACTTCTCACCGACGGAACCAACAATGCCGGAGCTATCTCCCCAAGGACTGCTGCAGAAATAGCACAGAGCTTCGGGATACGAGTGTACACTATCGGGGTGGGGACGAGGGGCAAAGCTCTCTATCCCGTCAATACAGTCTTTGGTATCGAGTACCAGCCTATGCAGGTAGAGATTGACGAGGAGATGCTGAAGAGTATAGCTAGTACCACAGGCGGAGCTTACTTCCGTGCTACAGATAACGAGAGCCTGAAGGCCATATACAGTGAGATAGACCAAATGGAAAAAGTGAAGCTAAGAATAGAAAATTTTACGCAGAAGACTGAATACTTTTACTTCTGGGTAGGAATAGCATTAACTCTGGCATTCATAGGACTACTCCTCCGTAGCACACTATTCAGATCACTCCCGTAGTGATTGCAGACTAAGAGCATACAGAACGACGATGAGATTTCTATATCCATATCTTTTACTTCTCCTCATCCCTATTGCTGGGATGTTGGCATTCACCTTTCTACGTATCCGCAGTCAGCGCAAGGCACTTAAAAAGTTCGGCGACACAGTGTTGGTGAAAGAGCTGATGCCGGACTTATCCCTCCGTCGCAAACTGGTCAAAGATATCATCCTTATCGGGGCACTTGCTTTGCTCGTCTTCGCGCTCGCGAGACCTCAACTAGGTTCTAAAGTCGAGACAGTTGAGCTGGAAGGAATAGAACTAATGGTCTGTATGGACATCTCCAATTCCATGTTATCCCGGGATGTAGAACCCAGCAGGTTGGCTCAGGCAAAAGCCATTGTCTCAAGAATGGTGGATCGACTGTCAAATAATAAGATTGGGCTAATCTTCTTCGCTGGCGAAGCATATATACAGCTACCAATAACCGCTGACTTCGTCTCCGCCAAGATGTTTCTAGATGAAGCATCTCCCGAGCTTATTTCCGCGCAAGGAACTGTAATAGGTCAAGCCGTAGACATGGCATTACGTAGCTTTTCAACGGAGACCAAAACAAAGAAAGCAATTGTCCTCATCACTGACGGAGAAAACCACGAAGGCGAAGCGATAGAAGCCGTAAAACGTGCCAAGGAACAGAATGTTCTCGTCAGTGTAATTGGGATAGGTTCCGAAGCCGGAGCCCCCATTCCACTCATCAGCGGTGGATACATGACAGACGAGACTGGACAGGTCGTGATCACAAAGCTTAACGAGGAAATGTGTAAGCAAATCGCTAGAGCCAGTGGTGGGGTCTACATCCATGCTGGTGATATCTCTGGGACAGTCAGATCAATACAAAAGAGTTTAGAGAATCTGGAAAAGTCAAAAATGGAAACAACACGGTATGCTGCATACAACGAGATCTATTACTACTTCCTTGTTCCAGCACTGTTATTGTTGCTCTTCGACTTCCTCTTTCTCGATCGTAAGAACAGGTACCTCCGCAGGATGAAACTCTTTGACTAATAATCCCTAAGAACACAAAGTATGAGAAAGTATTATATCATCATAACATTGATTACTCTTCTATCCTTTAATGCCAGCACTCCGGCATCGGCACAGAAGAAGGTTCGCGAACTGAATAGATCGGGTAATCTGCTCTATAAAAAAGGAGATTACAAAGTAGCTGAAATAGATTTCCGAAAGGCTCTCGAAATTAATAGTGAAGATCCCATAGCAAGGTACAATTTAGCAAATACGCTTTACCATACCGACCGCACACAGGAGGCTGGTAAACTCTATACCGAGTCCCTCAAGAATATAGAGCAATATACCCCCGATCGTCAGGCTGACTTGGCACACAATGCAGGCAACGTATTCATGAAGGACAAGGAGTATGAAAAGGCTGTTGAATGCTACAAAGCATCGCTTCGTCGTCGACCAAGCGATGAAGAGACCCGCTACAACCTTGCCCTTGCCCAAAAACTCCTCGAGAAAGAGAAGCAAAGCGGTGATAGCGGGGGTGGTCAGGACGACAAACAGCAAGATCAGAATAAAGATCAGCAGAACCAGCAACAAGATCAGCAACAGGATCAGCAACAACAGGACCCACAACAGCAGGACCAGCCACAGCAGCCACAAGAACAACAGATGTCCAAAGAAAATGCTGAAAAGATCCTTAAAGCATTCCTTCAAGATGAGAAGGCTACGCAACAGAAAGTGGATAAACAAAAACAGCAGAGTCAGTCTCGTAGCAGACAGAAGAATTGGTAAGATCGAACGCAATCCTTAGGATATGAAAAAATATCTAACCCTATTACTCTTCGTACTATCTTCGATTGTAGGTGTAGCTCAGGACCAAGTGTCGATAGACGTCGTGGTGCCACACAAAATAGTTGAGGGAGAACACTTCAACGTACAGTTTATACTAAATACCAGTAAGGCCCGTGACATCAAACTTCCATCTGTGAATGGGCTTGATCTTCTATATGGTCCTGCCGAAGCTACTTCTACCAGTGTGAGTATCATCAATGGTAACATGAGTCGTACATCCACCAAGACTTTCACCTACACATTCATCGCTAATAGGGCTGGGGATTATACTATTCCCTCAGCCACAGTGACTGTCGGTAGCTCAACGTACAAGACGAAAGAGAAACGTATCAAAGTCTTCAGCCAGAGTGCAGCCTACAGCAGCAGAGGAAGCAATCCGTCTGATGCCGACACCAGCGGAAACACCACAGTGTCTCAAGGCTCGGGCAAAGATTTCTTCGTCACCGTTAGTACTAGTAATCAGAATGTATACGAACAGGAGGGTTTCCTCGTCACCTTTAAGCTCTATGCCTACAACCCACAGTTCGAGTTCCTCAACGTCAAATTTCCCGACTTTGACGGTTTCGTCAAACGGGATGTAGAGCGCGATAGTATCATACAGCTCGACACCGAAGAGCACAATGGCACCGTCTACTATACAGCTATCCTCAGCCAATACATACTGTTTCCTCAAAAGGCGGGTACCCTCACGATCCCTGCAGGGTCATTTGATCTGCTGATCTCAGAGCGACAGGAAGATCCCACATTCGGGGCGTTTGGAAGTATCATCGGTCAGTATACCCAGAAGCGCCGTACCGTTAACTCTTCCCCATTTGCTGTCAAGATCAAGGCTCTTCCTACCCCTAAGCCAGAGGGTTTCACCGGTGCTGTCGGCTCTTTTAATCTCGTTTCTGACATCCCAAACTACACTACCAAGACGAACGAGAGCTACACGATGACTCTCAAACTGGAGGGTAAAGGCAACCTGAAGCTCGCTCAAGTCCCAGAGGTAGAATTTCCGGAGGGTTTCGAAGTCTACGATCCCAAGGAGGAAGACAATATAGCACTCATAGGATCAGGAGAAACGGGATGGAAAACGAAACAGTACATCGCTGTTCCTCGTTTCAAAGGCGATTACGTCATCCCCGAGGTCAAGTTCTCCTACTTCGATACTACACAAGGACAGTACCGCACAATTACGCTTCCAGCGCAAAAAGTGCATGTCGATCAGGGTAGCAATTCGCCCTCATCCTCGGAAGTAAGTAACTTCAATGATAAGGAGAGGATCAAAATACTCAACCAAGACATTCGCTACCTAAAAACAATTGGCAGTGGTAGGTCTGCTACACAGATCAGTTACCTTGCATATGGTTTAAGCTATGTGGCCATCCTCCTAATTGGCATAGCACTCCTCTTTCTGATTCGCTATCGCCGTTCCGAGAGTCTCGAGACCATCGAGTCGCGTGCCAAGCGTGCGGGGTCCATGGCACGCAGGTATCTCAAGCTCGCTGCCAGCAAGCGTCACTCAGGCGACCATCTCGCCTACTATGAAGCACTTCTGCGTGGTCTCAATAGCTATTTATCAGCTAAGTTTCATATCCCTACCTCAGAGCTCTCCAAAGAAACTATCAAGTCCAAAATGCAATCTCTCGGACTCCCCGGTACTCTGATACAGCAGACGATAGAAACTCAGACCTGTCTCGAATTGGCTCGATACACCCCAGATGGCGAAGAGCGGGATGATCAACTC
>JBAKGE010000086.1:0-8540 GCA_037191085.1 Porphyromonadaceae bacterium | reverse complement strand
CAACAGTAAGCAAACCTATTCCTTTGAGCGTAACGAAAGAGGATTGGGCATTGTTTGCATTGTCAAATGCGGTTTCACACACGGCTTTCATCGACATGCCCTCTTTCTTCATAAGAGTGGAGAGTTTTCAATAGGGTACGGAAGAAAAATCACGGTTCTCTATATACCGACGGCAGACCATAGCAAGGGTTGGGGTCTGTACACGCCCCAGCGAATAACCGCCACGCTTAGCGATGGACAATGCTCGGCTGGCATTGATGCCCACGAGCCAATCGGCTTCTGCCCGTGCCTTGGCAGAATGATAGAGATTATCGTAGTTACTTCCCGGGTTGAGATGAGCCAAGCCCTCGCGAATGGCTTTGTCTGTCAGGGAAGAAATCCACAATCGATCAAAAGGCTTTTGACAATTCAAATATTGGTGAATCCAACGGAATATTAACTCACCCTCCCGTCCTGCATCGGTGGCAACGATGATACGCTCAGCCCTGTCGAAGCAGGAGTCTATCACATTGAGTTGCTTGAGAGCAGCCGGATCGGATATATACTCCTTGTCCTTGCGAATTTGGCGGACAATGAGTTGGAAAGGATGGGGACGGATGGGTAGGTCTTTGGCTTTGTAAGAAGCAAAACCGTATGCTTCGGGCATGGCGAGCGTAATCAGGTGTCCCATCGCCCAAGTAACGAGATAGCCGTTACCCTCCAAATATCCGTCCTGCTTGCCGGTTGCTCCCACGATTCGGGCTATGTCTCGGGCTACCGAGGGTTTCTCGGCAATAATACAAGTTGTCATAGTGGGTAATAGGATTAAAGGTTACATTTTGTGTCCACGGGACTTTTTCTGTTTGTTCTCGTCCTGTTTCTGTTGCTGGGCAGCTGTAGGCTGTGTTTGTCCGGTCTTCAGCGGCTCTTTCACGTGCTTGGTGCTCTCATTAGTCTTACCGTGGTTATTCACGGCTACCTGAGTCTTGTGTTCTTCTGCCACGGCTTCTACTTTCCCTGTATTCTGTTTCTTGTCCGGATTCCACTTATAGAAACGTGGTCGATTCTGTTCCTTGTCCATACGAACGTAGGCATTGAAAAAGTTGCCCTCCTTATCGATCATATTCTTCAGATAAAGCGTGCGATCACTGTCCAAGGCTTCTCGTTGTTTGTCTGAAAGTTCCAAACCGCAGAGTTTATGAGGTGCTCCCTGCCGCTCTGTCTGCTGCTGTCGTTCTCTAAAACTACGACTGTTGTCAAAGATGAACTCAATGCCTTTCTTCTCGGCATTGACCTGCAGAGTTGCATCGAAAGACTTGCCACTCTTGGCGGTCATCCCTTCCACTTTTACCGCTTTCCCTTCTACAAGGTCTTTGTATTGTTCATCCGAGAGCTTCACCCCTTTGATTTCTTGGGGTATGACCACTCGGTCGGCACGCAGGGCGATGAGTTCGTTGGTCTGTGGGTCAATGGAGACATAGGCGGAGAAAGAATTCCCGTTTTGGGGTGTTACCTCAATGGTCTTACCAAGGTTGCCTGTGGAAAGAAGTTGCTCCTTCTCTTCGGGCGAGAACTTATAGCCCATATAGGGATAGTCAAGCTGTGGCTCTTTTCTCAAAGGGTGGATGGCCAAGCCGATATTGCCCTTATCATCTGTGCGGAATGCAAGACGGGCTTCGGTACGGATATCCATACCGCAAAAAGGAACAGTAACGGTGGTGAGAGCACTTTTCTGCCAGTTGAGCATTTTGTCCAGTTCTCCGCTCTGCTCCAAACGCTCTCGGGAAAGCCCCAGCTTGTCAAGCATTGCCCAATCCACCTTTTCGGGGTCAATGGCGGTGGCGTTCTTCTGCCGGGGTAGATAGTCCTCAAAGGGCACACCCATTTTTGCCAATTGCTCCTGAGTTTCGGGCTTCTCACGGCTTTGGAGCAGGGTGCGGAGATTATCCACGCCTTGCTCCACGTTGCTTGCCAAGACCTTGTACAGACCAAAGTGGGTTGGATTGTTGAACTGTTTGAGGAAGTTCGTCATGAAGTTCTTTAGTAGACTGTCCTTGCTGCTGAACTTCAGAAATGCTGCTTGGTGTGCCATCTTCGCTTCGGTGGTGTTGAGATTGCCCTCATCGTCAATACCGGAGACCACGGAGAGTTTTCCCACCTCTTTTTCATTTTTTACCTGCGTGCGGTCTTCCAAGACCAGCACATAATTGTCATTGTTGTTCGATTCCATAATTCTTTGTGATTAAATGAGTTATTTGTTATCGAACACCCAATATATAAGCAACAATCTTGCCCGTAAAGGCGTAGGGAAATCACGGGAAAGAATGGGATGAAAAAGAAAAATCGAAAAAAGTTTGCGAGAAATTTGGTTGTTTCGATTTTTATCTGTAAACCTGCATCGAGCAAACAAAACCAATCGGTCTGTATTTATTTCTATTGGAATGGAAAGAAAAGAAACAAAAAAGAGAGAAGCAATACTCAAGGAGAGTTTTAAGCTCTTTCTGTCAAAAGGATATGATGCTGTAAGTTTTACGGATATAGAACGTGTTGCAAAAGTCACAAGAGGGGCTATTTTTCATCACTTCAGTAATAAAGAAGATTTATTCAAACACGTTGCGGATCAATTCATCTTCGTATTCCTTGAAGATGTGGACTATGGAGAGGAGTATTTGAGCAGTCCAACTCCTCTAAAGGCTTTTATGGATAAGTGCTTGTCCATCATCGAAACTCGAATGGAATACTTTCTGCAAGGTGTAGATGCGGGTGTTACATCTGCCAGTTTTATGAGTTTCATTTTGTACTTGAAAGATCATTATGAAACTTGGGAGGAGAAGGTCCGGATCTATGAAGAGAAAACGATACAGACTTGGGTCAATACTATCAATCTGTCCAAGGAAAGAAGCGAAATACGCCCCGAAACAGATACAACATTGCTCGCAGAGACCTTTCATCACTTGTATTTGGGACTCTCTTTCAAAGGGGCGATGATTGATAACCTCTCTGTTTCAGTGTTACGAAAACAATGGGAGTACATATATAAGCAACAACTTATGAAATAATGTCGCTATGGATAAAAGTGCATATATCAACAAGATTGCATCCTATCTACCCAACTCTCCGATCAATAATGAAGAGATGGAGGACTATATAGGTTTGATTGGAGGAAGACCTTCAAGGGTACGTTCGATTGTGTTGAGACAGAATGGGATTAAGACTCGATATTACGGATTAAATAAAGAGCATCGGGTGACCCATTCCAATGCACAATTGGCAAAGGAGGCGGTAGAAAGTTTATTTATGAACAAGGTTGTCCCCACTGATGTTACCCTTCTTGCTTGTGGAACAAGTACTCCCGATCAACTACTTCCATCGCACGCCTCGATGCTTCACGGAGAGTTGGGCAACTTCCCTATGGAGATCTTTTCTTCTGCCGGCGTTTGCCTAACATCTTTGCAGGCATTGAAAATTTGCTACAGCAACATTCTTGCAGGATTGCATGAAAAGGCGATCTGTGTGGCTTCTGAACTGACCTCCCCCGCATTGGTGTCGAAATTCTATGATCCCGAATATGAAGTGACACATAATAGTCCGGATAAAGACCCATATATGGCTTTTGAAAAGGACTTTATGAGGTTTATGCTGTCGGATGGTGCAGGAGCTGTTTTGGTACAAGATCATCCGGAAGGAGATTATCCTTTGAAGATAGAATGGATTGAGATGACTTCTTACGCCAATGAGTTGCCGACGTGTATGTTCATGGCTTCGGAACTACAATCCGATGGACGTCTGAAAAGCTGGAAAGAATATACTCCTGAAGAGATTAAAGAGCGTGGAGTTCTTGTGGGAAAACAAGATATTCGTCAGCTGAAGAAGCACATTATCAGATACTGGGTAGATCACATAGAAGCAGTTCTTTCCAAGCATGATGTAAAAGCAGAAGAAATAGATTATGTGATACCACATGTCTCCTCTATGTTCTTCTACGAAAAGTTGAATGATGAAATTACGGCTCGTGGTATTGCCCTGACGAAAGAGAAGTGGTTTACAAACCTGACTTCTGTTGGGAATATCGGATCCGCTGCTATCTATGTGGCGTTAGACGAATTGATCAGAACAAAAGAGATAAAGCAAGGACAGAAGATACTCCTCTTCGTTCCTGAGAGTGGCAGGTTTTCATATGGATCTGTGCTTCTAAGGAAATGTTAGCAGTCATTTTATTTGAATAGGAGGACTTCAATTTTGTGGAAAATATCTGAGTGCTGATAAAAATGCAACAAAATTTGGTAGTTCCCATTTTTATATGTAACACCGCGTCGAATAAAAAAAACGAATAGTTTGTATTTATGACACAAGAGATGGATGATAAGAAGAGAGCGAGACTCATAGGTAGCCATGATTCGTTTTTGTTGAGTGGTTCTGATTTCGTGCATTCCGGCACATCCCTGCAAGATGTGTTGTGGAAAGATATTATCTATGGAATATCTATAATACTCCCCAAAAACTAGACAACTCAAAAAGTGGTAGATTTGAGAGTAATGCTGGAATAAATTTCCCTAGTTTCGCGAGCCGCTGAGTGTGCGCCCTGTAGGCTTCATTAGCAAGCTATAGGAGGCGCTCAGCATCTTCTTAGGAGGACCACGCTCTAGTGTCCATATTTGATGAGTGTCGTTCAGATGCATTTTACTTTTTGTATAATGTTGATTATGGGTAACTTTGCAATCGTTCCCCTTTGAGAATAGCCCATAAAACCTACACTATTGTAGGTTTCAAGAGACTATCTACACTATCGGTGAGGGATAATTTGAGTTTTGTATTACTACTAGATAAGCGTTGGTTCGTGATATGATAAAGACTAACAACAGGTGGATAGTTATTCTTGCCCATACTCTATTGGCAATCGTGATGATGCAGGCGTGTCGTCTCCTTTTTTACTTTTTCAATAAGGGCTTTTTCAAAGAGATTAGCGCCGATCAGCTATTCAACCTTATGCAAGGGGGGTATACCCTTGATATGGTGGTCATCGGTTATGGTTTTCTCCTCTACTATGTATTGAGGCTTGTTGGTGGACTATTGCCTCTTAAGGTAGAGATGAGCCGATGGTTCAAGGCGCTTCAAGATCTTACTTACTTTGTCCCCTTTACCGTAGTATTATTCCTTAATATCTCTGATATTGGTTACTTCCCTTTTGTCTTGAGAAGGGTTAATATGGAGGTGTTTTCGGAGTTCGAGGGAAAGAGCTATGTGGGTCTTTACAAGGACTTTATTATTGAGCACTGGCCGCTCTCGCTCTCATTCGTTATATTGCTGCTACTTGGTATATTGGGTTATCGATTGGTTCGCTTCCAAAGGACTGAAAAGAGAGCTCTTCCGATTTGGCTAAATATACTACTATCTCTGGTTTTGATTGTCTTCATCTTCTTCAGTATGCGTGGGCGCTGGGACTTTGAGGGTACACCCGTTGCACTCGATAAGGTAGTCAGTCGGATGAGTAGTCAGGATCAATATCCTATCCTATTGAATACACCAATTGCGCTACTAAAAGGTACAGAAGCACGGCATGAATATGATTTTTATACCGATGAGGAGTTGCCTCATATCTTCACCCCATACTATCAAGCTGCTCCGCTGTCTGAGAATGATTCCCTCTTTGGCTCTATGCGAGGGCGGAATGTGATGGTCATCATCATGGAGAGTATGGCGAGCGAGTACATTGGCTTTCTCAATCAAGGGGTAGAGGGACATACAAGTAGGACTCCTTTTCTTGATAGCTTGCTTCCTCATACCCTATATGCTCGTTATGGTTTTGCCTCTGGCAAACGGTCGGTAGAGTCTTTCCCGTCTATATTTGTTTCACTCCCCTCTTTCGGTGGTACATTCAATGATAAAGATTGGGAAATGTCCAATTACCAGCACTTCAATAGCTTCGATACAGGACTTCCATTGGCTCTAAAGCGTGAGGGTTATACCCTTAAGTTTTACCATGGAGATAGTGAGGGCGCTATGGGATTTTTCCCATTTCTCCAAAAGCTTGGGGTAGACCAACAGTATACAGGAGACGACTATCTGGCACAGCATCCCAATAGCAAAGGGGATATGTACAGTGAGTGGGGTATTCATGACTTGCCCTTCGAATTAGCAATGGCTAGTGATATGGATCATCTGAAGGAACCTTTTGGCGCCTTTTTCTTTTCTCTCTCTAATCACTATCCCTTCAAAGTGCCGAAGCAATTTAATAATCAATTTAAGGGCGGTTCTCTGCCAATACATAAGACAGCTGAGTATGCCGACTATGCCTTATGCCAATTCTTCGAAAAGATAAAGGATGCACCATGGTTTCAAAATACGCTCTTTGTACTTACAGCGGATCATACCAACCAGACTGATCTCCCTGCCTATGACAATTTGGCAGGGCACGCAGCTGTCCCTATTGCTTTCTATGATCCTCAAGGTAAGCTGAAGGGTGAAATCAATGAATACGTCGTGCAGCACGCTGATATCATGCCTACGCTCCTCTATCTAACTGGGAACACCGAGCCAGTGCTGAGCTACGGTAATAATGTATTTGATAGGTCGGCAGAACACTTTGCGCTCAACTTCTTTGGTGGGCAATACTTGCTCTTTACTAAAGATGCAACTATCGCAATGACCACAGCGGGTAATATAACAGCAACAAGCCCAGTGAAGCACCTGCAGACGGATGTAGTGGTTGATCCTTCAGAAAAGACGGTGGAGCACTACGCTAATCTACTTCGTGCTATTGTCCAAGATTATAACCATAGGATATTCTCTTCCTCTTTTTCTGTGAAAGATGTTTTGCCAAAGGGAAAGGAGAGGTAGTCAATTCTCTTTTCGTATATACAATAAATAGTGTTACCTTTGCGGAGCAATTCGCCGAAGTAGCTCAGTTGGTAGAGCAACGCATTCGTAATGCGTAGGTCACGGGGTCGAGTCCCGTCTTCGGCTCTAAAGTGTATCAAACGATGTTTCATTAACTGTTTGAGGTAAGACACAACAAAGCCGATAAGCACTGTAAGTCAAAGACTTGCGGTGCTTATTTTTGTTTCAACAAATTCTACCAAGAAACACAAAAGACACAAACAGAAAAATAGTGTATCAAAAAGTGTTTCAAATTAACACTTACTGAAACCTCTTTGTTTCATTGGGTTACATCTTCTCATTTTGAGAGGTGGTTACAATTTGGTCACAGACAAAAAAGTTAAGATTTTGTGACCACAGCGGTTTTCATCTTATTCTCGTTCGATTTTCGATTTTTTCATCATTTAGCGAATAACAATATGAGAATAGTTATGAGAACCGAGCTTCAAATGAGGGTTAGCTTCTACCCTAGGAACAAAAAAGGGAGCAAAGGAGAAAGTCCTATTATGATGAGAGTTTCTTTGAATGGGTCAAGGATTTCTCTGGGTCAAGTTGGGTTGTCTGTTAATCCTGACATGATAACTAATAATCGAGTGGTCGAAGCGCACCCTCAAGCACTTCAAATGAATGAGACGTTAGAAAAGCTGGAGCAAAAAGTGATTTTTACAGCAGAGCAACTTTTCAATGATAACAATCTCTCTTTAGATACCCTAAGAAGTGCTCTTAACGGGAAAAAGACCCATCTTGTATACATGTCTCAGCTTTTTGACCTTGACGAGGAAGAAATGAGTGAGAAGTTATCTACTGGAAAAATAACAGCTACTACCTATCGCAGACACCTTTGTGCTCGAAGAAACTTCGAAGAATTTTTGTCTTTCAAATATCGACGAAAGGATATTAAAGCTGGCGAAGTCACTAAGTCGGTAATACATGACTATGAAGACTACTTGGGGAGTTATGTCGGTTATGACCGCAATACTGTGGTTAAGTATATGTTTTTGTTAGGCAAGCCCATTAAGTACGCCTATTGCAATGAGCTAATTGACAGGAATCCTTTTTATGGTCTCAGTTTTCCTAAAAAGAAAACGGATCGTGGATATCTGACTGATGATGAGCTTGCCCTTCTTTCTCGAGCAAAACTCGTCTTACAGCGTCTTGATGTGGTGCGGGATATGTTTCTCTTTTTGTGTTTTACAGGTCTATCCTACATTGATGTCCGTAACCTAACTGAAGACGACATTAAAATAATTAATGGCAAGAAGTGGATTTTCACTCCACGACAAAAAACTTCTACCCCTTGCCAAATACTATTGCTTTCTCAAGCTGAAAGAATCATTGATAAATATAAAGACAAGAGGTGTGAGGGCGGAAGATTTATAGTACTCCCCATTTTTCGACAACGGGCTAGTGTTTTTTCTTTCACTGTTACAAACGTACTCATTATTCTTTCTCTTTACATAGTTATTGGTTATTGTTATGCAGCTACTACTATTCCATATTCCATGGCAGGGAGTAGCTTGGTGATACTTTGGTGGGGGCGCTCATAGTTATAAAACTTTATCCACTTCCCTATCCCCTGCCTTAGTTCTGAGACTGTATCGGCTGGATTAAGATAGATATGTTCCTGTTTGATACTTCTCCAGAAGCGTTCTATCCAAATATTGTCTTTGCAACGTCCTTTCCCA